>CAYNFB010000447.1:0-1566 GCA_964396355.1 uncultured Leptospirales bacterium | reverse complement strand
CAGATGCAGCGAGGCGGACTACACAGGAAAATCGATTGAATCGGATTTCAAAAAAACAAAAGCTGTCTACATAAACAGAAACGCCTGCGAGATAACCGGCATTGAGACTCTGGCCTCAATAGACATGCCCTACGGGGCCGATGACGTATTCAATAATATTGGATTAAAATAGGAATACTTATTTTTACGGAGGAAATCATGGAGAAGAAGATTGTCATAACCCAGCAGCTTTTCGGACCCGGCCTTGACAGGCTGAAGGAAAAATTTGACGTAGTCATGCGAAACGATGACCTGGTCATGATTGATGAAGAGCTAAGAAAACACATTGCCGATGCAGACGGGGCTATCTTCATGATGGGGAATAAGGTCAATGAGGCCCTGCTAAAGGATGCGAAGAAACTTAAGGTTGCGGCCAACTATGCCGTGGGCTATGACAACCTTGATATTGAGTATCTCACATCAAGAGGAATACAGGCAACAAACACTCCGGGAGTTCTCAGTGACGCCACGGCCGACATTGCCTGGGCACTTCTCATGGATACGGCAAGAAGAGTCTCTGAGGGCGACCGTCTGGTAAGGTCGGGGAACTGGAAGAGATATACTCCGTCATTTATGCTGGGCAAAAGCATTACAGGAAAGACCCTGGGCATAATAGGTGCAGGAAGGATTGGACGCACCATGGCAAAACGAAGCAGAGGCTGGGACATGAAGGTATTATATCACAACCGGAACAGATCTGCAGAGTTTGAGAAGGAGGAAGGAGCGGAGTACTGCGATTTAAAGAGGCTGCTCACAGAATCGGACTTCGTATCGCTCCACGTTCCACTCACAGACAGCACCAGAGGAATGATTGGGCGCGATGAATTTAAGATGATGAAGGAATCTGCAATTTTAATAAACACAGCAAGAGGCCCGGTGGTGGATGAGGAGGACCTGATTGAAGCCCTTGAAAGAAGAGAGATATGTGCAGCAGGCCTTGACGTATACGACAGCGAGCCCAACCTGAACGAAGATTTTCTGAAACTGGACAATGTTGTGCTGCTGCCCCACATAGGCAGTGCAGATGAGGAAACCAGAATGAAGATGGTTGAGATTGCGGCTGATAACGTTATTTCTGTACTTGAAGGACGGGGGCCGGTTACCGGGGTTAATGAGGTTTAGGTTGGGTACAATAAATCATACAGATTTCAGGAATTATTATTGATTTAACTCTGCACATAACTACCTAATATTATACATGAACCTGATACTGCAGATTCAGACCTCACCCGCGCTGCTGCGCACCCTCTCCACGGTGGAGAGGGTTTCTGTGACATGAAATTATGGCTAGAACCTTCTTTCTTTCCAGTAACACGAACACGATGTGAGTGCCGGCTTTGCCCGCCAGGGAGGGCGGATCAAAGACGGTAACTATAAAGTTAAGCAGTACAAAAAAATCCCACCCGTTTTGGATAGAGAAAATTCAGGAAAGCTTAAGATTAAAACCCAAAGAAAGGAAGCCTACCCCGGCTTATGAGGGGTCAGCCTCCCGGCGACTGAGGGCGGCCTTTTGCATACTTTCGTGCC
>CAYNFB010000446.1:0-1591 GCA_964396355.1 uncultured Leptospirales bacterium | reverse complement strand
AGAGGTTATTATGAATAAAAAAACTGCACTAATTATCGGTCTGCTTCTGGCCGTTTTATTATCTATCACGTGCTTCTATCAATATGAGAAGGACTATGCCTCAGTCATGGCAGTCACAGGGGCTACACCAATTGCCCTGAAAGTAAATGTGCCATCGGGCAGCAGCTTAACCGTCAAGGGAATGGTGAAGCAGGACTACGTCTTCGATGATGATGCGCTGGGCGCCTTTGCCTCCACCCGCATCAGGGTAAAGGAAGTGCTGCCCTATAAGAAGTTTCAGGGCGCATATATCTACACAGGAATTCCCGCCCTTAATATAATTGAAGGGATTGCACTGAAGAAGCCGGAGGGTGCGCCATTTGACAGACCCCTCGACATGATTGTGACCTTCGTCTCCAGAGACGGAAAGAAAGTTCACTTCAGCTACGGTGAGATAACCATGAGCGATGACAGGTTCCCCGTTACACTTGCCTATGACAGACAGGAACTACAGCCTGCAGAGCTGAAGAAAAAGGAAGGAAAGAAGTACACGAAGAACCTCTTTCCGGGAAACATAAAGGGACTTAAGGTTATTGCTCCCAGAGACAGATATACAACACGATATCTTGAAGACATTGTCTCCGTTGAGCTTTCAACTCCGGCAACTCCCGATGCTGTTCTGCCTAAAATGGTGCGAGGTAAGAAGGGCACTGTTCCATTTTTAAGCTGCGTCACCGACGGTAAAGTGAAGAGAGCCGATTTTTCAGGAATGAAGAAGGACAGAATGGATTACTGGGTCAGGCTCGGTCACGGTCAGGGATATAAGGGCGTATCAAAAGTTTCGGGATACAATCTCAGAACATTTCTAAAGAAGAATTTCCCGGGCTGCGGCAACGACAATCTCTTCATGTTTGTGGGCATCGACGGATACAGAAGTGTTCTCACAGGCGAGGAAATCTTCTCTGTTGATAACGGCGGAACTCACATGATTGCAACAGAGATGGACGGGAAAAGAGCGCAGGGAAACTTTACACTTACCCTGATGACAGATTTTTTCGTTGACCGCGATATATGGGGACTGTCTCATATTGTCATACTGAACAAACCTGAGGATGGAAAATAGTGAAGAAGAGTAATATTTCTTTTTTCGCCTTATCCCTTATAGTTTCTTTCTGTATTCTTCCGATCTCCTGCTCAAAGGAAAAAGGGGAGAGTCAGAAAAAGCCGGTGGCGGGAAAGACCCGCACCATAACAGAAATGAAGGGTAATAATGTGACAATTCCTGAAAATCTTGAACGCGTGGCCCTTCTCGGAGGACCTACGGGACAGATCGCCTATATTCTCGGTGTGCAGGATAAGCTCTGCGCTGTCACAAAGACTCTGACAACATCCGAGCTGATTGTCTCTTTCGATCCGAGAGTGAAGAATTTGCCTGCACCGAGAACAACCTCGGGCTGTGTTAATATTGAGGAGCTGATTCAGGCTGACCCTCAGCTGGTCATTGCCGGAGACGTAGACGGAGAGATCGTAAAGAAAAAGACTCTGATCCCTGTTGCCTACTTCGGTGACGGCATGGATAACGGAATTAAGGAACTGTACAGGGAGATGCATT
>CAYNFB010000445.1:0-1591 GCA_964396355.1 uncultured Leptospirales bacterium | reverse complement strand
CCGCTAATCAGGATCTCAATCATCTGGGGACATCCACTCCTATCAACCTCCCCATGGCGACCTATCGGGCCGAGAGAATTGAAAAAATGCTCTCCATGAGAAAAAAAGTAGATGTTGAATATATGAAGGAGATTCAATACGACCTCTACTCACTCCAGGCGGAAAGGCTCATGAAGAGAGTGAAGTCTTTTATACCTGATACGGAGAATGGACGCATACTCAAAGACTGGGACTGTAAATACAGTGAAAATTCTGTCGGAGCATTTCTTTTCGAGAGTGTATACCGGGCCATGATATTGACTGTTTTTGGAGATAACGGTATGGGCAGGGAAACTGTTTCACACCTGCTTGATCACACCAGCATATTCAATGACTACTTCGGTAATTTTGATAATATACTGCTGAGCAGGAAGTCGCACTGGTTCAGACTGGGCTCCAGAGATGATATTCTGCAAATGGCAGTACACGAGGGGCTGAACTGCAGAGCCCGGCCATACGGCGGGACGAGAAAGATAATTTTCAGGCATCTGCTTTTTGGAGGCAAGCTGCCTTCATTCTTCGGGTTTGACCTTGGGGCCGTTTCTCTTCCCGGTAGCAGGGGGACTATTCTTCAGGGGCAGATATTCAATTCGGCAGGGAGAGAGACCACATTCAGTCCGTCGGCAAGGGTTATTGCAGATATGGCAACCTCAGAGCTGCATACTAATATGCCTGGAGGAAGCTGCGACAGAAGATTTTCACGGTGGTACAAAAATTACAACAGCGGCTGGCTGGAGGGAGTATACAGGCTGATGTCCTGATTTGTCCTTGACACAGACTGAAATTTAGTGTCATCTGATGTGAGTTTTTTGGATTTATATTTTATATTCAAGTGGAGGAATTATGCGTTTGATAAAATATTTTTTAATTCTGCTTCTGGGGGTTTCACTTTTCCAGGGATGCACACAGAAACAAAAGGAAATGAAGATCGCAGATTACGCCAAGATCGAGAGTGAAATTGCTCTGCCTGATCCGGAACTCGATAAGGCAAAAGTCGAAAACGTAACAGCAAAGTACGGATTTACATACAAGCAGTATAAAGAATTTTACGATAATGTTCAGAAGGATCCCGCTCTGCAGGAGAAACTCGGCGAGATTACTCTTGAGAAGCAGAAACCGGGCGAAAAATAATAATAGAAGGGCCCTGTTATCTGCAGGGCTCTGAGCCCAGACGGCAGTGGGTAAATTTACACTTGTTTTCACCGGTCACGGTAATGATTCCGTAGCTGTCCTCTGAAAGTGAACCGGGGTTGAACAGAGTCGGATGGCCTTCTTTCAGGAAGGGAATGTGCGTATGACCGAATATTACGATGTCTGCATCCCTTCTTTTCCCCTCCGCCGAGAGAGTGTGCAGACCGTTTTTTACATTGTATTTATGTCCGTGAGTTATAAATAGAACCATGCCATTACAGCTTTCCAGGTTTTCCTCTTCTACACCATAAACACTGTATATGTCAGTATTGCCCATAACTCTGCTTACCGTTGTTTTATCCGGGATTATAACATCTGTTATGTCTTTTGCTCCGTCTCCGCAGTGAATGATCATGTTAAT
>CAYNFB010000444.1:0-1620 GCA_964396355.1 uncultured Leptospirales bacterium | reverse complement strand
GCAGTGTTCGACAGTGACCCGAAAAAATTAAAACACTTCATCAACGTAGAAAGATTCATGAAAATAGAAGAGGTTAAAAACTTCAATCCTCAGCTTGTGATAAACTGCGTGAGCCTCCAGAAAACAGAGGAGGTATTCAATCAGTTAATACCTCTTATTGATAAGAGCTGTATACTTTCGGATATTGCATCGGTAAAAAACGGACTCTTCAAATATTACCAGAATCTCGGATACCGCTTTGTATCGACCCACCCTATGTTCGGCCCCACATTCGGCAATGTACGGGATCTGAGCAGCGAGAATGCAGTGATAATAAAAGAATCCGACGAGGAGGGAAAAGCATTTTTTAGGAAATTCTTTGAAGAACTCAAGCTCAACATCTATGAATACAGCTTCGAGGAACACGACAGCATTACAGCCTATTCTCTGTCTACGCCCTTTGCCTCATCAATTGTTTTTGCAGCATGCATGACCAAGATAGATGCTCCGGGTACAACTTTCCGGAAACATATGGAGATTGCCAGAGGACTGCTCTCTGAAGATGACTACCTGATTTCCGAAATACTATTCAATCCACATACACTGAAACAGATAGAGGGTATAAATTCCCAGCTTTCATATCTCACACACATCATAAAAGCCAGAGACTATGACGAGATACAGAAACTTCTTGATAAACTCAGATCAAATATAATCGAATAAAAAGAGGGTGCCTCGGCACCCTCTTTTTATTTATATTTTCAAATATTCGACTAATCAATAACGAAGGAAGAAACATTCTGATTGTAAAGTATGTCCTTAAGCCTCTCTGCCTCAACTCTGTTCTTCAGTCCTTTGACTCTTACCTTGTAGAAGTCACCTTCCTGAATAACAGAGACCGGTCTGTCAGTCATAGACTCAATTCTATACTTCAGTTTATCCGCATTATTGCGGGAGTAGAATGCTCCTGCCTGAATCTTATAATTGTCATCAAAACTGCTGTAATTATTTCTGCTGCGGCTGTCGCTGTCTGAAAGGTTCTGATCGGAAACAGGCTCCACGTAGCGCCTTTCTGATGTTCCACTATTCTTCTTATATGCTGTACTGTTGTCTCCCATGGAGATAACATTGATTCCTACTCTTGCCTCTCCTTTCTGCACCATACCGAGTTCCCTCGCTGCAGCATAGGACATATCGACAATTCGATTTCCTCTGTATGGTCCCCTGTCATTGACCTTCACCCTTACAGCTTTTCCGTTATCAAGGTTTCTTACCTCAATAATTGTATTGAAAGGAAGAGTCTTATGAGCCGCGGAGAGTATATTCATATCAAATCTTTCACCCGATGCGGTTACCTTGCCGTGAAACTCTCTGCCGTACCATGAGGCCATTCCCTGCTGATAGAACCGGTCCTGCCTGTACTGCTCATCCTGCGAAACTTTTGTCCCGCTGTCCTGAACGTAATTTCTATTTCCCACGGGCTGCCGTGCATCGTTTCTGCTCTGACTGTAGCTGTTTACGCCGCTGTCACGATATCCATGGTCATTTCCGCTGCTGTTGCTGCTGTACTGACTACTGCTGTTATTTCCAGAACGGGTCTGTGCTGGAATATTATCATCTTTTGACCCTGATTTTGAGTCA
>CAYNFB010000443.1:0-1652 GCA_964396355.1 uncultured Leptospirales bacterium | reverse complement strand
GTTCTCCATGCCCTCGGCACTCTGCTCATACTGTCTTGGAGAGACCAGAATCGGAGAGAGCTATCAGATGGGCAATGTACGCAAAATTGATCTGGATGAAAAGTAGATGATTACAGGAAAAGATATAATAGAACAGAGAGTTGGCCGTATAGTGGATGATTTTCCCTTCGTTACTTCATTTTTTCAGGATAACGGAGTGGCGTACCAGGGCAGAGATCATCTGAAACTAAGGGCTGTCCTTGAGGATATTGACACGGAGCTTGCAGAGGACAGGGCCATGGATGTAGAAGGCCTGCCCGGACAGCTGGCAAGCTATATAAATCAGATGATAGCATTTCTCGGTGAAGATGAGAAGGTCCATTCTCTCACTGTTCTTCCGGGAACCGATAAATCTGGAAACCGGGAATGTTTCGATGAACTTGTAATTCATAAGAGCGAAATTATTTCTATCGTCGGGCCCACGGGGTCGGGCAAGAGCAGGCTTCTCGGGGACATCGAATGGGTGGCCCAGGAGGACACTCCTACTTCAAGAAAAATAATGATAAATCACGAGGTGCCTGATAATAAGTGGCGCTTCTCCACCTCACGGAAGCTTGTAGCACAGCTTTCACAGAATATGAATTTCGTCATGGATCTCACAGTACAGGAGTTTGTCGCCCTCCATGCTGAAAGCAGAATGATCGAAAACATTGATGATACGGTGATGCGCATAATTGATGCTGCCAATGAGCTTGCAGGAGAGAAATTTTTATCAACAACTCCTATAACAAGTCTCAGCGGAGGACAGTCACGGGCGCTGATGATTGCAGACACGGCCATTCTCAGCAGGTCTCCTGTTATTCTCATAGATGAAATCGAGAACGCCGGGATAGACAGAAAGAAGGCTTTAGGTCTCCTGCTGTCCGAGGAGAAAATTGTACTCATGGCCACTCATGATCCCATACTTGCTCTCATGGGTGACAGAAGAATCGTTATAAAAAACGGCGGTAGGGCAAAAAGAAGAGAAACTACAGATGAGGAGAAGGCCATACTGTCGGAGCTCGAGAAGCTGGACAGGACGCTGCGTGCCTACAGGACAGCGCTGCGTCAGGGTGAAAGCCTCATCAGTATAAAAGGAGAACAATAATGCACGACGGATGTTCAGGAAGCTTTAACGACGGAAAAGAGGTTGTGGATAAGGTAAGGGCCATGGGGTTTGCCTCGCAGTTCATGCCCATGGCGCTGCAGATTAAATGCAGCTGCGGAAAGGATTTTGAAATGGAGACATTTGAGGCTAAGTGCCCCTCATGCAGTATGATTCACGGTGTTACACCCTGCCATGCTTTTGATCCGTTAAATGTAAAGACGGCAGGAGTTGATTACTGATATCACATGCGGTACATTGCAGTATAATTTTTAAAAAAAAACAGTTTAAGGAGAACGCTATGTTTTGTTATCAATGTCAGGAGGCCCTGAAGAATGAGGGCTGTACAGTAAACGGTGTATGCGGAAAGAAGGGAGATACTGCGATCTTACAGGATCTTCTTATTCACACAGTCAAGGGAGTTTCACTCGCATCAGAAAGTGCAGGTATAATCTCAGAGGAGATTACAGCATATGTGATGAAAGCGCTCTTTACAACAATAACCAATGTGAGCTTCGACAATGAGCAG
>CAYNFB010000442.1:0-1675 GCA_964396355.1 uncultured Leptospirales bacterium | reverse complement strand
TATATCTCCATATTACAGGTGTAAAATGAAGTTCTGATTAAATCAGGCAAGCAAAATATTATTTATTTTCTGATAAAAAGAAGCCGCTGCCGGGCAGAATAAAACAGACCAGGCCGGTACTTTCATTACCAGCGAAGGCCGGCTGAAGACCAGCGAAGGCCGGAGAAGGCCGGCAAAGGCCGGAAGCAGACTGCATAAAAGCTAAAATCACGCCGTATAATTGCGGAGAAAATCCATTATCAAATCCCTGTCTCTGCTGAACCTCTTTCTCCCTGCAAATACGGTGAAGCAGAGAATTCCCGTAAATACGAGAGCCAGTAGAAAAAAGGATAAATCATTGTTCAGGCTGCCGTTGGACTGGTAGTTTATGACCATGCGCCTGAGGGATATATAGAAGAGCGAGATGATAAACAGCATCCATAAACAGAGGAAATTCACGGTAAACGTGCGGAAGACAAACTTTCCCGTCAGGACAGTGCCTGTATCGTCGGACTCCTTCACCTCGCATTTATATACGGGAGAGAAGGCATTGCCCCGCTCTCCGTTGAGATAGATGCGGAATGACAGGTCATCTCTCTGTGAGTAACAGATTCCATTGGCGGTCTCATATCCGGTGTCCAGTTTTTCAATCTTTTGACGGAGTTCACTGAGGCTGCAGTTTGGATAGACTTCGTTATTCATTTGCCTCCTCCGTAAAAACAGATTATAGATGTCCCGTCCCCGCGGACAGAGAGAAGCGTGGAGATCACGCCTCGGGTCAGGTATATCAGTTCATACATGATCAGAGATAATGTCAATATTTTTAAGGCAGATGGAGGCGGAGAATTTTAAGTATTTATGCGCAGGGAGTCTTAACCGTTCTGGTTTGCTATACTTTTGACTATTTCAATGACCTCATCGCTGTTCTCTGAGGTAAGGAGTTTTCTTCTCTGGTCAGCTTCAATGGAGAAGATGCTTAAAGAGTTTGAGAGATGTTTGCGCATGAGAATGACGCCCCTTTCCCCGTAGTATTCAATCATAAGGCCCAGCTGTTCCTCCATGAGCTCTACCCTCTCTGTGACTGACGGGGTTTTTCCCGAGAACACCCAGGGATTACCGTAGGCGGCCTGGCCTATCATTATGCCCGCACATCCGGACGTAGTCAGTCTCATCTGCGCTTCACTGTGGGAGAGGATTCCGCCGTTCCCGAGAACCGGCATGGAAAGAGTACTGGCAGCCTGGCCTATCAGGCCCCAGTCAACCTCTCCGTCATGTCTCTGAGTTCTGGTTCTGCCGTGTACGGTGACAAGTGAGATTCCGCCGTTCTCCAGGGCCTTCAGGTTATCCTGAAAATGCATTCTGCGGTCATCCCATCCTGTGCGGATCTTCGCGGTCACGGGAATCTTCACGGCGGAGGTTACCTTCTCTGCGATCTTCTCTATCAGTTCCGGGTCAAGGAGGAGTGCCGAGCCCGAGCCGTTACCGTCCTTTATAATTCTCCCGGCAGGACATCCCATGTTAAGATCTATGAAATCGGGCCTGCAGCTCTCTGCAATCAGTGCAGCCTCGGCCAGAAGCTCGGGTGACCTTCCGTAGATCTGAACTCCCACAGGCCTCTCCTCCTCATGAAAATTCAGCATCGCCTCTGCCTTCTTTATGCCCTTCACAAGCTCATCTGAGCTGATAAGCTCTGTAC
>CAYNFB010000441.1:0-1704 GCA_964396355.1 uncultured Leptospirales bacterium | reverse complement strand
CAGTGATTCAAGTTTCTGGGAGTTCTGAAGAAGTGTCTCTGTCCTGAGTTTTTCAGTGACATCTATTGAATAGCCGGCGAGACGGCGGGGGCTGCCCTCTGTTGAAATGGGGAATATCATAGTGTTATAGTATCTTCCGTTTAACTCTTCATCTTTTGCTATTACCACACCTTCTTTTATAACCTTTTTTTCGTCTTCTGTCATGACTTTTGCAGGTTCGGGAGGGAAAAGCTCTTCTGCTGTTTTCCCTATCAGGTTTTTCAATGGCTTTCCCAGCATGTCTTCATAGTTCCTGCTGAGCCGCATAATTTTCATATTCTCATCCTTGAAGAATATGTATATGGGGCTTTTTTCCAGGAAGTGAGTAAATATTGACTCTGTCTCCCTCAGTGATTCTTCAGCCTCTTTTCTTCTTGTTATATCTCTGAAAAATGACTGATAGGTTCCGTCGGGCATTTTTTTGGAATTCATTTCAACGAGAAGGATTTTTCCGCTCTTTGTTTTTATTTCTCTCTCTGCTTTCACTATGAGGCCTTTTTCTAAAAGGTCGTATCTTAATGGTGCTGATTTTGAAATGCTTTCGGGGAATAAGTCTTTTAAGTTCATCTTAAAAAGTTCTTCTTTTGTGTATCCTGTTAATTCAATGGCAGCATTGTTGGTATTTATCAGTTCGCCTTTTTCGTCTCCCTGGAAAAAAGGATCGGGGGCAAGATCAAGGAGCTTGCGGTATTGTTCCTCTTTCTCTCTGAGTGATTTTTCTGAATTTTTATTTTCAGTTATGTCTGTTGATATTCCAATTACTGCGTAAATTCTGCCGCTGCTGTCTTTTATCGGTGATTTTATACTGTGATAGAAATGCATACCGTCCTGGAGAAGGGCCTTGTCCTCCTCTTCGAGAACTATATCATTATCCATAACTTTCCTGTCGTTTTTAATATATAATCTGGAAAATTCTTCAGGGAAGAGATCTATATCTTTTTTTCCCCGGATTTCTTCATTTGTTATTCCGAGAGTTTCAGACAGCATCCGGTTTATAAAGAGATAGCGGCCTTCGAAATCCTTCATGTAGATATAGGCCGGAGAGCTGTTCAGTATTGTTTCCATGCGGATTGTGATATCTCTCGTCCTTCTGCCGAAGTAACGGCTGAGCATGAATACAACCCCGATTGCAATTCCTGTAAGGATAGAAATTAGGGCAATAATTTTCAGATAATTGAAGATCTCCTCTTCTTTTGTCTCTTCAATGCTTATTCTTACCCGTACTGCTCCCAGTGGTTCAGATTTAATCCCTCCGCGATAGGGGATGAGAATTTCATTTACTTCTTTACCGTCATAATTACTTTCTGTTATCACAGGCCCCGTGCTGTTCAGCGCTTCGAGAATCTGGAGTCTGGATTTAACATCGCTCCTTGTATCATTGAGAGAGGGGCTGCTGTGTGCGATTATAACTCCGTCCCAGGTCTCCACGGAAATGGTTTCAAGGAGAGGTATTTTTTTCTTCATCTCTTCGACAAAAAGCTGAGTATGGTACTTCCCGGAAAAGGTTACCCTGCTTACTGATTCACTGAGCAGGAGGGCTACGGCTTTAGATAGTCTTTCCGCCTGGTTTTTCTGGTTCACGCTGTAAAGGTAGGTTGCCGCTCCTGTGACAATCAGCATGAGTATCAGAATAAGAGCTCCGAAGCTGAAGGACAGCTTTCGGTC
>CAYNFB010000440.1:263-1728 GCA_964396355.1 uncultured Leptospirales bacterium | reverse complement strand
AAATACGGCAGCACACCGCCTGCTTAACGAGCAGATTAACTCTGTACTGAATACATTGCCTGCCAGAGAACAAAAGGTTATACGCATGAGATTCGGCCTTGATGACGGTTATTCCCACACTCTTGAAGAGGTTGGGTATGTATTTAAAGTAACAAGAGAGCGTATCAGGCAGATTGAAGCTAAGGCTCTAAGAAGGCTGAGGCATCCCACCAGAGCCAGAAAGCTGAAAGATTACCTGGAATATATGTAAATACAGTCATAATAAAAGATTAAAGGGGGGATTAAAGCCGTTTCTTAAGCGGAGTTAATCCCTTTTTTGGATGATTATATGTTGACTTATTGGGACAAAAATCAGAGTGTTAAAATATGCATAAACGTAAACAGCTTAAAAAAATAACAATAATTGGTGCCGGTTCCTGGGGAACCGCAATCGGTAAAGTGATAGCTGAGAACTATCCGAATATAATTATAAAATTCTGGTCCTATGAAAAATCAGCGGCTAATTCTATCAATCTGCGGAATCAGAATCTTGATTACCTGCCGGGGGTAAAACTTCCTGTAAATATAAAGGCTACAACGAGCCTCAAGGACTCAATAGAAAATTCCGATGCAATAATTCTTGCAACTCCATCGAAGGTCATTCCTGATATGATCGGCAGACTTATCAAGAAGATGAAGACTCCTGTTCCCATTGCTTATCTCACAAAGGGTTTCTGCAGGGTCAACCACGAAGTACTCACTATTTCTCAGACAATATCACGTCTCATGCCTGAATACAAGAATCGTGTAGTTTCTATATACGGCCCGAGTCATGCAGAGGAAGTAGTAAAAAGATATCATACCTGCCTAAACATTGCCGGTAAATCTGAAGATGACAGAGCTCTTTTTTGTAACCTGCTTAACTGCAGCTATCTCCAGTGCCGTGAAACAGAGGATATAATAGGAGTCGATGTTGGAGGAACACTGAAGAATCCAGCAGCTATCGCTGCAGGAATGATAAGCAAGCTTCCAGACTGCGGAGATAATCTGTCAGGAGCCCTCATGGCTGAATCGCTCAAGGAAATGATAAGCCTGGGTACTGCAATGGGCGGAGAGCTAGAAACAATAGTAGATATCTCCGGAGCAGGCGATCTTGTTGCGACTTCGCTCAGTGAACACAGCAGAAACCGAAGGTTCGGAAAGGATATTTCATCTCAAATTATAGATAAAGGCTCAAGTCTGGGATTCACCGACAGAATATATTTGCGTTTCAAGCCTGAATTTGTACTGGAGAAGATGAGCAAGAATCTTCACTATCTTGCAGAGGGAGCATATGCCATAGAGCCGCTGATTGAACTTGCAGAAAAGAAAAATATTGCTATACCGGTCTACCGCTCTTTATATGAAGTGCTGCTGAACAAAAAAGAGCCATCGCTGCTGTTCGAAACAATTAAAAATCCCGATAAATATGATGAGATATATAGTG
>CAYNFB010000440.1:0-240 GCA_964396355.1 uncultured Leptospirales bacterium | reverse complement strand
ATTCACGTTAAAGACAAGAAAAAAGGCCTGGAAAAAGTAAAGGGCAGGGCCTTCAGGAAAATTATAACCCAGCAGATACTCAACAAGTACAGCTCAAAAACCGGTCAGGAAAGCAATTCCAGCGAACTCATACTGAACAATCTTAAGTCTATAAACGAAACCGGAAGTGCATCGAAGTATCATTATTTCAAAGATGAATATAATTTTATAGAAAATTTAAACCGGGACAATTACGAAAAA
>CAYNFB010000439.1:0-1729 GCA_964396355.1 uncultured Leptospirales bacterium | reverse complement strand
TAATCTCATAAGGATTCAGATCCCTGAACTGACTGAGGAGAGAAGAAAGGAATACGTAAAACTGGCCAAACAGAAATCAGAAGAATGCAAAATCTCTATCAGAAATGTACGGAGAGACGGCAATGATATGATGAAATCACTTGAAAAAGACGGTGAAATTTCCGAAGATGAATCTAAATCCGCTCAGGACAGGATCCAGAAGATTACTGATAAGTTTATTGATGAAACGCAGAAGCTTACAGAGAATAAAGAAAAGGAAATTTTAAGTCTATAGACTTTTTCCCGCCTATCAGGGAGTTTTCTGACTCCTCGGGCGGGTTAAAACAATAATCTAATCAATGAAAAATTATAAAAAACTAATTAAGCCTCAGGAAATTCCCAGTCACGTGGGAATTATAATGGACGGCAACGGCAGATGGGCTCAGCAAAGAAGCCTTCCCAGGAAGGAAGGGCATAAACACGGGGCTGACAGAATCGAGCCTGTTGTTGAATGTGCTATTGATCTGGGGATAAAGGCCCTTTCTCTCTACGCATTCTCGGTAGAAAACTGGACCAGGCCCGTGAGTGAAATAAGAGGATTGTGGGACCTGCTTGAATATTTCTTCGTTGAGAAAATTGACTTTATCATGGAGAAAAATATTCAGATTCGTCATTCAGGTTCTCTCAGCAAACTCCCTCCATCTACAAAAAAAATAATAAAGAATACTATACGTGATACCAAAGATAATAAATCAATAATTCTCAACTTCTGTATAAATTACGGCGGAAGACAGGAAATCTTAAATGCCGTAAATACGTGGCTTGAGGGTTCCGGCAGGAATGAAAAACTTACTGAAAGAAAACTTGAGAAACATCTATATACTAAAGGAATTCCCGATCTTGATCTTATGATACGAACCAGCGGGGAATTCAGGATAAGCAATTTTATGCTCTGGCAGCTGGCCTACGCTGAGCTTGTTTTTTCAGACGTAATGTGGCCTGATTTCGGATCGGAAGATCTGTACAGAGCTGTATATCAATATCAGAACAGAGAAAGGAGATACGGAAATATATGAGTGCATTAAACAGAGAAACCTTTTTCAGGGTTTTGAGCGCTGTAGTGGCTCTGCCCGTACTGGCCTATATTTTTATTACTGACGATTTCCAATCCATACCAATGCTGATAGGTTCCACTGTGATATCTCTGATATCACTTTATGAATATTATATGATTTCCGACAGAGGATCAGAGGGGAGAGCCTTCGTCAAGACCGGTCTGCTTTTTGGTCTGATGCTGAATATTATGATGTATATATTTGCTTTCGGCAAACTCTATGGATATACGAGATACTTCGGCGATTATAATGCAAGAGTGATAATGGCTCTTTTTGCTGTATTTATGGCTGTAATTCTGATTCTGCAGCTTTCTACCCGGCCGCTGAAGGGAGGAACCTACTCAATGGCAATTACCGCTTTCGGTGTTATGTACATCGTCCTCTCTATCACACTTTTTTTGCTTATGAAATCTCTTAAAGACGGAATTTTCTATATTATTACAATGATTGTTGTAGTCATGATGAATGACACAGGTGCTTATTTCGGTGGTGTCCTCTTCGGCAAACATAAGGTCGGTTTTGAGGTTTCTCCTAATAAATCATGGGAAGGCTATTTCTCGGGACTCCTTTTCAGTATTATTGCATTTGTACTTATAAATCAGTTTTTTGCCTCATTTTTCTCGCGGGATCTGTTT
>CAYNFB010000438.1:0-1737 GCA_964396355.1 uncultured Leptospirales bacterium | reverse complement strand
AAAGATTCTGAAGTCAGCATGTGGCTTGATTACTTCGAAGCCCTTCTCTTTAAGGGTCAAATGGCCATCTCGCTCAAGAACAGAGTTCAAGGCAGAGAGAATGCCAGCTTCAGCGCTTAATTTTCAAAAGTCCTCCATCACTAAAAACGTTTACCTCCCCCTGCATCCTTTATCTTTCGATTTCTTTCTCTTATAACATTTATATTTCTCTGCCATTCCCGGATAACTACTTTGTCATTCCCGAGCCGTCGGGTATCCATTGATATTCAGTTATTGCCCGCGGGCCTGCCAGGATAACTGAAACAAGCCGATACTTTTAAATTTTCGCACGCCGTATTCCCCTACGAGATATTTTCTGTTTCACTGTTGCTCAGCACACCGCAGATTCTGTTGAGCAATAAAGACTCAACGAACAGTCCTTAAGATAAAATTAAAACGCATATACTGCAGCAAAACTTTATCTTTAATATTATTTTTATGAATTTATATTTTTTTTCACCTAACTCAATTGATATCCGTAATAGTAGTATGGATAAATACATTATTATTACACCTTCGGAAGAAGGAACTCTCCAGATTAAAATGACCTATATCGATGAGATAATTAATACAATAAAAAATATTCCCGGGCGTTTATGGGATCCTGAATCGCGAACCTGGTCTGTGCTGAACTCCAAAAGCAATTTCGACAGGATTATGATAACTCTGGTTCAGTATTCTTCTCAAAACAGAATTGATATTGCAATCGGCAATTCCGCTCCCGACAGAAATTTATTTATTTCCGGAAGAGAAGTGCAGCTTTCTTCCCTGAAGAATGAAATGCTTTCACGAAAATACAGCAGAAAGACAGTCAAAACCTATCTCCAATATAATATAAGACTTCTTGAATTTACCGGCAAGATGCCAGAACAGATAGAAAAGCAGGATATCACAAATTTTTTAAGCTGCATGGTTGAAAAAGATGACATCTCAGCTTCCACAGTTAATATTATAATCAGCGCCCTGAAGTTCCATTACAATACAGTGCTCAGAAAAGAATTCCCCTGTGAAATAAAGCGTCCGGTTAAGGATAGATCTCTCCCTGTTGTCCTCAGCAGGGAGGAGGTTAATCTGATTTTTAACGTAACAAAAAATTTAAAACACAGAACAGCTCTCATGCTGATATATTCAGCCGGTCTCAGGCTGAACGAGGCAGTAACCCTGAAAATCTCCGATATCGACAGGGACCGCAAACTGATTTGTCTCCGCATGGGAAAAGGGAGGAAAGACAGAACTACATTACTTTCTGATAAATTTGCAGAAATCCTTGAAGAATATCTGAACATTTACAGACCGGTCAAATGGCTTCTTGAAGGACAGAAGCCGGGCAGTCATCTGTCTGCAAGAAGTATACAGAATGTATTTACTGCATCAATGAAAAAAGCCGGTATTCATAAAGCTGCAACAGTTCACTCTCTGAGGCACAGCTTTGCCACACACCTTCTTGAACAGGGTGTTGACATCCGGTTTATCCAGGAGCTTCTGGGACACAAGAGTCCCAATACAACAATGATATACACTCACGTGAGCACTAAAAATCTTCAGAAAATAAGGAGCCCTCTTGACATTTAATAGCTTATACGCCATAATGCGCATACAACATTGATTTTCAACATTATACGCCATATGGCGTATATGACATAGTTGTGCGAAAGTGATGCGCCCTAGTTATTAATTTTACTGCGGGCGTCCTGCCCG
>CAYNFB010000437.1:0-1789 GCA_964396355.1 uncultured Leptospirales bacterium | reverse complement strand
TCCCTCGGCCTACATCTGGATGCAGACAAATCATTTCAGTGAACCTGGAATTTCCCTGTTCGCATCGGTGGCAAAAATTCCATGGATCAGAAAATCCTTTACGGGATTCATAGCAGCGCTGTGGCTTCATGATCGTCTGATAAAGTTTACCACATACAACAGAACCATTCTCAGGAAAAGCCGGGTTAGTGCAGATCGGGTGGAGCTGGTTATGGAGAATAAACATCACCGGATTGAAATAGGTGTGAAGCGGGCTCCCGCAGCATCTCTCTCCTCCCCGATCCAGGGATTCATGGACGGCAGGATTGAAGAGAGTATGACCTCAGAGGTTGAGGTTCATCTGATCGAAGTAAAAAGCGGGAAAATAATTTTTCACGACAGAGGCCGAAATGCCGGACTGGATGTGGCGGGTGATATTGCTCTGATTACACTGTGATCTGTCCTGTATTAAAGAATACCAATTACTGTACTGCCGGCAGCACCGGCGGCTACAATAACCCACGAGGGTACTTTCCATATCATCAGAATTGCGAATAAAACAGCTGCCAGTCCCGCGTCAGTCAGAGAAAAAATTGCCGAGGTCCATAGAGGATTATACAGCGCAGCAAGCAGTATGCCCACAACTGCTGCATTTATACCCGTTAATGCCCCCTTTATTTTTGAATTTCTGCGGAGAATTGTCCAGAAGGGCAGTGTGCCGATAACAAGAAGAAAGGCCGGCAGAAATATTGCAAAAATAGCCAGAACAGCCCCCCCAATACCGCTGATCATAGTTCCAAGATATGAGGCAAAGGTAAACAGGGGCCCCGGAACCGCCTGGGCTGCTCCGTATCCTGCGAGAAAGTTTTCTTTTGTGATCCATCCTACAGGTACGACCTCCTCTTCAAGAAGGGGGAGAACGACGTGGCCTCCTCCGAATACAAGTGATCCTGATCTGTAAAAACTGTCGGCCATTGATATCCAGTGATTGCCGGTAATCTGACGAACCACAGGAAGCAGTAATAAGAGGCTGAAGAAAATTATCAGGAGTGCTGCTGCTGTTTTGCGGCTGATGGGTATTTCTATGTGAGAGATTTCAGGGGTGATTTTTTTCCGGTACATCAGCAAACCGGTTATGCCTGCTGAGACTATAATAATTATCTGGATGAAAGATGTCTGCCTGTACAGGAGAAGAGACGTAGCCGCAATAGCGATCACTGCCAGTTTCCAGTCTGTAATCAGTTTCTTCCACATAATAAGAACAGCCTGGGCTACCACGACTACTGCGACAATTTTCAGGCCGTGGAGCCAGTGTGAATCTCCCAGGTTAAATCCGTGAAGTAAAAATGCAAAGGTTATCAGAAAGACAGCAGATGGTGCTGTGAATCCAAACCAGGCAATGAAACCGCCTGCCAGACCCGCGCGGATTGTTCCAATGCTTATTCCCAGCTGGCTGCTGGCCGGTCCCGGAAGAAACTGACACAGCACTACCAGATCAGCATAGCTCTGTTCATCCATCCATTTCTTTTTTTGAACATATTCATTGTGGAAGTAACCGATGTGAGCAATCGGACCGCCGAAGGATGTTAATCCGAGTTTCAATGAAACTTTAAATATTTCCCATAAACTCTTTATTTTTAAATTAAATTTGTCAGCAGTTTTCATCGTATATAATCTCAGTTTACCTAAATTTATTATCCACCTTGTCCGGGCTGCAGATGAGAATTAATATTTGTCCTGTGTAATACTGTTATTAACAGATAAGGATTATTCTGAAATATATTTTTGATTTATATTATTTTTTTAATAA
>CAYNFB010000436.1:0-1856 GCA_964396355.1 uncultured Leptospirales bacterium | reverse complement strand
CGGTGCGAAGCTCATAGAAAAACTCGGCGGTATAGTTGCGGAAATGGCTTTTATTGTAGATCTTCCTGAAGTGGGGGGCCGCAAAAATCTAACCGACAACGGCTACACTATTTTCAATATCGTAGAATTTGAAGGTGAGTAATCACTGAACTTTTCATGTAACTTTTCATTTTTTCTTATTACATATAACTCTGTATATTGATATAAGAAAATGGATCGGGGTATTTTATCCCGGTTCATTTAATTTTATTAAACACCTATCAGTTAATATTCACAGGAGTTTTATATGAAAAGATATTTTATTGTCCCCCTATTTTTTGCAGTAGTTCTTTCTTTTTCTTTCCTCTTCGCAGAGACTTCTTTTTTATCCGAAGCATACAAAACTTCACCGCTGAAAAACGGATCAAAAAATTCTGTGATTCATGAGCTTCAAAATTCATATCATGAAATATATAATATGTATAAAGATTCAGTTGTCTTTATAAGCACGGAGAAGACTGTAAAGGTATCACAGCACAATCCCTTTATGGATGATCCTATTTTTAGAGAGTTTTTTGGATATAAGAAAAATAATTCACCATCTACGAGAAAGGCCACCGGCCTTGGTACCGGATTTATAATAACCGCCGACGGATATATATGCACCAATCACCACGTAGTGAAGGATGTTGATTCTGTTACCGTCACTGTTGCAGATAAGACCTATAAGGCAAAGATTGTCGGTTCTGACTCTGTTACTGATATTGCCCTTTTAAAAATAGACGGTAATGGAAATTTCAAACATGCATTTCTCGGCAATTCTGATAATGTCAGGGTTGGTGATCTTGTAGTGGCAATCGGGAATCCCTTTGGTCTTGACAAGACATTTACCTCTGGAGTTGTCAGTGCTACTGCAAGAAATCATCTGGACAACATGGGCAACATGCATATTCAGACTGATGCTGCTATTAATCAGGGCAATTCCGGCGGGCCTCTGATCAATATCGACGGGGAGGTAATTGGTGTTAACCGTGCCATATATTCAAAAACCGGCGGCAGCATAGGAATAGGCTTTGCTATACCTGTTAACGTAGCTCACAAGACACTTATGGAGCTTAAAAAATACGGGAAAGTAAAGAGGGGATACATGGGAGTCCGGATTGCTCCTCTTACCGAAGAATACGCTAAACAGCTTGGCCTGAAAAAGAATCAAAAGGGTCTGCTCGTGGGCAGCGTCATGAAAGGAAGCCCGGCAGCCAAAGGCGGAATTGAAGAAGGGGATGTGATCCTTAAAGTTAACGGTAAGATGACCGAAACATTTCAGGACCTGATCAGTATAGTCGGGTCAAAAAAAATAGGCACCACTCTTAAGGTTACTGTCTGGAGAAATAAAGAAAGACGCAACTTTTGGATTACTGTTAAAGAAAGGCCCTAAATAAAGAGTTTTTTTGCATAACAGAGGGGGTTGATGCTTCCTCTGTTAACAGCCCTCCCTCTATCATACCACTTTTTTTTTATGTCATACTTTCGGCTGATTCTCTAAATCCTTTATTTATTATAAAATCTACTCTAAATAATAAAATTAGAGGATAGGAAAATGAAAATTTTCTCAGCTATAGTTTCGATAATTATTTCTCTTAGTATTATAACCCCTTTATTTTCACAGGATCCGGACATACCGGAATCAGCTAATAAAGAAAATATAATAAAAGCTAAAGAAACACTCTCTGGTGAAGAGATTAAATCTGAAGAAAAGTTTAATCAGGGTTCAGAGGATCTGGATATACCGGAATCAGCTAATAAAGAAAATACAATAAAAGCTGAAGAAACACTCCCTGGTGAAGAGATTAAACCTGAAGAAAAGTCTCATCAGGAAA
>CAYNFB010000435.1:0-1869 GCA_964396355.1 uncultured Leptospirales bacterium | reverse complement strand
ACCTCTGCCAAATAATGCAATTATCATGTATAGCAACTTAATGGAAGCTGGTCAAATTTTTTTGAACAGGCTGAGAACTGATAATATTTACAGCCTATTCTTACCATAACAAATGATGCAGTTATTTTTGGTTGTTAAGTTATTACTTGCAGGGTCTGTATACAACAACGGGAAGTCTTGAATTAGCTATTCAACAATCTCGAAGATTTCAGCAGGATGATCTACCAATACTCTGGCGCCCTTCTCTATCAGCTCATTGGCGGATCTGAAACCCCAGGTTACTCCCACAGGGAACAGGTGGGTTGCTACCGCTGTGAGCATATCAGTTCCGGTGTCTCCAACGTATAGAATATTTTTTCTTGGCGCATTGAATGATTCTATAATAATCTCTGCCCCTTTCGGATCGGGCTTTGCCGGTATATAATCGCTTGCACCAATGATTTTTTCAAAATTCCATCTGCCCATGAGGGATTCCACAACAATCTGTGTAAGTTCGTCAGCTTTGTTTGAGAGTACTGCCATTTTAATACCTCTCGATGTCATTTCATCAAGCAGCTGGGGGATGCCGTCGTAGAGGGAGGTCTCAACGAGGCAGTTTTGACTATAATCTTCAAACATTTCCTGAAAGGCTTTATTTATTGACTCCTCAGAGCGGAGATTTTCCGGCAGTGACTGAACCGTAAGATTGCGCAGACCTCTCCCTACAAATATTTTATAATCAGTGTAGCTGTGGACAGGCAGTCCCTTTGATTCAAGAACTCTATTCATCGAATCTGCGATATCACGGAGGGTATCTGCAAGTGTTCCATCAAGGTCAAATATTACTCCCCTGATATCTAATTTTTCTGAAGGCATATTTATTTTCTGCATTATATATTCCTGTACTTTATTGAGTATAGGTCATATGATAATCAATAGTTTATCTGTACAGAAAAAAATATTTCTCCGGCGCAGGCTCTGCTATTAGTTTACTTGTTATTAAAATATTTTTTTTCTATGTTATCTATTCTTTTAATTCATTTTGGATAATATGGTAAATATCCTGTGCGCTGGTATTATTTTCAGCGGCGATTTCTTTAAAAGTCATTTCTGGAGATGCGTTAATATTCTTCTTTGATAATATCATGAGGATTTTATTGATATCGAGATTATATTTAAGCGCAAGTTCACTCAGCTTAACCTTCCCCATCCCCGGTCTGGGGTTTACCGGAAACACATCCTTCTTACCATGTTCACTGTTCTCAGGTTTGATTATGTTGAAAATATTTTTTGGAGTAATATTGTTGATCTGTGCGATATCCTGCAGGCTCTGTTTTTCGCTGGTAAATTTAATTTTGTTATTCTTCAGCCTCTCAAGAGCGACTTTGAGATCAATACCGACATTTTTGGAAAATATCTTAATATTTGATAATTCGGCGTGACCATAGGGCGGTTCACCGTATTTTTCAGTTGCTGAATCTTTTATGATTTCTCCAAGATTAAGTATAGAACTGAATGGCGGGATACTGAATTGAGTTCCCAGTGCTGTGACGGCTACAATAATTAATGATATTGAAAATTCAGGAGTAAATACTTTCATTTTTTTTAATTTATCTTTAAGGTAGTTTACTATTATTTTCCAGTTGTATATTATGTGAATAATAGAGAATACTATGAATAAATAGCCGATGTTAATATGATGATTTCCCCATTCAGTTTTGGTCATACCCCAGAGCTTCCAGTTGCTCCAGTATGCCACTCTGCCGGGTGGAACTATGTAGAGAATAATACTGGTCAGGGTCAGAAGAATGCCTGATACGAATAATGTAAGGGATGTGATTTTTCTGAATTTCATAATTTCTCCTGTTTTTAAACAACACCAGAATTGAT
>CAYNFB010000434.1:0-1874 GCA_964396355.1 uncultured Leptospirales bacterium | reverse complement strand
CGGAGAATCTGAAAATATCCTCCCATAAGAAGAAGAAGAAAAGAACCGCTAACTCCGGGAAGAATCATTGCAGATATTGCAACAGCACCCATAATGAAAATATGGACGTATTCTGATGTTTCGACAGTCTGGGCCATCGAATCAGTATCAGTTCCGAGTGAAAGTTCATGCTTTACCTTTGCTTTTTCAATGAGCTTGTCGCCATCGGTAACTGAATAAGAAATTGAAAGTACAAAAACCATAGCAGCGGCGGCAACCAGAAGATTTAAAATATTCTTCTTCTTAATAAGTTTATAGGGAGCCACAACTGATAAAAGAACCAGTCCGAAGAAAAATCCGTATGTAGGGTCGTGCCATTTAGTAAGAAGATAGGTCATTAGATTAGCAAGAGCTACTATCGCTCCAAGAGCACCTATACAGATAAGAGTTAAAAACAAAGCGTCTATCTTCTTCATCTCATCAATAAAACTGTTAAATGCCTTTTTGGTAAATCTGAAAAGACCAAGACAAGAAAAGACTGTTGAAGCTGAAATATTGTTGATTGCGTTTATTAATCTTTCATATATTCCAAGGACCAGAGCCATTGTACCGCCTGAAACTCCAGGTATAATATTTGCAACGCCAATTACTGCACCATTAATCAAATTTCTAAAATTTTCCATTTTCAAGCCCCTGTGTAGTATTAATATCTTATTTTGTTAATAAAGAGTTAAGTCAATTATTTTATTGTTGATAAAAAAGAGGATCCTGTTATATTTCACCATATCGCAAATGGAGATGGTTTTGATGAAAAGATTTGGAATTATTGGTGCCGGCATTATGGGAACAGATTTAGCACAGATTACAGCTGAGGCCGGCTATAATGTTAAGATATACGACATTGATGAAGATAGAAGCCGTAAACTTGTAATAACAATTTCAGACAGGCTGGATGAATACGTAGAAAAAAAGCGCATTGATAAAACCGAAAAAGACAGGATCCTGTCATCCATTAATCTTATTCATACAATGGAAGATTTTAATGATTCAGATATTGTTCTCGAGTCGGTAAATGAAGATCTGGCAATTAAAATGGATATATTCAAAGAGCTGGACAGAATATGCCCTCCAGGTTGTATCTTATCATCAAACACCTCATCTATATCAATTACAGAAATAGCATCAGCTACCAAAAGACCCGATTCAGTCATAGGCCTGCACTTCCTGAATCCGGCAAGAGTACTACCCCTTGTGGAAATTGTCCCCGGATTCACCACTACGAGAGAAACAGTTGAAACAGCAAAAGTCTTTCTCCGCGATCTGGGAAAAGACTTTGTCGAGGCAAAGGACTACCCTGGATTTTACCTGAACAGAGTTCTCTATCCTATGATAAATGAGGCGGCATTCCTTCTGTATGAGGGAGAAACAAAACCGGAAGTCATTGACAAGACATTAAAGAAAGGGCTGAATCTCCACATGGGCCCCCTTGAGATTGCAGACATGGTCGGTCTCGATGTAATCCTGGCAATAGGAGATGAGATGCTGCGGGGATATGCAGACAATAAGTACAGGCCCTGCCCTCTTCTGAGGAAGTACGTAGCATCGGGATTTCTGGGTAAAAAAACAGGAAGAGGATTCTATCTCTACTGATTCACAAATAGCGGCCGAAATGAAAAAAAACATTCTAAAAATATTGCTGATCCTTATAGTGAGTTGTCCGGTATACTCTTCTCAATTTGAAGAGCTGGATAAGCCGCCAGAGGGTGCTCACGCCGGACAGATCTTTACGGGAGGATTCGTATCAATCGGATATCCCATGGGGGATATTATCTCGGCCGAGCCTCATGGCCCAACACGGCAGGGAAAACACCTTCCGGATCTTCACCCGACAAAGT
>CAYNFB010000433.1:0-1880 GCA_964396355.1 uncultured Leptospirales bacterium | reverse complement strand
TCGCAGCCACAGTCTGCGAATTACCGAATGAGTCTGAGCCTTTTGAGACGGCCTGCCGATCTGTCCGATTGAGCTGTAGGCAAGGAGCCTCTTTGAATCACTCTGTTTCATAGACTGGACTGTACCTATAAAGAGAGTAAGTACTCCAAATACAGATATTACAACACCCCAGAAGAATCCGTCGAAGTGAACATTTTCACCATGAGGAACCATCCAGAAAAAAGTTCTGATTATTCCGTATATACCGGTCTTAAGCATGACACCGCTAAGAAGGGCACTTATGGGTGAGGGAGCAATAGAGTGCGCATCAGGCAGCCACAGCTGACCGAGAGGAAAGATACCTGCCTTGAAACCGAACCCCAGCAGAATCAGTCCGTAAACAATGTAGAGATTTGCAGCAGATGTTTCTGCCATCTTAGCCGTAATTGTATGAATTGAGTCGCCTACAGCTGCACCGCTGATGAGGAATGTGGCGCCGACTATCATTAACCATGCAAACTCCATGAGAGCAAGATATTTGTTTGCACTTTTCACATTGTCCTTCTCTCTATTCTCAAACCGGACAAGGAAGAAAGAAGAAATTGTCATAAGCTGCCATGCAATTGTGAATCCCGCAGTGAGGTCATCTACAGTTACAAGGGCGACCATTCCGAGAATAAATACAGGAAGATTAAAATAGTATCCCCTCAGACCGTAATCAGGATAATGCTCCATATATTCTATTGAATAAAAAGAACTTATCACCGCCATGAAAGATATCACTGCAACAAAAAATGCGGAAAAGCTGTCCACAAGAAAATAAATCCCTATTGGACCCAGGGTAATTATTGTAGAATCCTGTGGAACAGCTTTAAAAATCACCGCATAACTTAAATGAAGGAGAAATATAGCAGCAATGGTCACAAATATAAAATTTATCCAGCCGGCCAGTTTTCTTTTCGATCCCGCAATAATGGGAGATACTACTGCTGAAGCAGCAAGTATAGCCATGGCTGTCATTAAATTTCCGTAAATGTCAGTATTCATTTACCAACTCCTTTTTTACTATTTAGAGTATCTATAATTATCTTTATCAGGGCATCGGCACTCTCCCGAACTGTCTGGGAAAGTTCAGCCCCGAAATCAACATTATTAACTACTATTCCAAGCAGGAAAGTTCCCTTTCCATGCTCCTTAAAAATTTTCCCCGACATTTTAAGAGCCAGTTTATGTGTAGAGAAATCCGCCACAAGTTCATCAAACTCATCTTCAAGACTGCCGAATACGATCGAACCGGCTTCGGCATCTGTCTTGACAGCATCAATTACCACAACATTTTTGCAGTCGAGTTCAGAAATTTTAAAGACGTATGCCTCAATTACATCTTCAACATTAAAGATATAACTGTCATCGGAGACAGCTTTTCTTACAGAATCCACAACGTACAGGCCAACTGCATCATCACTCTTGAGAAAATTTCCCATGCCGACGATACAGCAGTTATCACTTAGAACGTTTTTTATGTCAGAGAAAAAAGTATTCATTATATCTGCTCGCCAAGGGTCTTTATCTGCTTGTAGGTATAAACCGGACCGTCGGTGCATACGAGAGTCCGTCCAATAGCACAATGCTGACACTTGCCTATTCCGCATTTCATATGTCTTTCAAGGGTTGAAATAATACAGTCATCTTTAAGT
The DNA here is from genome assembly GCA_964396355.1 of uncultured Leptospirales bacterium. Classification (GTDB taxonomy): domain Bacteria; phylum Spirochaetota; class UBA4802; order UBA4802; family UBA5550; genus CAYNFB01. Next base: position 204 of record CAYNFB010000433.1, on the reverse strand, counting down.
CCCCTGCCCATCAAATCACCTATGACAGAATTGAACATCACAGGAGGCCCGCATACAAATGCGACTGTATCTTCAACCGGAACATTGGCTTTTTCTATGAGGCTGTTAACGTATCCTGTTTCGCCGGTCCACCCTTCTGTGGCCTGAGCTACTGTTACGTGACACTCGAATCCGTCAATTTTCTGCCACTCTTCAATATCCTTC
>CAYNFB010000432.1:0-1906 GCA_964396355.1 uncultured Leptospirales bacterium | reverse complement strand
GATCAGTCTTTTCTATATCAAGATAGTCCCCCCATTCCTTCTTGCAGGGCTGACTGTCCACACTTATCCCCAGTGCAGTCACATTGAGTTTTCTGAATTCATCGTTTTTTAACTCCAGTGACTTCATCTGTATTTCACATACCCGGGTCCAGGCCAGAGGATGAAATGAAAGCAGAACCCTTTCTCCCCTGAGAGACTTGAGATTAATATCCATTCTATCCTGATTTTTCAATGTAAAATCCGGTGCTTCTACACCGACCTTAATGATTTTATCTTCCATGGGGAACCTCCGGATAAAATTTTATGCTAACAATATAATCACTTAAACAAGAAAGAACAGATTAATTGCATAAAATTTCCCATACAGAGAGAATTATTATTTATTCTCTATACTGTTTAATTTATTAATCAGTAGATCTTTGAAATATAATAGCCTTCTGCCGCAAGAGCCTCTGTTATATCTCTGATATGCTCTCTTCCGTTTGCTTCGATGGTAACCTCAAGGTGAACACTGTGCAGCCTGTCGATACTCTTGAACTGATTGTGATCCAGACGCACAACATTTGCATTCTTTTCGGAAAGTATTCTCGATACCTCAACGAGCTGGCCCGGCTTATCGGGAAGTTCGACAGAGAAACAGAAGATTCTCCCTCTGTTGACAAGCCCCTGATCTATCATTCCCGATATTGTAAGCACGTCGATATTACCGCCGCTTACCAGTGATACCACCTTCATCCCCGAACCTTCTAACTTTTTCAATGCAGCCAGAGACAATATGCCCGCATTTTCTGCCACGAGCTTATGCCTCTCAAGAAGCATGAGGAAAAACTCCATCAGTTCGTAGTCTGAAATTGTTATTATTTCATCAACGTATTTTGAAACCATATCATAGGTAATTTCTCCGGGGCGGCGCACTGCTACTCCGTCTGCAATTGTCTGAACTCCGGGCAGATCATAGACGCCTCCCTTCTGAAGAGAATATTTAAGCGTAGCGGCCCCCTCAGGCTCCACTCCAATTATTTTAATATCAGGATTAATGGTTTTTGCAGCAAGGGCAACTCCCGAAATGAGGCCTCCACCGCCAATGGGGACGATTATACACTGACAGTCGGGAAGCTCTCTGAGTATTTCAATTCCGATTGTACCCTGACCGGCGATCACCCTCTCGTCATCGAAGGGATGTATAAACATCAGTCCCTCTTCCTTTTCCAGTCTTCTGGCCTCTTCATATGCATCATCATAGATATCACCCTCAAGCACGACCCTGGCGCCGTAATTCCTGGTAGCCTCAACCTTTATAAGAGGAGTTGCTCTGGGCATTACAATAGTTGCATTGGCATTGAGGAGCTTTGAAGCGTATGCCACACCCTGGGCATGATTCCCGGCAGATGAGGCAATAAGTCCTCTGCTCCTGGTCTCCTCATCGAGGGACGATATTATATTATAGGCTCCCCTGATCTTAAAGGCGCCGGTAAGCTGAAGGTTTTCAGGCTTGATATAGATTTCATTGCCAAACTCATTAGAAAAAAATTCTGATTTAATAAGTGGTGTAGGGAAAATTATCCCATCCAGTCTCTCTGCCGCCTTTTCTATATCGCTGAAATCTATCATGAGCTATTCCTCTTAAATAAATATTTTAGCCCATTCATTTCTCACTAATTTTTTTGTCAAGGACAGTTCACTCAGATTTAAAGACCTTCCCTATGAGATGAGAAGCAACAGCACATTCCAGACCGAAGGGAAGATAGCCTCCATAGCCGGGAAGAGGCATGTCAAAAATTTTGAACCCGCCTACGTATGGTATACTGTAGGTCCACCTTGCCAGGCTACCCGCATTCCACATCTCCCAGAAAAATCCGCAGACCAAAGCTGAGAGAGAATAAATTACAACCTCCCGCCAGTCTCC
>CAYNFB010000431.1:0-1910 GCA_964396355.1 uncultured Leptospirales bacterium | reverse complement strand
ATCATCGGGACAGAACATTTTATTTATCTCTGACATAGACGTACACCGGTGACCGGTATAAATCATCAGCTGGAGTTTTTTCTGCGGCTCTGCACCCGGGAAGTGCAAAGGTATTGCTTATGAGATACTTTATACTGTTTGATTTGTTCTTAAAAATTTTCTCCAGTTTTTCCATCCCTCCGGGGTAGAGATAACAGACTATCATATCTGCATTCTGATAATCCCAGGTATATAGATCCCTTCTCACGAAAGTCAGATTTTTCTGCTTAAAAATAATATTCAGCAGTTTTGAAAAAAGAAAGGGAGCCGTTGAATTTTCAAGTCCGATAATTGTACAGTTGGGCAAAGCTTTTGCAAGTTTCAGCGACAGCAGCCCCCAGCCCGAACCGGCCTCTATTATAATTCCATCCTCAATATTTTCAACTGCCTTCTTAACAATAAGATCAGCAGCCGGTGAAGAAGAGGGCATGGGAGTTATTCCGTTTTTTAACGATGTGATTATAACTGAACATACTGCTGTAATCACGATAAACAGCAGCAGTGAAAGAGAGATGTTTTCCGGTGTCAGTAATTCATTCATTTCAGCAGCTGCCGGCGGACAGCTGAATCAGTAAATCTGTTATTTCTTATCATTAAATCTAACGCTGTAGAATAAGGGCTGAAAATTTATATCAGAGATTTTTTCTTCATCAAAAAGGATTGTGTGATAGGAGAGGCCGGTGTCCTTTTTAAACAGACCGATGATCATCGCCCTGTTGTAGCCTTTCCCGAAATCAGACTTCGGGTTAACAACGGCCATATAGCCGGAGTCTGCATTAAAAACTTTTTTAACCACATCAGCTTTTATCTCAGAGAATTTGTCTGTCTTTTTGATAGTGGTGCCGGAAATATTCTCGATAACACATATTGTAAAACCCAGGAAACTGCTGCTGCTGTTTATTCCTCCAGAGTCTGATTTACTCCAGGGGAATATTGAGTACCTTACCTCTATCTTTTCAGTTTGATGTTTTACTGCATAATAATAATTTACATCTTTTCGGCCCGATTCATTCAGTTCATGGGGCGCAAAGCCGGCGGGTATATAACATTTAAGATTAACAGCCCTCAGCTGCCTGTTGAATTCAGCAAAAACTTTGCTGTGATTTTTATAAGCTGAAGCAAAAGTTATTTTATTGCATCTTGCCTGGGTATTGCTGATGTCATCCTTCAGCATTTTTGCTGCAGTACCACTCCCGACACGGCTTTGTTGTGTTTTGTATAAATACTGAAGAGCCGTGCATGGATCATTTTTTCTTTTAGTTAAAAAGTCTGCCATAGACCAGTTTAAAAATCCGTCGTCGGGATGTGCCGCCAGACCTTTTTTTAAAGAATCAAGGGCTCTGGCCTCCTGCTTCATTCCCATATATGTGCGGTATTGTCCCAGATAGGTACCCGGAATATCTCTGCTTTTCTGCGCGGTATTAAACTCAGCCAGGGCTTTATTGTATTCATGATTTTTTAAATGATCCCATCCGCGGGATGCATGACGTTGAGAAGCGCATCCTGTGCAATAAAAGATTATAATAACAATTAATATTTTTTTCATATTATGCTGTCCTGTTAAATGTTTTAATTTCCATGGAAAAGATAATTATGTGCAGAAATAAAGAGTCAATAAAGTTTTTGTAACCCGATCCTCTACAGGATAAAAAAGGTTTCTACACGTGTTCGCCTTACTTTTACCGTCATCCCGGTTTTGCCATCTATCATTTCCGTTAGCTTTAAGTTTTAGGATACCGGGATCTCATAGTGAAGATTAAGATAAACCTGTTGTTTCCTGAAATTTGCAAAAGGGTGTAAGCGCGAACACCCTCTTGCGACTCCCCCGTGCTCTTGCCGAGGGCTCACAAGTCCGCCCCTGGGGCTTCCTT
>CAYNFB010000430.1:0-1959 GCA_964396355.1 uncultured Leptospirales bacterium | reverse complement strand
TCCGGTATTCTCAGCAGATTTTCAATACCGTCGATGTTCAGTGTAGATTCTTCATTTTCATTCAGGGCAAGCTGTGCTATGTCTATGGCCATTTCCCTGTTTTCCAGAGAAGATGTTGCACTGCGCAGATCCTGAAAAAGAGAATTTTTTATTACATCGAGTGAGTAGCCGCATAGCTCTTCTGTGAGAAATTTTGAATACCGGGTAAGTTCATCCTGAGTAACTCTCACGGAAAGGGCAACTTTTCTGTTGAGAATCATGCCTGTTCTTGTTACGGCAATCATGAGAACTTCACTGCTTTCAAGCTGTACGAGCTCAATGAGCTTTACAACTGTAAAGTCCGGCTTCGGCGACAGCATTACTCCGGCGTAATTGGATATTACAGAGAGCATCTTGGTGACAGATTCAAATATCTTGTCAAGCTGCAGCTCCTTCTGAAATATCTTTTCATCAATGGCCAGATCCTGAGTAAAGCTGTAGTCGTAATTATCAAGAAGGGAATCTACGTAATACCTGTAGCCCTTGTCCGTGGGGACTCTTCCTGAAGATGTATGGGGCTGCATGAGGAAATCCATCTTCTCCAGGTCGTACATTATATTTCTCATTGTCGCAGGAGAGAGAGAAAAAGAGTATTTCTGGACAAAAGATCTTGAACCTACAGGCTTGCCAGTGAGAACGTATTCGTATACAATGGCATTGAGAATTGCAGACTCCCTTTCATTTAAAGGCCTTTCGGTGTTTATTTCCCTTTTCACCACTTTATCCCTTCTTGTTATTAGCACTCGATATTCATGAGTGCTAATAACAAGATAATAAAATATGGAATATCGTCAAGAAAAATTTACAATTTTATTTGAGAATCAGTGTTTTTTTGGGGCTTTGCTGGTGCTTTTTGAATCGTTATCTTTTTTCTTGTCACCGGCTTCGAGAGTGAATCTTGCTGCATCTATTGTGGTTTTCAGCTTGTCTGCATCGTCGCTTTCTCCCATGATCATATGAATCTTTCTCAGGGCTTCGAGAAGTTCGATGGATTTCTTCAGATCCTCCCGTGATTTAGCAGAGAGCTCGTACTTTGTCCGGTACTGCTTTGCGGCCTCTGTCAGTGAATCCTTTGCTAGTTTGAGGTGTTCCTTCCTGTCGTGATAGAAATCCTGTCGGGGATCTCTGTATTTCTGGATATCGGAGAAGTTTATCATATTCCTGGTTATTATTGCCACCTTTGCCTGTAGTTCAACGAAGAGCCATTTCCATTTTGAGTCCTCACCTGTACTGTTCTTCAGTGAGCGGAATACATCATTTACTTTATATATCAGATCCAGTATGTGTCTGGGGGATAATTTGTCTATTCTTTCAAGATAATCTTCATTATCTCTCAGAGAATCCCTGTCAAGGTCATCTCCAACGGTCTCCTTCATTATCTGCAGCAGCTTTGAAAAATTGGATTTCCCGTTGTCCAGACTCTTGCTGTTTTTTATGCCCAGCATATCGATGGAAAGTTCATTTATTCTCAGGTAGAGTTGGATGTTCCTGAGAAAATGGTGCACTATTTCAAGATTGTAGTATGGTTCGAGATTTTCACTGCCCTGTTTTTTTTGGGTAATTTCCCTTATTTTTTTTTCAATTTCCTCTGCCTCCTGCTTCAGGGGCTTTATCTCGTCATTATATGCTGCTTTTTGGGCTTTGGAAATGGCCATTGTATTTCTCCTGATTTGTTAATACGTATCACTATATTAAAAAGATAGAAAATCATTCTTGTGCTTCCTTTATATTATCGGAATTAAATTATTTTTATGGATATTCTTTTTTTTAACATTTTTCAGGAATTGAATTTTTTCTCTGTTAATCTCCGGTATCTGTTTTACAGTTCTGCTTCAACCTTGACGTGGGTTTGATCAATTGACTGTAAGGTTAAAAAAGTTCTTGCTTAATGGAGACAGTATTACTTTTTATCAATTTAGT
>CAYNFB010000429.1:0-1987 GCA_964396355.1 uncultured Leptospirales bacterium | reverse complement strand
AGGTTACAGGGAAGGGAAATCTTGGCGGACTGATTGCTGTTTTAAAGGGGTTCAGACCGGTGATAATTGATAAGATTCCTCTGGATGATTTTAAGTGAAAGAAAGCAGAATAGCTGGGCGGCTATCCTGCCTTCTTTTTTTGCAGTGCTAAGTAAACGATATGATAAGAACGGGAGGGAAATTATCATATCATCACTTATATTTTTTCTATCGGACTTGAACTTTTAAAACTTTAATATTTTTTAATGATTTTTTGGAGAAAAATGACAGGAATAGTAATCAGAGTATTGGGACGGTTTTATACCGTCAGACATGAGGGTGGTGAAATAGATTCAGTCTTAAGAGGCAGGATGAAGACTGATGTGTTGATGAAGAAGTTTTCCAATCCTGTTGCTGTAGGTGATAATGTTAATTTTCATATAAATGAAGAGGGCCTTGGTGTAATTGAATCTGTCATTGAAAGAAAAAATCACTTTTCCAGAAAGGATAAGATTAAGGGCAAAGAGGATCTTATCGCTGCCAATCTTGATCAGATAGTCGCAGTTCAGGCTTTTACTAATCCCCGGCTGAATCTTCGTTTCGTCGATAGAATTCTGGTAAGGGGAGTAAGCGTTAATGTACCGGTAGTTCTTTGTGTAAATAAACTGGATCTGGCAACAGATAAGGATTTAGATTATATCAAATCCTATTACACTGACTCCGGTCTTGAAATAATATTTACCAGTGCCAAAGGACGTGTCGGAATAGATGATTTTCACAGGGTATTAAAGGGCCGGAGGTCGCTTTTTATCGGATATTCGGGAGTCGGGAAAACCTCTCTGCTTAACTGTATTTACCCGGGGCTAAATCTGAAGACATCAGAAGTCTCCGACAGTACCGGTAAGGGGCGTCACACTACTACTAATGTGCGAATGGTTAATCCTACTGGTGATACAGATTTAATCGATACCCCAGGCGTGAGGGAGTTCGGACTCATGGATGTTGAGCCTCATATGCTGGGCTCCTATTTTAAGGATTTTCTGGAACCATCGCAGCACTGCAGGTTCAGCCCCTGTACTCATGATCATGAACCTGACTGTGAGGTAATAAGGCTTGTGGAGGAAGGTGTAATCCACAAGGACCGGTATATTTCATATTTGAATATCCTCTATTCTCTTAAAGAGAATCTCGAAAATATGTACTAGGTCTCTCTGATGATGATATGATTGAAATAGATAATTTAACTGTAGCTTTCTCCGGCAAAAAAATACTCGATGGTGTTTCTCTTAATGTGGCAAAAGGCGAGACTCTGGTTCTGATGGGGAAGAACGGTTCGGGAAAATCAGTCCTTCTCAAGGCAGTTGCCGGGCTCATAGAAAGAAGCGGAGGAAGTATTCGTATCGGAAGAGCGGATATCGAAAATTTACATTCACCTTCCAGGCCTCTCATGGCATATGTTTTTCAGAAGGGCGGACTCTTTGACTCCATGAATGTATTTGAAAATACAGCTTTTGGTCTTAGAAGAATGAAGTATGATGAAAAGGATATCATTAGAATAGCAGGGGAAGCTCTTGAACGTGTAGGGCTCGGGGAAAGTCAGTACAAGCTGCCCTCAGAGCTTTCCGGAGGAATGCAGAAGAGAGTAGGGCTTGCCAGGGCGGTATGCATGAATCCCCAGGTAATTCTCTATGATGATCCTACGGCAGGGCTTGATCCGATTTTGTCAGATTCGATAGCGGACTTAATGATTGATATCAGGGAGACGCTCGACAGCACATCCATCGTGGTTACCCACGATCTTAAGGTAGCAGAAAAAATTGCCCACAGAGCAGCCCTGCTCTATGGAGGGAAAATCGTATTTTCCGGAACCGGAAGTGATTTTTTCCTTGAGTCTGATGAGTATTCCAGGCAGTTTATTGAGGGTGAACCTGATGGACCAATTGATATTTATTAAGGGGGCTTCTAAAAACACCTAAGATTAATTGACATTTTAACCATATATCATATT
>CAYNFB010000428.1:0-2003 GCA_964396355.1 uncultured Leptospirales bacterium | reverse complement strand
CGCGCTGATCAGCACCTATCAGACCGTCGGCTATCTCGAAAACGACCGGCTGGTTGATCAGAAAACAGTCACACCACTCCCCCTCGGCAGGCCCGTCACAGCGCGCTTCTCTCTGGCGGGCCGCCGCCCCGGCAGGCTGAGTTTCACCGCGCGGATTCAGCCGCTGGTAGCTCATGACCAGGACGCGCAGACCGGCGCTATATCAATTGATGATGATACCTCTGTTCAGCCCATTGTAGACTACCTCCAGCAGAAGCTTCACATAAACCTGAAGGTTCCCCAATTCTTTAAGGATGAGAAAAAGGGCTATACCGGCATAGAGACATCGGTCAATCACCTGATAAAGGATCTTGAGGATAATAAAATAGACGGCATCTATCTTCCAAATACCAGATGGTTTTTCGGAGAGGAGGCCAAGGATGACAGTGCAGAACGTTTCGCAAATCAGCTGGCAGGCCTTGCGGATATATTTGTTAATGACGCCTTCGGATCATGGCAGCCCCACGCCTCCACGGTGGGAGTTAATAAATATCTGCCTTCATATGCAGGCTTTCTGATGCAGAAGGAAATCGAAAATCTCGATCGTATTTTCGCGCCGTCCAGCCCCTTTGTGGCGGTCGTTGCCGGAGCAAAATTCGATACGAAGATAGACCCGCTCTATGCTCTCATTGAAAAGTCCGACTATCTCGTACTTGGAGGAGTGATCTACAACGCCTATCTCTGTGCAAAATACGGCATAACCATTAAAGGCATAGATAAAGAAGACCTGGGCCATGCTGAAAAGTTTGTAGAGTTCTCTGAGAAATTCCCGGGCAGGCTTCTTGAACTTCCCTATATCATTGAATCAGACCTTCCCGACAGCCGCGTTGAGGGCAGCTACAGGACAATTGACATAAGAACACTGAAGAAAGGGGATGCGCTGAATCACGTCTTTGACGTGGCCCCGGAAAGTTTCAATGAACCCGAAGTGATAAAAACATTTCATGAGGCAAAGACTGTATTTGTAAATGCAGTCATGGGATATACGCCCCACTTCAACGAGGGAACCATTGCCCTTGACCAGCTGATAGACGACAACAGGGATGCGGTGAAGCTCTACGGCGGAGGGGACACCATGCAGGAACTCAAGAGACTTCTGCCGGGCCTCTACATCGTGGCGCTGGACAGCCCCAATTACTACATTTTCACAGGCGGAGGGGCGGTACTGAAAGCCATTGAAAAGGGCACCGTTCTCGGCATAGAGCCTGTGCGCACGCTGGCAGAAGGAGTCACGAAGAGTTAATAAATGAGGCTCTGACTCTGTATATTGATTTTACCGGTTTTTATCGTTAATTTTTTTCAAATTTAATGCTCCATGAACGTATTAATCGACGACAGCACTTGACATTTATCGTGCTGTATTTATCTTCAGGAGCAAAGGAATGAAGGACATGGCCTCTAAACTCACAAAGGAAGACCTCGAGCATATCGGGGAATATCTGGTTAAAAAATATCCTGCGATCAAGGACTCCGGCAGAAGCAGGAAATACTCCCGTGATTTCGAGATGGACATCCGTGAAAGAATTGTCAGAGTCGAAGAGGAACTTAAAAACCAGAGAGAAATTCTCAACATCATGATTGCCCAGATGGATAAGCGCTTTGAGCTGTCTGAGAAGCGGTTTGATCAGGTTGACAGGCGCATTGATCAGATTGACAAACGATTCGAACAGGTAGATAAACGCTTCGAACAGATAGACAAACGCTTTGAACAGGTAGATAAACGCTTTGAACAGGTAGATAAACGTTTTGAGGATATGCAGCACTACATGGATAAAAGATTTTCAGCCCTTCAGTGGATGATGGGTATAGGTTTTACATTACTCGCCGCATTAATGGGTATTTTCAATTTCTTTTAAAATTATATATTTTAAGAAATATCTATGGTAGCAGCATATTTAAATCTGTGTAAATCAGCGTTAATCACTCCGGCTGACGCCTCCGTGGCTGCTTTATAGTCAAATGTT
>CAYNFB010000427.1:0-2013 GCA_964396355.1 uncultured Leptospirales bacterium | reverse complement strand
GATTGTAGTTTATTTAATGGGTATGATTATATTCTGCAATCAAAATTTATCCGGCGTGTGCTGATTTTTTAGATTGATTCTGCATCTGGCAATATCAGAAGTTTGCAGGGAGGTAAGATTCTGATACGTCATATTGTTTGATTATATAAAAGGTCTGAGCAGTTTAATAAAAAAATGAAGCGATATTATTAACTGGACAATTTTCTGCCTCGTTAATAGTTTTAGATGAATAAACAGTCAGGAGAGTTCAAATGGATATACTGCAGGATCAGTTCAGGAAAGTTCAGAGTTTTTTTGTTATACTGATTCTGCTCTTTGCAGTAAATGCTTTATTTAATCTTAACTTTACCTGGAGCGGTGTATCGGTTATTGTCAGGGTTTACATCATGGTGTTCTCATTCCTGATTGTTTTCAATTTTTCTCAGGTAGATCTTGTTTCTCTGAATGAACGGTATAGAAAGAAATTCGGCACCAGCGGGGTGGTCTATCTGTTTTTTTTCACCAGGATAATCCCCTTTGTTCTTATCTATCTTATGACGTCAATTTTTACAATTATCAGTTATATCCAATCTGCCCATTGGCCTCTCGATCCGTTCTTCAAGCTGATGGATGGACGTTTCTCCAATACACTTATCTATTCGCTCATTCTGCTTCTTATCCTTAAGCAGAACAGGAAGCCTCATATTGCTATACCCCAGTTCATAATATATTCGGCTATATTCCTGATTCTTGATAAGTCGCTGTATGATATTTTGAGTCCCGGCTATGGGATAGGTGGAATTAAGTTCGGCAAGTATATATTATTTTCTTTCTTTATTATTTTTGAATTTCTCTATAATAGAAAGAGCTTTTTTAAATCTCTTGCAGTATCCATTACCTCGGGAGTTTTTTTATTTTCAGCAGTGGCAGGTGCGGCTGCTCTTATTTTCGAATTTGCCGATAAAAACAGCTACGCTTATAATTCATCGGCCCGGCTGCTGCTGAAGTCGGGTGTCTCTCTTCCTCTTCATGAGCTGGAAAATGTAATGGTAAACAAAAATGGGAAGTATGATGTTGATGAGATTCTTCATTATTCCCGGGAGTACGGGAAATCTCTTAATTACAGCCTTCAGGAGTGGGAAAATTTTCTTATATCAGCAGACACCGGCAGTTCTTCGGGTATAATCGAATATCTTACCGGAGAAAGAATCATGGTGAATTTTAATGTGCTTTCCGGGTATGTGCTGAGTGCCTCTGAAATTGACAGAGAAAATTTTTCCCGGGCAGTTTCCCTTCAAAAGTACTATGCACTCTACTTTAACGATAACAGTAAAAAGTTTTTCCACCAGTATAATTCAGGGAACAGGATTCTGAAAATATGGATTATTGAGTCGCTTGCCTATACAGAACGGGATGAGTCTGTCCCTTTTCTTCTGCAAATTCTTACCGGTATTGACCGGCGAATCTCAGAGAAGGCCTATGATTCGCTGGCTGCTCTGACCGGACTTGACCCTGCAGCAGATCTTAACTGCAGCAGATTCGACGTGAAGGTAATTCTTAAATTCAGAGAATACCTCAGAGATAGGAAGGTTCACTGATCATTGTAATAGACACATAGTTCTGAAAGAGGACATCTTATACATTCAGGATTCCTTGCCTTGCAGAGCACTCTGCCGTGGCGGATAAACAGCAGGTGGGTCTTCTTCCAGTCCTCACTGGGGATTACAGCGCAGAGATCCTTCTCTACTGTCAGAGGGTTGCTGCTCTGTGTATATCCCAGCCTCAGGGATATTCTTCCAACATGTGTATCCACTGCCAGCCCGGGAATACCGAGACCGATTGAGAGAATTACATTTGCTGATTTTCGACCTACTCCGGGCAGTTTCACAAGTTCATCCATATCCTTCGGTACCTTCCCCCCGTGATTGTCAGATATTGCCCGGGACAGGCCGATTATATTTTTAGACTTGTTTCTGTAGAAACCGGTGCTCTTTACTATTGTTTCAATATCACTGAGCTCAGCCCGGGCCAGAG
>CAYNFB010000426.1:0-2014 GCA_964396355.1 uncultured Leptospirales bacterium | reverse complement strand
GGGATACGAATGATTCTGGTTTTGCTGAAAAGGATATGAGGAGTTTTAAAAAACAGCAGGTTCATCTCAAATAAAAGTGGAAAATAATTACCTAATATATATAAAAGTATCAGTTTTATATATATTAAGGAGTTATTATGACTAAGAAAATTGTTTCGACTAAAAATGCTCCCGGCGCAATAGGCCCCTATTCTCAGGGAGTTGAGTCGGGAGGATTCCTCTTCACTTCCGGCCAGATTCCCCTTGATGCTGAAACGGGCGCTATGGCTGAGGGAATTGCAGAGCAGACGAAAAAATCTCTGGAAAATGTGCGGGCCGTGGTTGAGGCATCAGGCGCGGGGATGAATGATATCATCAAGACTACAGTTTTTCTCTCTGATATGAAGAATTTTACTGCCATGAACGATGTCTATAAAGACTTTTTTGAAGAGGGAAACTGCCCTGCCAGAAGCTGCGTCCAGGCGGCCGGACTGCCCAGGGAAGCTCTGGTTGAAATTGAGGCAATTGTAAAGCTGAAGTAATGCAGTTCACTGTCCCGGCCCGTATTAAAATTGTGTATTGTAAAAATTATAAGTCTTTAAAATACATCAGGGCTTCCTCCTGCTTTATCGGATTAAATAAGATGCTTAATCTGGCTGAACAGATTAAGGGCCGATTGTGAATAGTGAGTGTTGACGGATTTGCTTTTGAGTTTGTTGTTACCGTGTGATGCACATCTGCTCCTTCAGTAAATGTGCATCATATTTTCTCTGTGTAATGAATGTCTACATGCCCTCGGCTGATTGATTCGTGAAGTCCAGATCATAGGTGAACATAATTGTGATTTTGTCATTGTCGGTATTGTTGAGCATGTCCAGAATGGCGCCTATACTCCATGCTCCGACCTGAATATCAAAACCGAATATATGTGATGTAACCGGATCAATATCCACATCCTGCTCTATACCGTCAACTTCAACAGTTAAATCGAATATTGCATGCTGGAAGATATAAAAGGGTATGAAGGAAATGTTCTCATCTATTTTAATTTTTCCCTTTGCACCGAGAATAGGCCCGTAGGCCGGTCCGTACACGTAGACGTCGTAGTCATATGCATCAAGGTCAACCAGAAGCCAGGTATAGGTCCAGTGTACACCTCCAAAGATCATAAGGCTGTTTCCATCTTTTGTCCCGTATACTCTCTTTCCGAGATTCGCGTTCAGGGGCAGGTTCCAGTTGTATATGTCAAATCCTGTGCCGCTGCCGCTCATGTAGAGAAAGCCTGCACCGAAGTTATACGCCAGTTCATCATTGTCATTGACGTAGTTGAAACCTGCACTGGCGCCGTCGAGATCGAATTCTTCAAAGCTGTAGTGCAGATACATGAAGTCCAGTATCCTGTGTCCGCCTCCTCCGTAGTCAGCAATGGGTATTCTCGGCGGCTGTGTAGGCCTGAGTTCTTCGCTGTTCTGAGAAAAACCAGGAGATGAAGTGATTAGTAAAATGATCACTGAAAGCAGAATTGCTGAAAGTAAATGTTTCGTTGTCATGGCAACCTCCCTTGCCGGAATTTTTACTAATGTAATAAAAACATGATTATTTTTCAATTTAATGATAGTTCCCCGTTGCAGCAGAAAATATTCAGCAGGAAGGGTCGTTTAAATGTAAACCGGGAGAAAACAGTCCGGGTATTCTTTTTTAGTTTACAACTATTCTATGTTGTTATAAAATAATTACAAAATATAAAAGACTTAAATGGTAAATATGAATAATAGAATTGATCCTGAGTACGTCAGGGAGCTTGAATGGGAACTGGCCTCCCTGAAGAAGTACGTCTTATACCTCGAGGCATATACATCATGCCACCCCGATCTGGGATTTCTGCTTGATTATGAAGGAACTTACGTAGATGTTTTAACTGCCTGTGAAGAGCAGCTTGTCGCTGGAAAAGAAGATCTTATAGGTAAAACAGTTCACGATATGCTGCCCCGGGATGTTGCTGATTCTGTTCTTCAGGCTGTCCGGGATACTCTTG
>CAYNFB010000425.1:0-2023 GCA_964396355.1 uncultured Leptospirales bacterium | reverse complement strand
AGAATGATAAGGTGAGGACGAGTCACTGGCTTATAGGAAAAAAACTGGGAGGATCTTTCGGCACCAAGGTTCTTCTTGATTCAGGCTCTGTGGACGGGGTGAAGGATCCGGAGTTTCTAAAGACAATAGGTGAAATCAGGATGTGGCTGGAGAGTCCGCAGAATGCAGAGCGTTTACATGTAGGAAGAACCGATGCCTTTAACGATGTGATAAATACTATGCATAAGGCAATGAATAATGATGACCCCGGATATTACAGAATTCCTGAAAGCAAAGAGACTGTCATGGACTATCTCGAAATATATTCGGGCGATGATGATGATTTCGACGGCCGATTCGATGATTTTGATTCTTATATTGATCCTGAGTACAGAACGGCATTGATATTTATAAAGCACAATGAGAAGGACAGAGTTCTTGGAACAGAGGATTTTGAATATATTCAGAATGAGATAGGGAGTTATCTCGACAGCAAACTCAATGGCCGATACAGTTACAAAATCAGCGGTATGCCGGCGCTGATTGTCAGGCTTTCTGAATACGTTGTTTCAGGTCAGCTGAAGAGCCTTCTGTTCTCTCTTATAACGGTTATCTTTATAGTAGTCCTCCTCTTTAAAAACTGGAGGGCCGGCTTCATGTCTCTAATCCCCATGGGAACCGCAATAATAATGAATTTCGGAATAATGGGCTGGACGGGTATTGCTCTTGATTATGCGACGTCAATAATCGCGTGCATCGTTATCGGTATCGGAGTGGATGATACAATTCACTTCCTTAACAGCTACAGAAGTTTTATGACCCGGGAGATGGATGTGGACAGAACTCTGGTGCGAACCCTTCAGGTCTCGGGACGGGCTATTGCATATACATCGCTTGCGCTGATTTTCGGATTTGCTGTCCTCACCGTGTCTAATTTTAAGCCGCTCATATTCTTCGGAATACTAGCGGCAAGTACAATGGTATCTACAACTCTGGGTGCTCTGATTGTTCTGCCCTCGGTTATAAAGGCCACAGGGGCCGACCTTTCAAAATCTGAGTCTGATTCAAAGTTCTGGAAAGTATTCTACATTGGCCGCTTCTTTGATATAGAGGATCAGCGGTAATGGATTATTTTTTATGCAGGATAGTAATATAATAATATACCCGGAGGCAATATGAAGAAGTTAATTTTCTCAATTTTAATTATGCTGTTTTCATGCCATGTACTCTTTGCTCTTACAGGAAGGGAAATTATGGAAAAAAGCGATGCACTTCCTGAACCGGACAGTGCCAGTTCGAAGGTCTTTATGAAGATAAAGAAAGGGGCCAGAGTGATGAACAAAGAATTTAATATGTTCATGAAAAAATCTGCAAAGGATGAGGACCGGGTGCTGATAAAGTTTACAAAGCCGACTAAGATACAGCTGCTTACCCACAGCCACGACAACGGGGATGACGATCAGTGGCTCAGACTTTCATCAGGCAGAGTGAAGAGAATCGCCTCTTCTGATAAGGACAAACCCTTTGTTAACTCTCATTTCTTCTATGAAGACATGGAATCGCGCGACATAGATGATTATAACTATAAGTATCTGGGAGAGTCCACGGCTCTGGATGAAAAATGTTATAAAGTCGAATCCGTCAGAAAGAAAAGCGGCTCCAGAGTTTATGATAAGACTATTGTATATGCCCGGAAATCCGATTGTTTCGTCGTCCGTATCGATTTCTATAAAAATGGAAGACTGCTTAAATATCTTGAGAACTATAAAATAAAAAAAATCAGCGGTATTCTCACTCCAATGAAAGTTGTAATGATGCAGGCTAATCAGATGGGCGGAACTATGCTCCGGGTCACCGATGTTAAGTACAACAGAAAAGTATCCGCAGCCCTGTTTAATAAAGAATCTCTGAGATAACATTCCTGCAGAGCGGAGGAGGCTGAATTGTATGAAAAGAAAAATTTGTGAATTCATTACTGTCATTCTCATTGTTCCGGTACTGCCGGCTGCAGCCATGTATGGTCTAAATGATTTTTCCGGTGATG
>CAYNFB010000424.1:0-2077 GCA_964396355.1 uncultured Leptospirales bacterium | reverse complement strand
TTTTGACCAGTTCCTCTGCAAGTTCGGCACCTTCGTCTATGAGGTCTTCGTTGTATTGAAGCATTTAATAAACAGGCAATATGCCCGGATGCTTTATTCCCGCTCACAGCCTATTCTTTGAACTGTATTGAAAGGCCTTAAAAATTCTGCCTGCCCCTGCCCCTCCGCCAGGCAATGAAAAATATTATGCCGGTTGCCGCACCTAAAAAAAAAGCCCCCCGGAAACTGATCCGGAAAGGCTTCAAATTAATATTAATAAAAATTGGATGCTCCGATTAGACTGTTTTCAGTAAAATATGGCAAGAAAATAATGATCACGTAAAAAAAATATTTTAATTCTACCGCATATATACGACTATGTCCTTAAGAGATAAAGTAAAAGAGGCCACAGTAAATGCACACACATGAGAGTGACACGAACAGGATTTACCAGTATCTTGAAAATACAGGAACACTTTTCTGGGAAATTGATCTTATAAAGAATAAAATTCATCTTCTCAATGATGTGCAGATTCCCGGACTGGGATCAAACACAGGACTGCTGCTTAAAAATCCCGGCTTCAGCAGGGAGGTTATTCTGCCTGAGGACTATCCCTGCTTTGAATCATTCCATAAGGGCATGAAGACAGGAAAAAAGGCCTCAATAGTATTCCGGGTAAAGTCAGACAGCGGCATAGTAAGATGGCTGAGTCTCACCGGATACCCCGATATATCAAACAATTCAGTATACACGGGAATTCTCAGAGATATAACAGATATTACAAGTCAGGTAAGAGCCATTGACAAAGAGAATTCAGGCCTTGAAACCAAAATCGAAATATTCGACATTCCGGTCATACTGATCGACTTTGCCGGCAAGCTGATAAAGAAAGTAAACCGGAAGGCCTGTGATGAGTTCGGATTTACTAAAGATGAACTAACAACGATGCATATAGATGACCTCTTCGGAAACAATGACTTCGACTATCTTCAGAGCATCTATGAGAGTTTAATATTCTACCAGAGATGGGACGGAGCAATAAACTACGCCGACTCAAGAGGACAGTTACTGGCCGGCGACACAAAGATACGAAGCATATCCTCAAGAGGTGAAAATTTTCTATGGATAGCAGTAAACCGTCTGAGAAAAATAGACAGCCGCACCGCCGCAGCCGCAGAAGTCCGTGAAATAAGTGAAGCAGCAGACTGCTCTGACCCCCTCAACAGTGAGCTGAAAGCTCTTGCATCACAAACTGAGGATATCAGGGAATTTTTAAACCTTGTGTTAAAGAAGAAACTCAATGAAGAGCAGATAGATTCTCTCATGTTCTCCGATATTATGCTCAGAGAAAACCAGGTAAAGGTATATGCCGCCGGCCCGCCCTTCGACAGTCTGGAGGATGGAAGGACCTTCCCCTACGAGGGAACAATTGCTGAAAATATTGTAAAATATAACTTAAGCCACCTCATAGTGGATGACACATTTGAAAGCATCAAACCCATAGACTGGGCCCTCTTCATTCCCTACGGCATCAGCTCCTACTACGCTGTTCCCTTTTACGTGGAGGGGAATCTTGACACTGTGATAATATTCTGTTCATCAGAAAAAGACAGATTCAGCCGCATTAATCTGGATCTTCTCGATGAGCTCTGCCCCTGCATAATTCACGCCGTGGAAACATGGCGGAAGAAGCACAACCAATAATTTAACTGGTCCTACCAATAACCTCTTTTTTTTAATAAATATCCAATAAAATCTTGACTAAAAATTTAAAACATGCAATTGGTATTACCATAAAGGAAACAGGTAGTACCAATTGAATAAAGCTAAGAACATATCGATTGAACTTCTAAAGTACATCTCAGAATCCAGCCTGAATGCAGGAGATCTTCTCCCGTCAGAGAGAAAACTGGCAGAGATGTTCTCTTCAAGCAGAAACTCAACAAGGGAAGCAATCCGCATAATTGAGACCTACGGCATCATTGAGATAAGAAGAGGAAGCGGAAGCTATATAAAGAACAGAAACGGCATCGACGACTGCATCAGCTTCCTCAGCGAAGACCACGCCGTAATAGCAAGACAGAAACTTCAGGCAAG
>CAYNFB010000423.1:0-2083 GCA_964396355.1 uncultured Leptospirales bacterium | reverse complement strand
CGGTATCAGAACCGAAGAACATCCGTATTCCCTCGGGATTATCGGCTATTGCTGTACGCAGAACCGGTTCATCTATTACGAGCTTCCCCTCTTTGATTGAATCCCAGCTCGCATTTATTTTCCCTGTTGAGACACCAATTTGCGACAGCAGTTTAAAGGGCTTCTCCGCTCTGCTGGGATAGGCTCCGCTCACTGTATACTTCACAGTATTCTCAAGCCTCACAATGGACATGTCTCCGACAAAAAGGCCGCTTTCTCTCAATTTACTGGTTTGCCCGGGTTTTTCAACTTTAACTGTTTTTGTTAAAAATTTATTATAATCAATATACGAATTAAATGCTTCAACAAAATCCTGTATGTTTTTCACAGGTTTATCGATGTCTGGAGTAACTTTAAGCTCTATGGGATTCTCGCTTACCTTTTTTACATCAAGAGAGAGCCCTTTTACAACATCTGCAAGTTCGCTGCTTCTCTCCCTCTCGACCTCCACTCCGTCAACTTTGAGTTTAGTATTCTTAGCCTCGGAGATCAGATTCTTCAGCTCATATTCGCCCTTTATTTTCAGCGGCGTGGAGACAAGTGGTTCTGAAAAAACTGCTCTTCCATCATTTGAATAAAATATAATTTTTGAGATCTTCATGCCCTTGAATTCTTTCCCCAGGGGTATTTCCTGTTTTACTGCACTGTCGGCCTCGATAGGATAGATCTTCTCAGAACGTTTCTCTCCATCCTTAACTATAACGCCGACCCCTGTTAAAGAGTCGAATTTCTTCTTGTCTTTTCTGCCGAGCTGTCTGATTCTCGATATATTATAACTTTTAAGAGTTATACCCTTGATATTGAGAGTCTCCTCAGGACCCATTTCTACCTTAAGAGGAATTTTCTCCTCTATTTCTTTACTGTATTTAAAATTAAAGGTAAGAGAAGTATCTTTCTTCACGTTAGCGACAACGGGGAGTTCATACTCCTGCCATAGAGTGCCGTCAATAGTCAGTGATTTTCCGTCCTTGCTGACATTAAGGCTGCCGTCCTGAATTTCCGGTTTTTTTTCTCCGGTATAGGAAGAAAAATACTTCCGGTCAAAGACTATAACAGCATCATCACTCTTCTTAATCTTCTCGCCATTTATCAGTCCCGCGTCCTTAAGCAGTGACTCCGAGCCGGTGAGCAATATTGCCCCTCTCTTCCCGGAAATCTTAGAGGTCAGGGTAACGATGAAATTCTCACCGGTAGTATTAATATAACTCACTGAAACAAGGTCAGACGCCTCCTCTGCAATCTGCTGGGAGAGTGTCTTGAGCTTTCCTCCCCTGAAGCGGAGCATTTTCTTCTCGCCGTTTACCTCTATTCCGATCTTGCCGGATTCAAGCTTTTTGTCCTCCTCAAGAGGATCTGTTGAAATCTTATGAAAATCAGCAACCTGAAGGACCTCAATTTTTGAGATTCCCACATCTGCCTTCTTGGTTGCTCTTGCAATGAGTGATTTCTCATCGGAAGATATGGACTTTTTTTCATCATAGGCCGCACGAAAGCCGTATAGTCTTCTGGCCTTCTCATCGAGGCTTTTCAGATGAGACTCAAGCTTCTTCAAAGCCTCCTTCTTTTGACTATTCCTGCGCTTACTGCGCTCCATCTGCTTTATGGGCTGTGATTCGACATCAACGAGTTTTTTTATGATACCATCGGTGTCCATCCCCGATGCCATACCGCCCATTGTTACCGGCATTTGTAATCCTCCGAATTTATCACTTCTCTTTTAGACTTTTATTTATAAGATCTGTTACCAATTTGAGAACAGAAAAATCATCAGCCTTTAAATCATCTGAAAAGACATAATATATCTCATACAGCAATTATCGGAAAAAACATAAAAAAATACAGTAATAATTGAAATTTACGGTTAAACTGGCAGAACAGCAAACTACATAGTTTACAAAAAATGTTCACAAAACCCGCACAAAAAGTTGAAAGACTGCTCCGATTTATCCACTTTATCATTAAGAATCTCAAGATCCTGTATATTCTTACCGGTTATATATGCGGGTGTTACCAGCAGATAAAAAGAAAAAAACCGGAGGCAATA
>CAYNFB010000422.1:1788-2099 GCA_964396355.1 uncultured Leptospirales bacterium | reverse complement strand
TTTTCTTCGCACTACGGTGCTATATGCTTTCTGAATTTTTTTTTCCGATTCGTCCGTTATTTGATACCCGATCAATATGATCATGGCTGCACAGTATGCATGGATCTTTTTTATCCGTGAAAAATTCTTTAAGTTCTTCATATCTTTTACGGCCGTTAGCCGTATCAATAATGTACCATTTTTCGTTAAACAAAAATGCATAGGAGTTAGATATATCACTTACCTGACCCGCTCTGGATGCGGTTGAGAAGATTTTTAGATCCTGGATTCCCGATGTATCAGATGATACATTCATAATTTTCTCCTGTGCC
>CAYNFB010000422.1:566-1743 GCA_964396355.1 uncultured Leptospirales bacterium | reverse complement strand
AAAATGCAGTGATTTCAATATAAACGTGTAATTATTTTTATTCCGGGCGTTGTATAAGCTAGTGATTTCTTTGTATTTTTTTAGGAATGCAGATCATTGATAGAGGAGGCGGACTCCTCTATCAGCTGTTTAGATTTTACAGTGTATATATTTCCCTGATGTCTTTATCCGGATAGACCAGATTTCCTCCTTCGTCAATAACTTCATTCCTGTATTTGTCGACGTGAAGCACTTCAAGTATATCTATCTGATAAATCGACTGTATATCCTTCATCTTATCGAGTATTCCCTTGTAACTGTCGGGGGATTCTGTGACAAGTTCGGCAATGAGAGAGTTGTTTCCCTGAATGTGAAGAATAGAATGAATTATATCGTCATTTTTCATCGCATCTATCAGCTCGTCATCGTGATGGGGCGCGTTTATTATCATAAAAAAGTGATACTTGTCTTTAATCTGCTGATAGTCTTCAATGGAGTAGTTCTCTCTTTTTTTGTAGATATTTATTATTTTTTGAGTCTGCATATCCTTCACTGCAGGGATTCCTGAAGACAGTTCAATGGATTTGAATTTGTTAATCCACTGCTCAAGCTGTTTCTTGTTGTCGAAGTTGACATCAAGAAGATAACTGTATCTTCCCATGATGTGAAAAATTGAGATAACGTGTTTGTTCTGGTTTAACTCTTTTACCAGCATTTTCTTATCTCCCCAGTTCTGGAGAAAGATAATAGCCTTTATTGTTGTGTCTGTCATACTCGCCTCTTTCATACGCTCTTTATGAGTTCTTACTACAAATATTCTACTTGTGAATATATTATTAGTCAACGATTTTTCTGCGCCTGATGTTTCTCATGTGAAAGCGGAATGGTAAAGGAAAATTCTGCCCACTCTCCCTGTTTCGAATCGGCCCTGATTTCTCCTCCGTGAAGCTCTATTATTTTCCAGCTGGTGTAGAGTCCTACTCCGGTGCCCTTTCTCTTCATCAGTTCATCTGTCTCGATGCGGGAAAATTTCCTGAAAAGTTTTGATTTTGCCTCTTCGGGAAAACCCGGCCCGGTATTTTTTATTTTAAAACAGAGGTTCTCCTCTTCGCGGATTATTGAAATGTCTATTACTCCGTCTTCATCGGCGTACTTTACAGCATTGCTCATCAGGTTGTTCACGACAATTTTTATCAGT
>CAYNFB010000422.1:0-533 GCA_964396355.1 uncultured Leptospirales bacterium | reverse complement strand
CACATTCTGCAACTACGCTTTCATCGGGGAAGTTTCTGTTTAGTTTTACGTTTTTGTCAAATATCTGGGGCAGTATTATCTCAACTGCTTCTTCTATTATATCATTGTTGAAGTCAGTTTCTGCCAGATTCAGATCCATCCTGTTGCTTTCAAAACGTGAAAGAGTGAGATATTCTCCTGTCATTTCCCTCAGATATTTGGCCTTGCTTATCATCCTCAGAACGTAGTCCCTGTGTTTTTCATCCATGGCGCCGAAGTATCCTCCTGCCAGGGTGTTGCCCAGAGATATAATTGAATCCAGAGGACTCTTCAGTTCATGGCTGACAAAGCCGAGCATCTCCATATATGAGTTAATTGCATCAGAAAGTTTCTCTATTCGGTATGTTTTTTCAACAGCCTGTCCCAGCCTCTCAATAAGCTGCATCCAGCAAATCAGATGGTCTTTGCTGTAGGTTTCTGTGCCCTTTGAGCTTATGAACAGCAGACCCACAGATCTGTCTTCAACAGAGAGGGGGCAGGTAATGCTTGAGTTT
>CAYNFB010000421.1:0-2160 GCA_964396355.1 uncultured Leptospirales bacterium | reverse complement strand
GCCGGGCCTCAAGCGGTTAAGACAAAAATGGGCAAACTCAGAGTTTTAAAAATTCACATGGTCCTGGGCCGCTTCACAGTACTCGAATTATTTGAGGACCAGTACGTGAAGACACCATCAGGAAGACTGAAGGTGAAGGGGAACCTCGAATTTCACAGAAATGAAGGAACAATATCAAAGTGCAAGCTCTCACATAATCAGCTGGTGGCAACTTCCGTAGGCAAATTCAGGGCCGGAGGGGTAATGAAATTTCATAAAAATGGAGCTGTTCAGGCACTGCTTCTTGCTAGTCCGGAAAAAATTAAGACTGCAGCAGGGGAGCTCACTGCAGACCAGTGGCTATGGTTCTATCCCGACGGAAGTCTCAGAGGCATTTCCTCGGGCAGGGAGCAGGAGGCCCAAACCGGAATAGGAAAATTTAAAATTAAATACAGCATATACTTACACAAAAATGGAAAAATTAAATCCTTCACAACTGCAAAGCCTGTAAAAATAACAACACCCTCTGGAGAAGCGGAAATAACTGCAGCAGAATTATACGATACCGGACAGATACAGAGCTGCTACCTCAGAGGCCCTCACAGTATAAGCACACCTGCAGGAACTATGTCAGTGAGGGGAAGAATCAGTTTTTACAGAGACGGAAAAGTCCGATCATGCACCCCTGGCCATGTAAAGATTCAGACATCGTCAGGAAACCTCACCTTCTCATCAATCACCTTCTATGAGGATGGCAAGATCAAAAACGGCCTGATCCGCACACAGACAATGTTAAAAACACCCGCCGGTACGTTTGAGACTAATCCGGGCAAAAGGATATACTTTCACAGGAACGGATCGTTAAGAGAATGCTCCATAAAAAACGGCCAGGAAGTGCTGTCTCCAGCAGGCAAATTCCGAATTAAAAACTCAGTCAAATTTTATGACACAGGAGAACTGCTCTCCATAAATCTGGTCAGGCCCGCCGGCATCATCATAATGGAGAAAAAAAGAAAAGTAAGAAGCCGGATCAGTTTCTATAAAAACAAATCTGTCAGAAGCTGCATCCTCGCCGATCATCTTACGGTGACAACTTCTGCGGGTAAAATAAAGGCCTGCAAGTATATAGCCTTCTATGAGGATGGAGCCCTGCGGAGACTCACCCCCTGGAGGCCCGTTAAAATTGAAGGAAAACTCTACGGCAAGACTACTATTACAGAGTGGTCACAAGACGGCAAATTTCTCGGTGAAGCGAAATTTCCCGAAAAAAAATAAAATAATTTTTTTTAAGAACTATTTCTCTCCGGTTTCTGTCTATCAGACAGAACATCATAAAAGGAGAGAAATTATGAAAAATCAAAGATATTTAAAAATACTGTCTGCAGCACTTACTGCACTTACACTGTTTTTTTCAGGATGCGGAAAACCTGTATCGGAACTTATCAGAACGGACCAGACCAAAATATCACCTGAAAAAGAGGAAGTTTATAAAATCGCCGGGTCTTCCGGCAGATTACAGGCAAAAAAGATGCACTCTCTGTCCGGTGCCCCGATAATGAGTGAGGATAATGGCTTTGTCATTCACAATACTGAAGAATATGACAGAATCTATGAGAACCGTTACAAATCAGTAAAGGAAAGCCCGGTATCAACTTTTTCTATCGATGTAGACACAGCATCATATTCAAATCTCAGACGCTTCATCTCATCCAGTCAGATCCCGCCCAAAGATGCCGTAAGGATTGAAGAGATGATAAACTACTTCGACTACGACTACAGCAAGCCGGGAGGTGAACACCCATTTTCAATTAACACGGAGATCTCTTCATCCCCCTGGAACAGCGAAAACCGGCTCATACACATAGGCATACAGGGAAAGGTCCCCGATTACGTAAATGTCAAGCCCTCCAATCTGGTCCTTCTCATCGACTCATCAGGCTCAATGAGTTCTCCACGGAAGCTGCCTCTGCTGAAAAAGTCTCTCGGGCTGATGCTCGACAAGCTCGGCAAAAAGGACCGTATTGCCATTGTAGTATACGCCGGGTCAGCGGGACTCGTCCTCCCCTCCACCCCTGCGACTGAAAAAGAAAAAATTCTCAATGCATTTGATCTGATAAATGCAGGAGAAAGGCGAAACTATTCTTGAAATAGATAATTCAGTATTGAAAGAGCAATACGAAC
>CAYNFB010000420.1:0-2160 GCA_964396355.1 uncultured Leptospirales bacterium | reverse complement strand
ACAGCAACGCTTGCTGTAGAAAAATCACAAAGTAAAAGGCTGGTGCATAGTGATGACAACCTCAATGCTCTGACGGTGAATTTCAGCCAGCCAGTAAAATTAGACCAGATAAAAGAAGCTCTGGACAGTCTCCATCCTGATATCTTCCGTTTAAAAGGAATAGTCGATATTGAAGAAGAAGAAAAACCTGTAACAGTTCAATGTGTAAACGGCCGCTACGACATTACTGTAAACAGCAGCTACACGGGTACAGAAAGATATATGGTCTTCATCGGTCAAAATCTGGACAGTGAAGCAACCTCCCCCTTCATGGAGTTGAGTAAATAATAAACAAAGATAGAAAACGCCCGGATGAAAAAATCCTTAATTAATATTGACATTTATTATTGATAAGTATATAGATTAGTCAATATCTGCTCCGGGGAGGATCTTATGTGGGATGAATTAGATCTTGATCAGCTTCACAGAGCATTGGATAATATCTACACATCCGATACCACCAGGGAATACTGGACAATATCTTCAGGTATTTGTATTGAAGACGGCTGCGGTATAGGTGCATCGGTAGATTATCACGTGGGTGATCTGAATATTTTCAGCAAACCTGTAGAAAACCAGTCAGGCGATATATCAGTCCGGTTTTTCTGGATGATAAGCGGAACTGGTCCTGGAGAAGGATACTGGGAGGATTACTCCTGGGATGCTGAAATCAGGGATAATAGGTATGGTTATGATGATTATCATGCGGCTCTGTCGGACCTCTTTACTTATATTTATATGAAGAAAGAGATCTTTGCAAAAAATACTCAAAGATTAAATCAGTAAGGAAAATATCCGCAGACTAAAATACTTTAAGATAGGATGTGAAGACCGGAACATATAGAGTTGAGTATTGAGAATATATCTGCAGGAACAGAACATCCGGAAGATATATTCTCAATAATAACAACGAAAATCATGCAGGAGGTAATTCTTTTCCGGTTATCTTCAGAAGAGATAGATAAAACGAGTCCGTTAATTTACAGTATCCATAAGAAGCCTGTGCAGACTTCTTATGGTGCCGCCTGAAATATAAAGAATCATCTGCCTGCAGGATAAATCATATGGACACGAAATACCGGTTCATACTTTGTGCTGTAATTCTGCAGAATCAGAAAAAATTGGCCTTTAGTTTCGTTCAGGTCATCCTGATCCAAATCAACATGTGAAAAATTTATTGTCTGATCAGCCAACGCGGTATTTGATGTACCACGGTAGGCGTATTTATATGCCTTTTTTTTCTTTTTCTTCCCGAAAATCCTTTTTACTGAATTTTTTATTTTCCCGGCGGTTTCACCTATTTTCCCTGCCGCCCAAAGACCAGGATGATATTTTTTAGCCTTTGATATTTGATCCTTAATCTTTTTAAATACACCAGCTTCCATAGGTTTGTTTTTATTAAACAGACGGGAGTCAACCAGGCGCCATTGAAATACGGGCTTAATAGCTCTCGGTCCCTTGACTCCCTTTTTCCCTCTTAGCTCCGGATCATTCTTCAGATCACTTAGTTTATAGTTTGCAATCTGAACCTTAACCTGAATACGTCCCGGTTCTTTAACCTCTATAGGGAAATATACAGTATAGGGATCTTTCTTTTTTGCTTTGTAAAGCTGAACATTTTTTTTGAAAACCCCATTTGCACTATCCTTGTTTCTTGTAGTTCTCTGTGCGAAAACCGGAACAATAATACATAAAACCAGCAGCAATACAAAAAAAGATTTTAAGAATAAGACAGTTCTCCTTCTCATCTCAGCCTCCGTGGTTATTGTTTTAAAAAATTCATCTGTTGAAAAATAATACCAAAAAAATTTTTCTAAAAACAAAGAGATAGTATTTAACAAATTTTACTTTCAATGAAAATAAGTCGGAAAAACAACAAAGTCAAGCTCTATTTTAAAAATCTCTAAAACAAAAAAACACTAATTAAACATAAAAGATCATTCACTCGTGTCATAACCGGGAAAAATTTTATCGCCGTACTTATCCCGGATTACAACCCGCTCTGCAACAAAGAATATAATCGGCATCATTTAAATTTTTTCAAATTAGGCATATTCATAAGTCCATCGTAAGCGTCAAATTAACCCCATTCAGAAATTTACTTGATTTCAATCATTTCTG
>CAYNFB010000419.1:1937-2236 GCA_964396355.1 uncultured Leptospirales bacterium | reverse complement strand
ATGATGAGAATTGTCCCTTCGGGCATGCCGGACATTATATCCGACATTATATTCTTCGATGATTCGGTGAATTTAAGTTTGTCTATGTTGCGTATTATGCAGACCCTGTCGGATGAAAACATTGAAGGGGAGAGTGCAAAGTCGGCCGCCAGAAGAAATTCATCGTGAGAGGTCTTTTCATCATTTATGTAGAAACGGCTGGTGCTGTTTTTTCTGTCGGGATTTGATTTGAAGACAGTGTCAAGTATGGTATTTATAACCTTGCGACGCCGCTACTACGAACTGCTCAATGCGGTGCG
>CAYNFB010000419.1:0-1927 GCA_964396355.1 uncultured Leptospirales bacterium | reverse complement strand
GTCCTTCTCCCCCTCCTCCTCGCCGAGAAAGAGATAGGTGCTGCCGGAGAGTCCCTTATTCAGCTCTTTGATGAACTGTTTGGAATTGGGATATTTTTTTAATGCCATTGCTACTTCCCCCGTTCTGCGGGCGTCATCCTGTCTGTATACCAGCCCGTTACAAGAAGAGAAGTAATCCTTTTCCCTGCGGTGTCAATCAAATTTAAGACAGCTCTGTTCTCATCTTCAATGGGAGGAGTGGTCTCCGAGAAAGTTCTGTGTGCTTCCACTTTTCTGTTCCTGAATATAACTGTTTTGTCTCTGCACTTTATCAGGTTGAGACTTAATGTCAGTCTTATACGGCGTTTTTCTGCTGTTCCTGATCTGCTGAAGAGGATGTCATGTATTGAAAATGCTGTGATTTCTCCTCCAAGCATAATATCGCAGTCCTCTTCCGCATCTACAACTGCAAGTCTCTGTTCCTCCCCTATCAGTTCTTTCAGTTTTATCCGCATTTCTCCCAGAGGGAAGACCCGGCCTGAACTGTTTGAGAAGGGACGGATGAAGATCTTGTTTGCAGAATCGGGGATGATTCTCTCTCCGGTGAATGATTTCATCAGGGGCTGATCTGCGGCCGAACATGATGTGAATAATATTAGAGCTGCAGCTGCTAATGCTGCGTTAAATATAACAGGTTTCATTTTTTTTCCTCAAAAAATGATATTACTTAAAAAATGAATAAAGAAAAGAGATTTTTTTCCGATATATAGAGTATTAAAATTTTTCATTTTACACTCCACGGTCTCTCTTTGGATATTAAGGCAGTCAAAGTTTGACCTTTTGCAACAATCGGGATAGAATCTATCCCGATTTTTTTTTACTCTTCTCTTATCGTTATAGTCTCGGTGAGACTGTATATTTCCCGGATATATTCTCTGGCCGGTTTGTCCCAGAAGTAGGATGACTGTTCAGCAATTTCTCTCATCCTTGCCAGAGTATCATCATCGGCATTTCTGTAGAAGTCAACAGCTCTCTCCACTGCATCGTAAAATGCCCATGGCGTGAAGTCCGAGAACAGGAATCCGAAACCTTCCATACTTTCTCCTGTGTTTATAACCGGAGAAATGGTGTCTCTCAGGCCGCCTGTTGCTCTTGCTATTACAGGGCATCCTGCTGCAATAGCCTCAAGCTGGGATATGCCGCCTGGTTCATGCATTGACGGCATGAGGAAGAAGTCCGCCGAAAGCAGGGGAGTGCTGACGTCCTGAAAGCCGAAGGATACATTGATCATGTCCGGATAGTATTGTCCCAGAAGATAGAGGCCGTGTGCAATTGCCTCTCCCCGGTTGTCTCCCGGAGAAATTCCTCCTCCGATTATTATCTGTACACCCAGATTCTTTATTATCCCCTCTGAAGACTCAAGGAGGAGCTGAAAGCCCTTCTGCTCCGAGATGCGGTGAATCATTACTGCCAGAATCAGGTCAGGATCAACTCTGAGATTTCTTTCCAGCTGGAGCATGAGTTTATTCCTCATTCTGATGAGGATATTACGCCTTCTTCCTTCTTTCATTGTTGCGATGTAGTCCTCACCCATGAGAATTTCCGGATAGCGGGTCTCTATTTTTTGTCTCAGTTCATTGTCACCTTTAAGGCGATTCATCAGGGGCTGATACATCTTCTTGATGAAACCCGAGGTTTCCATGCGCTCCTCTGTTTTTTCCCGGAAATCGGAACCCACTGCATTGCTTATGCCCGACACATTATGGAGGATGTGCTCCAGACCATCGCAGGCGATTTCAATCTGCCTGGCATAGGAGGGGCTGACTGTGATGGTCTTTCTTGAAGTCCTGATTCCTGCTGCCATACAGTTTATCCTTTCTCCGTTTACAGGATCTGCAAAGTCGCCAAAACGCCATGACGGCAGATTGAACAGGTTAAACAGGTCAAA
>CAYNFB010000418.1:0-2260 GCA_964396355.1 uncultured Leptospirales bacterium | reverse complement strand
TGTTGAACTAAACCACCTGCGGTGGTGCCCTTAATATCCGTTACTAAAAAATATTCTACTCCAATTACGATAATTAAGTAAAGTACAAATTATCAGGAGGTGTATTATGAAACAATACACAAGGAAGGAAATGAGAGAAGTAATGGAGATTCGCGGTTATAGTGAAATGACTATTTCCACTTACATCAGTCATATCGGAAACCTCGCCGCCTATTTCAACAGAGCACCGCATACCCTACAGCCGGAGCATATTCACGAATATCAGGTTTTTCTGGTACAGCAGAAACAGGTTTCCTGGTCTTGCTTTAATCAGGCGGTATGTGCTATGAGATTTTTTTTAATTACGTGGTGGGGAATGACTGGCCGGTAAAACATATCCCTTTTCAAAAAGGCAGACACAACAATTCATTCATAATGCAGGATTAAAGGCAGGTATTACAAAAAACGTTTCTCCTCATGTTTTACGACATTCATTTGCCACTCACCTTTTAGAATCCGGCGTGAACCTGAGAAAGATACAGGTTATTCCTGGACACCGCTCTCTCCAAACTACAGCGGTCTACACCCATTTGACAAAAGATTTTCTGAACAAAGTAAAAAGTCCGTTGGATACAATGGGAGTGTGATCTATGGAAAGTAAAATACTCTCAATAATAAAAAGAAACTACGACAAGATTGAAGGTCTGTCAGGTTATGAACAATCTGTCTTTGATAAAATTATAAATTGCAGGACTGAACCGGTTCCTTTTCTTTTCTCCCAATGTGATACCTGTTCATCAATTCATCCGGTATATAAATCATGCAAAGACAGGATGTGTCCTGTATGTAACGGGTCTGCTCCGATCAAGTGGGCGGCAAAAAGAGAATCAGAACTTCTTTCGACAGGATATTTTTTACTTACCTATACAATCCCCTCTCAATTACGGCCGATTTTTTTAGCAAATAAAAAGATATGCTACAATCTTCTTTTTAAATCAGTAAGCCGTTCTCTTTCTGAAGGTATAGAAAAGAATGACAGAAAGTTCAATGGAAAGGCCGGATTTTTTGCAATGCTTCACACCTGGGATCAGAAACTAAATTATCATCCTCATATTCATGTAGTTGTACCTGCCGGATGCATTAGTGCCGACAGTACCAGATGGGTCGATTCTAATCCGGCATTTTTTTTACCGGTAAAGAAGATGTCTGCCGATTTTCGTCGAAGACTTTTATCCTTTTTGCTTAAGGAATACAAAGCTGGCTCCTTAAATATTCCGGAAAGCATCGAAGATGTAAAGACGCTAATCAGACAGCTCCAAAATATTCCCTGGGTGGTTCATTCTCAGCCACCCGGTAAAGGAAGAAATAAACCAGAACATATATTTCGTTATCTATCCAGATACGTCGCAAAAAGTGCGGTCAGTGATAAACGGATTTTGAAAATTGAAAACGGAAAAGTATATCTTAAGTTTTATGATAGAAAGAAAAAAGAGGGAAGGACTGAAGTCATTACTGAAATTCAATTTATGAAACGACTGATTCTGCATTTTCTTCCTAAAGGATTTAAGAAGGTACGATTTTTTGGATTCATGGCAAATCGTCATCGTGCAGCGAAACTTGCTCTGTGTAGATTACTGCTTGGACAGCCTATTTCTGAACAGGAAGAATCAGACAAAGAACTTCTTAATGATGCAGCTTTTTTATTCTGGAAATATTTAAAAATTGATATAACTCTCTGCCGGAGTTGCAGGAAAGGACATGTTCATTTTGTTCATGGCCTGACTGGTGGGGGATAATGCGTAAATTAAGTTTAATTATTCGTTCTTGTCAAAAGTAAAAATTTTCCATTTTATTCAGAGGGAGAGGTCTGTCCTGAGCATTTTTAATTTCCCGAAATCGTCACTTCTGATTTACACGGTATTCATAAAAATGGCTAATTTGCCGGGATGTATTATTGTTGAATTGTAAAATTTCGAGTAGGTGTCTCATATTGAAAATATTAAGATTGAAAACAGCTTTTAATTTCCTATAGGGCGTGAAGTGGTTTCGTCCAACAAAGTCTTAACATAGCTGCAGCCTGAATAATTACAGATGTCTGCAGTCTTATGTTATCCCGCTGAATCAAACAAGCGGGTTATTTTTTCGGCAGCGACGTTAAGACTTCTAAATGTTATAGGCTGTACCGCGCCTTCTTCGGTTTCTGGTTTCTTAAAATCCCCGCGCCCCACCGCCGGAGCACAGGACGTGCGGAGGCGGTTTCTTTCTTTCATGATTTGCCCTT
>CAYNFB010000417.1:0-2371 GCA_964396355.1 uncultured Leptospirales bacterium | reverse complement strand
AATAATGAATGCTAAATTCGGAGACCCTGAAAATCCTCTTCTTGTTTCTGTAAGGTCTGGCGCACGGGTCTCTATGCCGGGGATGATGGATACGGTTTTGAATCTCGGTCTTAATGAACAGACTATCCAGGGCGTCATAAACAAAACCGGGAATGAGCGGTTCGGATGGGACTCTTACAGACGTTTCATTCAAATGTACGGTGATGTGGTAATGGGACTCAAGCCGGAAGATAAAAATGAAGTAGATCCCTTTGAAGAGGTAATGGACAAGCTGAAGTCAGAGAAGGGATATAAATCTGATCTTGATTTAACTGTTGAAGATCTGAAAGAGCTGGTTAAGAGATTCAAAAGTCTCATTAAGAACAGATTAAAAAAACCATTTCCTGAAAAGCCTGAAGAACAGCTCTGGGGTGCTATTGGAGCCGTATTCGGCTCATGGGATAATGAGAGGGCAATTCTCTACAGGAAGATTAACGGCATAGATGATTCCTGGGGTACTGCCGTAAATATACAGGCAATGGTTTTCGGCAATATGGGCGATAAATGCGGTACAGGTGTTGCCTTTACCAGGGATCCTGCCACGGGTGAAAAAAGATTTTACGGAGAATATCTTATAAATGCACAGGGGGAGGATGTTGTTGCCGGAACCAGGACTCCTCAGCGCATTACTCTCCAGGGATCAAAACAGTGGGCAAAAGATAATGGAACACCTGAAAAGGAAAGAAAGGAGAAGTATCCCTCTCTTGAAGAATCTATGCCGTCTGCATTTAACGACCTTGTAAAGGTTTACCAGAAACTTGAGAAGCATTACAAGGATATGCAGGATATTGAATTCACAATTCAAAATGAGAAGCTCTGGATGCTTCAGACGAGAACCGGAAAGCGAACCGCTGCTGCTGCTGTAAATATTGCAGTTGATATGGTCAATGAGAAGCTCATAAATAAGAAGACTGCCCTGAAGAGAATCGACCCTGATTCGATTGATAGTCTTCTTCATCCTACATTTAATCCCAAGGCAAAGAAAGATATTGTCGCCAGAGGCCTTCCTGCTTCACCCGGTGCGGCAACAGGCAGAGTGGTCTTCAATGCCGATGATGCAGAGGAATGGAATGGAAGAGGTGAACCGGTTATTCTTGTACGGATTGAAACCTCTCCCGAAGATTTGAAGGGAATGAATGCAGCACAGGGAATTCTCACTCAGAGAGGCGGAATGACCTCTCACGCGGCAGTTGTTGCCCGTGGAATGGGTAAGTGCTGTGTTTCCGGATGCGGTGCTCTTGAAATAGATTATACAGGTAAAAAAATAAATATCGGTTCAGTTCTGATTAAAGAGGGAGATTACATCTCTCTTGACGGCTCAACCGGAGATATAATGCTCGGCCAGGTCGAAACTGTTGATGCTAAACTCATAGGCAATTTTGCAGTGGTAATGAAGTGGGCAGATGAATTCAGAAAGCTGAAAGTAAGGACAAATGCAGATACTCCTAATGATGCAAAAATTGCACGCCAGTTCGGTGCCGAGGGTATCGGACTTTGCAGAACAGAACATATGTTCTTTGAGGGAGACAGAATCAAAGCTGTGAGAGAGATGATTCTTGCTGACAATGCAGATGAGAGGAAGAAAGCGCTGAAAAAACTTCTTCCCATGCAGAGAAAGGACTTTACCGGAATTCTAAAGGCCATGGAGGGCTATGGAGTAACAATAAGACTTCTTGATCCGCCTTTACATGAATTTGTTCCCCATGATGAAAAGAATCAGAAGGAGATGGCCGTTGAGATGGGAGTCTCTCTCGAGAAAGTTAAGGCAAAGGTGGAGGCTCTTCGCGAATTTAATCCTATGCTTGGACATCGGGGGTGCAGACTGGGGATAACCTATCCTGAGATAACAGAGATGCAGGCTCAGGCTATTTTTGAAGCGGCGTGCGGACTGAAGGCAAAGGGGGTGGATGTTAAACCGGAAATTATGGTTCCCCTCGTCGGTACTCAAAGAGAGTTCGAGGAGCAGAAAAAAATAATAGTTTCTGTGGCCGAAAGAGTGATGGCGGCAAAAAAAGTCAAGGTCGCATATCAGGTGGGGACTATGATTGAGGTTCCGAGGGCTGCCGTAAAAGCAGACGCCATTGCCAAAGAGGCGGAATTCTTTTCCTTTGGAACAAATGATCTGACTCAGATGACCTTCGGATACAGTCGGGATGATTCAGGCTCCTTTCTACCTCACTACGTTGACAAAAAAATTCTTCCAGCCGATCCGTTTCGGATTCTCGACAGGGATGGAGTTGGTGAGCTAGTAAAAATGGCTGTAGAAAAGGGAAGATCGGTTAAGAAAAATCTGAAAATAGGTATATGCGGCGAGCATGGAGGAGAGCCGAGT
>CAYNFB010000416.1:0-2428 GCA_964396355.1 uncultured Leptospirales bacterium | reverse complement strand
TGTATTTTATCATGTCAAAATACCCTGAATAATCAAGGTTAATACCCGAAAAAATCGAGCAGAATTCCCCATAAAAATCGACATGTCGATCACATAAATTATCCTCGCTTTCAGAAGGGAGTGAGGAGGAAAAGGAGGAAATGCTCAGTATGAAACAGGTTGAGGCGATTAAGGAAATGCAGGACCGTGGGACAGGGACTTGTGAAATAGCGGAGAAGCTGTCGATAGACCGCAAGACTGTAAGCAAGTATATGAAAGAGGAGGACTTTACTCCCAAACTTAAAATGCAGAAAGAGTATCCATCAAAACTTGACAGGTGGAAGGAGACCATCGACGCATGGCTGGACGAAGATCGCAAAATGAGATTTAAACAACGACATACGGCAAAGCGTGTACATCA
Source organism: uncultured Leptospirales bacterium (assembly GCA_964396355.1). GTDB lineage: Bacteria > Spirochaetota > UBA4802 > UBA4802 > UBA5550 > CAYNFB01. The sequence continues at coordinate 2,028 of CAYNFB010000416.1, read as the reverse complement.
CAGACTGCAGGAGGAGTATGCCTCTGAATATGATTGCTCCTATGCACTTGTTCAACGTTACTGCAAAAAGAAAAAAGAGGAGCAAAAAACAACTGCAAAAGGATTTCTTGAACTGGTATGGCATCCAGGCGAGGCACAGGTCGATTTTGGTGAAGCTGATGTTTATGAGCGTGGAAATTTAAGAACAATTAAATATCTCTGCGTCAGCTTTCCTTACAGCAATGGAGGTTATATTCAGCTATTCGGAGGAGAAACAGCAGAGTGTGTAATTCAGGGTTTGAAGGATATATTTTTAAGGATAGGTGGTATTCCTCAACGTCTAATTTTTGATAACGCAGCTGGTGTAGGTAGACGGATGGGAGAAAAGATCAGGCTGGCGGAGCTGTTCATGCGATTCAAATGTCATTATGGATTTGAAGTGACGATATGCAATCCTTACGCTGGTCATGAAAAGGGCAATGTAGAAAACAAGGTCGGATATATGCGGAAAAATTTTTTGGTGCCTGCACCGCAGTATGATGATATTGAACAATACAATTCTGAACTTTTAAAACAATGTGAAAAGGATTGGAACCGGGAACACTATAAAAAACAGACCTGCATAACAGAACTTTTCGAAGAAGACAAGGCAGCCTTGTTGTCACCGCCTGCAAAATCTTTCAATTGTGTGCGCTATGAAAAATTTAAAACAGATGGTTACGGAAAATTCTGCCTGGATGGTAAGCACTGGTATTCATCCTCTCCTGAAATGGGACACGGTGAAATAATTGCAGCCATAGGAGCACATCATATTGAAGTACTGAATACTTCAGGGGTTAGAATAATCAGTCATGATCGTATATACGGGAAGAACCGCACAGACAGCGTGGACTGGAGCACTACCGCATCCCGCCTTTTAAAGAATCCGGGTGCCTGGAAAAACAGCGGCATACGAAAATCAATGCCCGATGTACTGCGCAACAGCATCGATGGAATGGACAAGTCGGGATTGAAAAAGGCAATGAAAACTTTACGTGATTTATGCGGCCAATATGATTTTGAAACTGCGATACAGGCAATGACGGAAGCTGTAAATCGGGGAACCCTTGACGGGTACAGTGCTACTGCAATAGCGGCCCGGATATTAAACACCGGACTGGATATCATTCCGGATTCGGGGCCTGATCTTAACTCATATGACAATGACCTGATAAGCAGCTGGAGGGAACAATGAAAAAGAAAAGAACTTTGATCAGAGAAGAAATATCCGGCTTCTGCAAACGTGTATCTTTCAGTCAGACGGCTGTGGAGTTATGCGAAGAAGAGGCAACATTAAAGCAGGAGGAGTTCCTGCATAAAGTATTACACAAAGAACTTGAAAGCCGTGAGAAATCAAGAAGAACCAGACTTCTCAGGGAAGCGGCATTCCCTGTTTATAAGACACTTGAGGGATATGATTTCAATCAACTGAAATTTCCCAGAGGGCTCAACCGACAAGATCTGACTGAAACAGACTTTATCAGAGAAAAACAAAATATTGTGTTGTACGGAAAAGTCGGTACAGGAAAAACACATCTGGCTGTCGCATTGGGAATCCGGGCATGCAATCTGGGCTTCTCAGTAAGATTTTTTACTGTTGCCGAACTTTCAGTTAAGCTGTCAGAAGCATCCCGCAACGGCACTATGGAAAAACTTATGAACAAAATATTAAAAGCCGATTTGATAATTCTTGATGAATGGGGTTATGTGCCGCTGGACAGACAGGGAGCACAACTTCTCTTTAGAATAATTTCTGACAGCTATGAACGCAGGAGTATTGTAATAACAACTAATCTGGAATTCTCTAAATGGGGCTCTGTTCTTACCGATGATCAGATGGCGGCAGCAATGATAGACCGACTCGCTCATCACGGACACCTGCTTATATTTGAAGGTGAGAGCTATCGGATGAAACACGCATTGATGAAAGAAAAATGATCAAAAAATACCCATGACTTCAATGGGGATTTTAACTCGATTTTTATGGGGAATTTTGCTTGATTAAATACA
>CAYNFB010000415.1:0-2448 GCA_964396355.1 uncultured Leptospirales bacterium | reverse complement strand
GGTGTGCACCCACGCCATCGGCGACGCCGCGAACCGCCTCGTGCTCGATCTCTACGAGGAGGTTCAAGGCAGATGAACAATGTCAGAACGGAAATACTCCTTGCAAGAGAGGGCATGGTCTTTGAACTTTAAAAAATCCCTTCAGGTCCTTCCTCTCGTTATTCCACTGCTCATTTCACCTCTTTCCGCACAGAGAACCAAATCAAGCCTGAATGCAGGAGAACAGAGACATGCCCAAAAGAGTCTCAAAGATAACCGCTATTTTATTAAATTCATAAACCCGACTATTTCAAACAGAGGTACCGATAACGAAATCAGACTCTATGAAGAGGCTATCCGGCACGATCTTATAGGCAGAATACTCTATATGAAATTTTCTTTTCACAATGCCTTTGTAGAGTTAAAAAAATCTCAGCTCCTGATGATTGAACTATATAAGCAGGTAATATTATATGATGTAAAAGATTCACGAAATCTGTTAAACAATGCTGCACCGGAAATTTTAAAAAACAAAGAGCATTACCCAAAAAAATATCTTTCTCTCGGATACCGTTCATCAAAGTGGGCTGAAAGAATAATGGTAATGGCCGACAACCTTCCCGAAAGAAATTACTCCATAAGACTCTATGAATACTCAAAAGCAGTGAAGAGAGCCAAGTTTGCAAAAAGATATGCCATACTGGCTCTCATTGAATCCAGGCTTGAGCCTGAAAATAAAAGAAAAATGAAATATAACCGTTATAATAATGTAAGGGCTATGATTGATAAATACCTGGATGACAGAAAAGAAAAATTTCAATCTATACATAGGGATAATTTTTATCTTATCAATCCTGGAGACTCGGTCTATGACAAGGTTATGAGCCTACCGGAGCTTGAGACCATACCGGAATACGCAAAATATATGGATGACGAATGAAAAAAACTGCTATAATAATTTCAACAACATTCTTAATGGCTCTTTCATGCGGCCAGTCAGGGACAGGAGATGAGCTCTCCTCTTTGGGTTTTTACAGCATACCGGCTGAAGTTGTAAAAAAAATCGAGAGAGGACAGAAAGACTTCAGAAAAAATTTTCTCCTTGCCACCGCTTTAAAAAAGGAAAAAAAGTACAAAGAAGCTATTCTCTACTTTGCAAACAGCTGCTTCAACTCTGAATATAACTTTAAACTCCGGCTGTTTCCTCACCCCGTGCATTCCTTTTTAGATGGATTCCATCTAAAAAGTCCTTACTATGACGATGCGGTTTACGAAATCGCATCACTATTCTATAAGTACGGAGAAAACAGCTACGTTATAAAGTTTATTGATCTGATGAGCAGCGGCACAACCCCTCTCTACAGAGATGCAGTGCTGCTTAAATCAAGAGCACTGGTTAAAATGAAGAAATACAAAGAGGCGGAGAAAGAACTCCTTTCAATTACTGGAAATTATGAAGACAAGACCTCTATTTCGATGATCAAAATAAGACTCGCTTCTGTTTATGAGGCATCGAAAAATTATAAAAAAGCCGCAGACACCTATCTGGCCATTCTTAAAGACGGCGGGTCAGGAGGATGGAAGGATGAAATAGCAGCAAGAAGACTTGTTTATCTGAAAGAAGAGAAGAAAGTGAGCCTCGACGCTCAGGGAGCCCTTGCCGATGCGCTCTATAAATCAGGAAATTATTCTCAGTCCGAGCGGGAACTTAAAAATTCCGGAGATAAAGCTCATAATCCCGAAGCTGAACTGCTGCGGATACTTCTCGAAGTGAGAAAAAATCCGTCAAAAGCCCAAAAAATTGTCAGCTCTCTAAAACCCGGAGGCAGCAGGGATTCCACAGTGCTGGCCATTGCAAATACTCTCTGGGACATCAAAAGAAAACACAGCGCTGTAAACATATACAGAGATATAAAAGATACTCAAGATGATGAAATTGCCCAAAGAGTTCTCACCAGACTGTCGTTCTATCTTGAAGAGAGAAACAGGACTGAGTTCATTAAATACATGGATTCCTATGTAAAAAGATTTCCTTCAAATAAGCAGTCGGGCCGGTTCCTCTGGCTCACAGGGCGATATTATATGAAGCAGAACAGGCCGAACCAGGCTCTGGAGAGAATGAATAAATCACTGCAGATGTTCCCGGAAGGTACTTACTCTGCAAACTGCAGATACTGGATCTACCGTATAAAAAGCAAATCAGGTAAACTCAGCAGGGAAGAGAGAACCTCACTCAGTGAAGATCTTTGTTTCTATACACCCGGATCCCCCTATACGATCAGGCAGTTGGAGAGTCAGTATAAAAAAATCAGCACAGCAAAGCTTGAAGAGCTGTACAGAGCAGCACTAAGCAGAAACAGTCTCAAGGGAATGAACCTGTACAACTCTCTTCTATTCATGAGGGAGGGATACGGAAGTCGTCTGGAGAAAAGACTATCTGATTTCCCGGATCACTTCATCGCCCCCTAC
>CAYNFB010000414.1:473-2449 GCA_964396355.1 uncultured Leptospirales bacterium | reverse complement strand
ACAGATGTGACGGATCAGCTTCATGCCCAGTTTATACTGCCCTGTCATTAGATTTCGCCTCAAAAAAAACGATGACAATGTCCGTATCATGGAAATGACAATGCTTCTTTAACCGATGTTTTATATGCTTTATTCTTCTCCGCTAATTAATACTTGATTTTGAAAAATATATTCATAAAATACGTAATTTTAATGCATATTCTACTATGATGTTCATCTTTGATGTTCTGATATAATCATCCTGAGAGGTATCCTGTGAAGGATCTGAAAAAGAAGTATAAGAATAGAAAAAATAACAGGGAAGGAAAGACTGTTCTCCTTGTTGAGGATGAGGTTATCAGCGCTGCAGTTGCAAAGAAGACTCTTGAACGCTACAGCTATAATGTAATACATGTTGAAACCGGAGAGGAGGCAGTAGAACTGGCCGAATCGGCTTCGGATATTGACCTGGTACTCATGGATATAGATCTCGGCGAGGCTATGGACGGCACAGAGGCTGCTGAACTGATTTTAAAGAAACGCGACCTTCCTCTGATATTCCTGTCAACCCATACAGAACGTGAAGTAGTCGAGAAGACAGAGGGGATTACATCATACGGATATATTGTAAAACATTCAGGCGAGACTGTTCTTATTGCATCTATAAATATGGCTTTCAGGCTCTTTGACATAAAAATGCAGGAGAAGGCCATAAAGGATGAGCTTAAAGTCAGCGAACTGAGATTCCGCCGTGTCTATGAAAACATCACCGTGGGTATTGCCCAGATTGGTCTGAATTTCCGGATTGAACATGCCAACCGGGCCTACTGTAAAATGCTGGGCTATGATGAGGCAGAACTTCAGGGACGGCATCTCAGTGAAATTACCCATCCCGAGGTTCTTGACATCAATCTGGAGAAGCAGGCCCGTCTCGGCAGGGGAGAGATCGATCACTATCAGATGGAGAAGAAGTTTATCCACCGGGACGGTTATACTGTTTACGGGATTCTTGATGCAAACCTTATTCGTGATACGCAGGGAACTCCATTATACTTTCTCGGTTCTGTCCTTGATATAACCACGCGCAAAGAGTCTGAACAGGAAATAAAAATAAAGAATGATAAACTGCTTTTTCTGAATCAGGAATTCTCCGCTGTTAATGAAGAGCTGACGGCATCTATGGAGGAATTTGAATCTATAAATGAGGAACTGATAAGCACCAACAGGCGTCTGGAGGAGCAGGAGGGGAAGCTGCGTCTTGTCTTCAATAATGCGCCTCTTGGGCTGATTCACTTCAGCAATAAGGGGGTGATCACAGACTGCAATGAAGTGTTTATAAATATAATTGGCTCATCCAGAGAGGCCCTGACGGGAATTGACATGCTGAATCTGAAGAATGTGAAATTAGTCGAGGCTGTGGAGGCTGCCCTGTCGGGCAAATCAGGCATCTATGAGGGAAATTATCTCTCTGAAACAGGCGGCAGGGAGAACCCTGTGCGTGTACTCTTTAAGCCCATACTTGATGATTCGCTGGTTATAGGAGGAGTGGGAATCATTGAAGACTTGACGGAGCGCAGGGAGAAGGAAAAGGCAGATCAGCTCAATTATAAACGCTCCGAGGCGCTGCTGGAGCTTGGCCGTATGACTGATGCTTCAATAAAGGAAATTACAGACTTTGCCCTGGAGAAGGCTGTAGAGCTGACCGGAAGCAGCATCGGCTATCTGGCATTTCTCAATGAAGATGAGACCATCATGACAATGCATTCCTGGTCGGAGTCGGCACTTGAAGGCTGCGGTATTGATGATAAACAGGTGTCTTTTAATGTAGAGGATACCGGACTCTGGGGGGAGGCGGTCAGGCAGAGGAAGCCTGTGATTACCAATGACTATTCACAGCCCAATCCCTGGATTAAGGGACTTCCCCAGGGGCATCTTCCTCTTGTACGGCATATGACTGCTCCTGTTTTTTCTGATAATCGCATTGTCATTGTTGCAGG
>CAYNFB010000414.1:0-435 GCA_964396355.1 uncultured Leptospirales bacterium | reverse complement strand
CTCCATCAGCTTGCGCTTCTGATGCAGGGTGTGTGGCATCAGATAGATCAAAGGATGGCCGATGAGAAAATTAAAATAAGCGAGGAAAAATACAGAAGCATATTTGAGAATATCCAGGATGTTTATTTTCAGACCGATCTTTCGGGGATAATCACCGAGATCAGCCCGTCAATTGAGAAGTATTCAGGCTTTACTCCAGGTGAGCTAATTGGACGTGATGTGAGTGATGTCTATATTGATCCCTCCGACAGGTATGATCTGTCTGATGCTCTTATGGAATATGGATCTGTTTCGGATTACGAGCTTCGCCTGAAGGGAAAGGACGGCAGGATGGTAATTACCTCTGCAACCTCTCATCTTGTATATGATGCGGAGGGAAAACCTGACGGTGTGGAGGGGATACTTCGTGATATCAGTAAGCGCAAGGCGGCCGAG
>CAYNFB010000413.1:0-2464 GCA_964396355.1 uncultured Leptospirales bacterium | reverse complement strand
TGTCCAGGAATAACTGTCCTCACGTCCTTTAAGACATTCAAGCTGGGATGACAGCATTTGGGCTCCTGTAAAACCGATATCTGCAAATCCTATCCGACCGGCTCTATCTATTACCTGCTGTTTAGTCACCATCTGTACACCTCCGCTCCTGAAATTCATGTAAATGTTCATTACCATTAGCTGTACAAAAACAGAAAATACAGCAGATTAGTCCTTTTTCAACTTAACTCCGCAAACAGAACAATACTGATCTACCTTCAGTCCAAGAAAGTTATTACAAACCGGGCACCTGAATGTTCTCATAAGCTTAACAGCAGCCGGCATGACCATGAAAGACATGATTCCCATGAACACGGCCAGGAAGAGCCCGTCTCCCTTAAATGCAAGAATTACAAATGGAGCTGAAAACATCATGAAGACCCATAAAACTATATATACTGCCCAGGGCCTGAATGTCCGAAGTTTAGCTTCCATTACGGCTGAAGAATCCTCTGTCATTTAATTATCCTTTTTAAAATTTTATATCAGATTTTAAATAAATCACCCGTTTATAATATCAAGAACAATTCAGATAAAAGCTTGATATCTCCGGGCAAAGGGGTACAACAAATACATGAAGAGAATACTAACAGCCTTAATTTCTGCAATTACACTCTTTTCGACACCGATCCGGGCTGTGCCCGATGAAAGCACAGTTGAAAAATGGGGGTACCTGCCCCACTATGCAAAGATCAGCGATGATGATCTGAATAGATATATAGAGGACTTCGACGTAATATGCTTCACCGGTATATTGATCAACAAAGACTGCAGAGTGAGCATGAAAAAGAACAGACTGACAGACAAAATTCTGTCTCACCACAGAAACCGAAGAGCTAACCTATACCCTCTCATATCCTTTAACAGTCCGACAACAGGTATAAAAATTCTCGCAAAGGATATTCTGATAAAAAAAACAGTACGCGCTCTTTGTAAATTTTCCCGGACTCATAATTTCAGAGGAATTCACCTGGATATTGAGCGTATACCCGCCCGTTACAGCCCCGGAATAGTCCTGTTTATTAAAATTCTTCATCAGTCACTAAAAAAGACAAAACTCACCATGGCGCTTTATCCGCAGACAGATTACAGGAGGCAGTATTCCCTCTCCCACGATATCAGACTGCTCTCTCCCTATCTGGAAAGGGCGGTGATCATGTGCTACGATCTTCACGACCCGACAACAGATGCCGGCCCGGTAACCGATTTACTCTGGGCCGAAAAAAACATAAACTACTTCAAAAATTTTATGCCCCGGAACAGAATAATTCTGGGTATACCGGCCTACGGATATCTATGGCAGAAAAATAAAAAAACAAAAGCAGTGTCATCGAGGTATGCCGGGAGGCTGAAGAAAAAATACAGATCAAAACGTCACCAATCCGGCACTCTGGAAATATCAGGAAGCGGAAATAACAAATTCAAAGCTTTTGTTTCGGACAACTTCTGCAGAAGTGCATTAAAGAACCTGGCAAAAGAGCAGAAAACTGCCGGATGGGCAGTCTGGCGCCTCGGATTTGAAGAAGATTAAAGTAAACCGAAAAAAGTAGTAATGTAGAACTGAATTATGTCGATATAATTTATGTGACATAACAGTCGGAGGAGTATTAAATGAAGGTAAAAAAGAATCGAACAAAGACATTCAGAGAACTGCTTGAAAAATATCTGCTGATAAAGGGACTGGATATAATAGTTATCCTCCAGGACGGCACAGAAGTTGAATTATACAAGAACAGAGAAATAATAGATGATGTAATAATAACAATGGACAAGGGAAACAAAAAACAGGAAATTCCGATTAGTGAAGTCAAGTCTGTAGATATGTTTGCTGCATAGTATTCTGCGAAGTATAAATCCTTCTGCTATTTTTTTAAAGAGGATTTATACTTCATTGTCTTAATCATTGCATTAACAACGTCCTCTGCAGCATCATTAAAAGTGTATGACTTGCTGGAATGAGTGCCGGACCACACTACATTTCCGGTTTTGCATGAGACCATCCGGGCAGTTACCCCCAATGAATAGGTAGTCTCAAGCCATTCGAAGATATAGATAAAAGTAGTAGAATATTCAAATACCCTGTAATCATATATTGACCCGAATACCATGTAGTCTGCATTTATTGCCCTGCCTGTTTCAATTATCCAGTCGCTGTTAATATCGGCATCCTGTAAATTTGAAATCTCCAGACCGGATGCAATCTTTTCTACATCAATTGTCTTAAATCCGCGGTTAATGAGCTTCGTCTCAAAAACGTTTCTGACAAGATCTCCCGAATTATTACCCTCATTCTTCTTATAATCTCTGAAAGGCAGAACTGCTATACGTATGCTGTCCCTGTCAAGGACGACCTGATTGAAATACGCAGGCTGGCTCAGGCAGGAGGTCAGAAACAGAGCAAGAAAAAAAGGCGCGGGCCTTTTCA
>CAYNFB010000412.1:0-2471 GCA_964396355.1 uncultured Leptospirales bacterium | reverse complement strand
TACTGAATCGAGTATCTTAGATGTTTCAATAATTGATTTAAGACTGTATTCTTTTGGAATAATCTGTTTATAGTTAGGAAACTGTCCATCTACTATTCTTGATACAATTTCAGTTTCATTTATTTGAAAGTAACACTGGTTGCTGTCAAAAGACATTTTACAGTTACCTGTAGTAATAAGCAGTTTATATATTTCATTAATAGTTTTTAGAGGGATAATTATTCCTTCACCGATTAATGCTTCGCTGTTGATAGTTCTTGTTATCATTGATAATCTTCTTGAGTCAGTAGCTATTGCTGTAATAGTACCAGGCTTTTCTGAAACAATATATAAACTGTTAAAAACTGGTTTTATAGTATCTGTAGCAGCTGCATAAATAACTTTTCGTATCATTTCTTTAAAAACAGATTGTTCTATCTCGATGGAATTATTTATATTTATTTCCGGAATCTCAGGATACTCTTCTGAATCAGTTCCGTACAGTGTATAATTACCCTTAACATTATTTGATTTAATATTAATTATCATAGAATCATCTATGTCCAGGATTACATTATCATCCGGCAGCTCTTTTAATATGCTTGAAAATTTCTTTCCATTTGCAGTGAAAGATATATCTCCTTCTGATTGAGCTTCTATTTTTGTTTTAACAGCCATTTCATTATCAGTAGCTATTATCTGGATAGAATCACTTGTAACGTTAAAAAGACAGTTAGAGAGAATAGTATTTATATTCTTTGAGGATATTACAGAATCAGCAATTCCTATTGCTTTGAGAAGCATGTCTTTGTTCACAGTTATCAGCATATAAAGCTCCTTCTATTAATAAATAATTTATTTTGTTTATTAATCAGTAGTAGTAGTAGGGGTTGAGATATGTTTATAAATATAAAAGTATCTGATTTATTCAGCCTTTACTCTATCCAACTGATTGTTGACAATATTTAATAATTAAGTGTTTATCCCTTTCATTACTTTTTTTGTATTTAATTACTGCTTTATTCTTTTTTCTTAACAGAATGATAACAGTTATTAGTCTAATATAAACAGGTTATTAACTCTGCAATTCTATCTTGAGATCTTCTATTTGTTCTTTAAACTCATACTTGGTTTTCATATCCTGTTCAATTTTATTAATTGCATTGACTACAGTTGAATGATCTCTGTTCCCGAATTGTCGTCCTATGTCTTTTGTTGTAAGATCGGTTAGTTGTCTTGCCAGATACATTGCGACAAATCTGGGAGTGACAATTCTGCTTTGTCTGCTTTTAGATATAAGATCTTCTATAGATACATTATATATATCCGCTACTCTAATCATTATATCGTTTGTGGTTACTTTTTTACTGGTTTCTTCATCGAATAGATGTTTTAAATGTTCCTTTACATGTTTGATATTTATAGGCTCCTTATAAATATCATAAACCATTCGCATATTAGCCAGAGCCGATTCAAGAGCTCTTATGCTTGATGTTATTCGTCTTGCAATGTAGTTTAATGCTTCATCTGATATATTAATATTTTCTTTAGCCGCTTTATTTCTTAATATAGCTTCCCTTGTTTCCAGATTAGGTGTGTGAATATCTGTAATCATTCCCCATTCAAAACGTGTTCTAAGTCTGTCTGCAAGGGTAGCTATCTGCTTCGGCGGTCTGTCGCTTGAAATGACAATTTGTTTTTTGTTATCGTAAAGAGTGTTGAATGTATGAAAAAATTCGTTTTGAGTCTCTTCTTTTCTTTCTAGAAATTGAATATCATCAATCATCAATATATCAACATTTCTGTATTTAATTTTAAAGCTCTGCTGAGTATTTGTTTGAATTGAATAAATAAATTCATTAATAAATTGTTCCGTTGGAATATACATTACTTTTAAAAAAGGTCTTTCTTTAAGAATGAAGTGACCTATTGCCTGGATTAAATGAGTTTTTCCAAGACCCGTATCTCCATAGATAAAAAGAGGATTAAATTGAGTTGCCGGAGACTGGGAAACTGCTTTTGCTGCCGCATGGGCAAGCTGATTATTTGGGCCCACAACGAAATTATTAAATGTATAGTTTTCATTTAAAGGTGAGGATTGTTCATTCACTGTTAATACATTGTTAATATGTTTGTTATTTGAGTTATAATTCGGCTGAGGAATCTTTTCCTCTTCACTAACTGTTATACCGGTAACAAATTCACAAATATACTTTTTACCCGTTGTACTTTCTAAAATTTCTTCGATATCCTTCAGGTATTGATCATTAAGGTGTTTAGCTGCTACATCATCTTTAACTTTTATTTTTAGAAGATCCCCTTCTATTGACAAAGGTTCTGTGTCTTTGAGCCACATTGCAAAAGATTGTCTGTTTATTTTTGTTTCAAGATTTCTTAATACGTTATCCCAAATTCGTTGTGCCAAGATTATACCTCATTTATTTATCCACAATTGTTGATAACTTTGTTTATAAATATACCTTTGTTCAGTA
>CAYNFB010000411.1:0-2529 GCA_964396355.1 uncultured Leptospirales bacterium | reverse complement strand
CTCGAACTCGCGACCCCCTGCGTGACAGGCAGGTACTCTAACCAAACTGAGCTAAAACCCCGTGCAATAAAGAACATAAACAATTTGACTGTGATTATGTCAATTAAAAAAATTACTGTAAAAATAATTTTTTTTAAAAGTGTTATTATACATTGAATCTGAAATTAATTATATCTCCGTCAGCCACAATGTAGTCCTTGCCCATAACGTGAAATTTTCCGGCTTTTTTCAGCTCTTCTTCTGTTCCATGTTCAATGAGTTCATCGTACTTCATAACCTCGGCTCTTATGAAGCCTCTCTGTATATCCGTATGGATGGCCCCTGCTGCAACGGGCGCGGGTGAATTCTGTTTTACCTGCCACTGTCTCACCTCGTCTTTACCGACTGTGAAGAATGACATCAGTCCCAGAGTCTTCATGGCCAGCAGTGAAAGAACATTTAGGGAAGGTTCTATTATTCCCGCCTCTTCCATGAATTCGGCCCGTTCCTCCTCGCTGTCCAGTGAAGCAATTTCGGACTCCAGTTTAGCAGAGACCTGCATCACCTCCATCCTCAGCGGTTCTACTGCCTTCTTTATTGTGTCAATCAGCGTATTGTCGCCGATTAGATCATCATTTACATTGAGGACGATGAGCATATCTTTTACTGTGATAAAAGGGTAGCCCGATATGAGAACTTCCTCCTCCTCTGTGAAGGTGAATGTTCTCAGGTGCAGATCCTGCTCCAGATGATCCTTCATCCGGTTAAGCAGTTCCTCTTCCTCATCAAGCTTCTTGTCTGCTTTCTTCTTTCGGCTGTTTTCTATTCTTTCAAATCTCTTTTCAATGAAGATAAGATCGTGCATTATCAGTTCAGAATTAATAGACTCAATATCCCGGGCAGGATCGACTGTTCCGCTTGCATGATAGACCGAGTCATCTTCGAATGCTCTCACAACGTGACAGAGCGCGTCCATTTTTGATATGTCTGTGAATATTTTTCCTTCTTTGATTGAGTCACTTTCAATTTTAGGAAGAAGCTGAAGGGTAATTCGGGCAGGTACTTCTTTTTTCGGCTCATACATTGCAACAAGTTTGTCAAACCGCAGGTCCCGTATATCTGCAACTCCGGCAATGATTTTATCTCCACCTTCTACGGGCTTGCTCCCTGTGAGAAGTTCGAAGAGGCTTTTCTTCCCGGTTTGGGGAAGACCCATTATTCCAAGTTCCATGGCTGCTCCAGATCAATAAAAATTTATTTACAGGATCATTTTTGTACTGCCGCGGAATATTAGTCAATATTAAAACTCGTCCGGTGCTATTATGCAGGAGGGATCAGATTTAATGACTCTGTATTTTCTCTGTGAGCTTTTCTAATTCCCCTGTAATTTTCTCCAGTCTCATTGATGCCTCTGACATTGCCGTTGACATGGATACAAGCTCTGTGGCTTTGCCGGCAATATCTGCTGCAGTCCTGCTTGATTCATGGGTGGCGATTTTCTGCTCGCTTGTATATGTTTCAATAATTTTACTGGACTGATTAATCTTCTCATTCAGAGGAGCAAGATCGAGTATTGCGCTGTCTATATCTTTAATCAGGTTCTCCTCCTCGCATATTTCATTTTCGATTACCTCTATTGAGCGGTTAAGCTCCATCATGTCCGCCGATGAGCTTTTTATGGCATCACTGTTTTCAATGATAATCTTACGTGTTTCGTTTATTATTTTTTCTATGGCTCTGGAGTTATCCGCTGTCTGGTCTGCGAGTTTGGATATCTCGTCTGCCACAACCGCGAATCCTCTTCCCTGATCTCCCGCCCGGGCAGCCTCAATTGCGGCATTGAGCGACAGCAGGTTCACTCTGTCTGCAATGTCGTTTATCAGGGCTATGAAGCCGGACATCTCATTACTCTTGCTGCTCAGGGTCCTGAAATTATCCATGGTCTTCATTATATTATCTGTTGAACTTTCAGAATTTGCAGATATTGTCATCAGTGTTGCGCTTATTTTTTCAGAACTCTTAACTACATCCCTGCTGGACTGTCTGAGTTTGCTGATTGAATCGACAATTGTATCCGATTCGGCAAAGAGAGTAGTTGCCGTAAGATTTATTGATTCAGAATTTGCCGCAAGCTCTTCAAGGGCTGATGTGATCTCTTCCAGAGAGGCGGCCTGATGCTGTGAAATATTGTCAAGATTGTGTGATGTGCTGTTCTGCTGAATTATTTCTTTTTTCAATACAGCAACAGATTCTATGCATGAGCTGATTATCTCTTTCAGCTCGGCGAGGGATCTCTTCGATTCCTCTTCATTCTTCAGGGCAATCTTGAAAAGCTCTCTTGTCGCAACTGCGCCGGAGTATATGCCTATTGCTACCCAGACGTAAATAAGAAATCTTATGGGAGTATTGCTTGCAGCACCTCCCGGAATAAGCGAGGGCTCTAAAAGGAAGAGGCTTGCCTGTGATAAACAGATGATAAACAGGGTATAGAACGAAAGTTTTGAATCGAAGTAGAATACACATAAGGACAGGACTATGTAGTTTACAGCA
>CAYNFB010000410.1:0-2533 GCA_964396355.1 uncultured Leptospirales bacterium | reverse complement strand
TCCTTCCGTTCCAGAATAGCCCATTCACCATCCTGAAAAATCGCTTCAACTATACAAACCATTTCAGCATTTGCAAATTCATTTTTAAACATTTCAGCGTAAGCGTCAAATACTCCCCATTCAGTTGACTTTGATCATTTCCTGAGTAACCATATCCGGCAATAAATTTCTGAAATCTTCCTTGCTTGTAGCCTCCGGCAATTTTTCAAAAATATTCCGCAAATAATAGTAAGGTTCAAGCTTGTTGGCTTTTGCACTCTCAATGAGAGAATAGAAACATGCGCTGCTTCGTGCCCCCCTCGGAGTATTGGAGAATAACCAGTTCTTGCGCCCAATGACAAATGGCCGGATAACATTTTCAACGAGATTATTGTCCGGAGTCAGAAGATAGTGATCAGGAAACTGAATAATGTTTTTCCACACGGAAAGTGTATACTTCAGAGCTTTACCTGCTAAACTTTGAGGTAGAACAGTTTTTTCCTGTTCACAAAGCCAGTTATGAAATTTCTCAAGAATGGGTTTCATCTGTTCTTTGCGTTTATTCACAAAGTCTTCACTCCCAAGGTTCCTGCTCCTGAGAGAATTCTCTATCCTGTAGATATCACGAATATATTTCAGAGCCATGTATGCACACTTCGATTTTTTGTTTGCCTTGTATGCCTTTTCAAACTCTCTTCTTGCATGCACAAGACATCCCACATGGGTAATTGTTCCTTCATATGAAGATGAGTCAAAATTATATCCTTTATAGCCGTCAGTCTGCACAAACCCGGAATAGTTCTTTAAGAATTTTTTTGGAACTTCTGATGATCGCGTCGGATGATACTGATATAAAAGCAGAGGACAGTCATCTTTTCCATAGCCATAGGCAACCCACATATAAGATTTGGATGAAGGAGATTTGTTTTCTTCTTTCAGCACCTGTACTGTTGTCTCATCCATACGGATAACCGGGCCTGAAAGAATAACCTCTTCCAGAACTTTTAAAAGTCCCTCGCATTTTTCTGCTGTAAGAAGTGACCAGTTGCATTGCGTTGCCCGGGAGATATCAACTCCGAATCTGGAGAAAATCTTTGCCTGTCGATAAAAAGGCAGGGCGTCACAGAATTTTGCTGTAATAGAATATGCGAGAAGGCCCGGTGATGCGATGCTGCCCGGAATAAGACGTCCAGGTGCTTTCGCTGTTTTTATTTCTGCATTTTCTTCTGCAAGAAAATCATCACATCTGCAGGGCCCGTATTTTTTCTTTATGTGTTTGTTAACGATTATCTGCTGTGGAATAATATCAAGCTCTTCAGTTACTTCCTCGCCAATACATGGTCGTTCTTCTCCGCAGCAGGGACATCTTTTTTCTTCTTCCGTAAGATCATGAATGATTTCTTTACGGGGAATTTCATCTGAAAGTTTCTTCCTGCCCCGTTTCCTGCGGGTATGGGAGGATACAGTGGTTTCCTCCCTCTTCAATTCTTCAAACTCAGCTTCTGCAACACCATCTTCCGCCTCGTTAAACAGGAGCATCTGACCTGTTTCTTCTTTTGTCAGTTTCTCGCTTCTTTTACCGAAAACCATTCTCCTGAAATCTGCGATCTGATTCCTCAGAGAAGCGTTCTCGGTTTTGAGATTGTTATTTGACTCATTAAGAGACAAAAGCATTTGCTTTAATAGCGCAGGATCATCAGGAAAATTGTTTGGATCAATACTCATATGGTTACTGTACTAACATGAAAAAATATTAATAGTACTTTTTTATGAAGCATGAGAAAAATTCAGGGTTGTGTGGGCATTGAAAAAGTCGATCCCCGATAACAGCATAGTCAGCTGTTGCCGGCTTATCTCCTGAGCTTCCTGCTCTGTCTGCGGCCAGGGGAATTTGTGTTTCTCCAATCGTTTTTGCCAGAGACAGAACCCGTTTCTATCCCAGTACAGTACTTTCAATAAACGGCGGTTCCTGCTGCAAAACATATAGATATTACCGTTCAATGGATTCTGGTTCATTTTTTCCTCGGTGATGACTGCAAGTCCATTTATCTGTTTACGCATATCGGTAACACCGGGTTTGATAAAAATACGAGCATTATTCCAGTCTATCTGCATGAATTATTTCCAAGTGCATTGATTATATAGATGAGGTTATCTGGAGGTATATCTACCGGAAAAGATATCTGAACCGAGTTATTCAGAGTCATAATAATTGCATTGCCTGAAGCAATTTCATGTTTAACCGGATTGAATTTAATCTCAGTCATTGACGTTGATTGATCTTCTCTCTCAAGTCTGCGTTTCCACGGGTTAAATGACCAGTAGCTGATATTTTCCCGGCGGCAATATTCCCGCTGAGATAAACCTGATGTATAAAAAGCCTGAAGGTGGTTCTGCCAGTATTGAAGGCGACTTTCTCTTGATTTCATGGACCCTCTCTTCTTTAGATAAGAGAAGAGTATCATAATTTAAGATTTATGTGAAGATGGGAAGTATTTGACGCTTACCGCACGGCCGTGCATCTCTACGAAAGTTGATGGTCGCTGCCTATTCC
>CAYNFB010000409.1:1449-2555 GCA_964396355.1 uncultured Leptospirales bacterium | reverse complement strand
AATGGCTGTTCAGGCAAATGATGAGAGACTCTATGATATGAGAGAGCCTCTGCCGCATGAGCATGATTATGCGGCAACTGATCATCATTTTAACAGTCATAGCGGAACTATCGCAGTTAAAGCTGAAAAGAATGAGCTCTTCAAGGATATTACTCCTCCTCTGGACGGCTCTTCTGTTGTATATGGTAATAATACATCCAACAAGGATTACTCTATCGGTATTACCGGTATTTCGGGTGTAAATACTTCAGAGAAGATAAAGTCATACGGTATTGTGGGCCACAGTTCACATGTGGGAGTAAGAGGCCAGGCTCCGGGTGCCGAGGGATCCGGTGCCGGTGTTATAGGCGCATCAAGATTCGGAGCGGGCGGACTTTTCTGCAGTGAACACGGCTATTCTCTCGTGGCAGACGGTTCCGGTAAAATGGTAAACCAGTATGACGGTAATATTCAGATGCTTGGAAACGGCAGGGCTCTGCTGGTATCGGGTCAGTCGGAGTTTAACGGCAGACTGAATATTAACGGAGGCCCGGCTGACAATGATTTTCCCGGAGGTCTTGTTGAACTTTTCGAAGTTGATGAGGTGGAATACGTATCTCCCGGAGATATTCTCGTCGTCAGTGAAAAGGGAGCCTCTGTTCTTTCCAAATCAAGAAGCAGTTTTAATAAATCTGTAATAGGCATAGTGTCAGGCAATCCCTATATTATTATAAATAACTCAGGCCGGGAGGAGAAGGTCTATCCTGTGGCGCTTGCTGGTAAGGCTCTGTGTAAGGTCGATGCCAGGAGAAATCCTGTTAACCCCGGAGATCTGATTGTTACATCCGAAACAGCAGGATGCGGAATGTCAGGGAAGATAGACTCCTTTGATAAAATCGGAACGGTCGTGGGTAAGGCTCTGGACAGGCTTGATGATGGAGTTGATCTTATTCACGTATTCGTGATGCATATGTAGCAGTAAATTTTCACCCTGCCTGTATAGCAGCAGGCAGGGATGTAAAAGTTCGGTAAATCTTCTGTATCTCTTTCCTTAAAGGCTGCACTGGCCGTAAATTGAGTCGGCAAGTTCCCTGTTCTTTGTTCTTCGCGTTGTAATTCTGCATTTT
>CAYNFB010000409.1:0-1439 GCA_964396355.1 uncultured Leptospirales bacterium | reverse complement strand
GGATTGGGCAGCATATATTTTTTGTAATAAATGCCTTCAGAGACTGCACTGGCCGTGAATGGAATCGGCAAGTGTGCTGTTTCCAGTTCTTCGTGTTGTAATTCTGCATTTTTTATCTTTTACGAAAACCTGAGAGGGCAGGGCTCTCAGATTGTAGATAGAGCCCATGCTGTAGCAGTAGGCGCCTGCGTTCAGGATGGCCAGAATATCTCCCTCTCTTATTTCCTGTATCTTTCTGTCTCTTGCAAAGCAGTCTCCGCTTTCACAGATGTTGCCGCATATATCGTATTGTGCAGGAGGGCCGTCGGGATTAGAAACATTGACTATGTGATGATATGCCTCGTAGAGAAGGGGGCGTATCAGATGGGGGAAACCCGAATCGACTCCGGCAATGCGTCTGCCTCTGTTTTCTTTGAGGGTATTAATTCTTACAAGAAATATGCCGCACTGGGATACGATGAACTTTCCCGGTTCAATATACATCCGAAATCTTCATAATCAACGAGAACTTCATCAGGATGATAGGGGGCTTTATATCCTCCTCCGAAGTCGATAAATTCAAGATCAGGAAATTTCAGCGGGTCTGCAAATGAGACCAGGTTCTCCATGCTTTTTAAAAATACTTCCTTGTCGGCGATTCCGCTTCCAGCATGTTTATGAAGACCTGTTACCCTTAGTTTATGCGCCGCGGCAATGGATGCTGCCTTTTCAACTTTGTCTGCCGGTATTCCGAATTTGGTCTCTGTGCCGGCTGTCTGGATGTGCTTATGTTCTCCTGCCGTAACATCGGTATTGATTCTCAAACATACATCCCGTCCAGGGAATGCCCGGCCGAATTTTTCAAGACGTGAGAGTGAATCTATGTTGAACAGCACACCGGTATCTGCGACTTCAAACATCTCCTCATCGGTGATGTTGTTTGAAGTAAACATTATCCTGTCGGGTGTGAACCCGCATTTCATTGCAAGGAAGACCTCGGCGGGACTGACCGCATCAATTGAAGAACCGATGGATTCCAGGTGTATGAGAATTGCCGGGTTGAAGTTCGCCTTCATGGCGTAGAAGACCCTCTTTTGCGGCCAGTCTATGGAGTTTACCAGGTAGTTGTATCTGTCGGTGATAATATCGGCATCATAGAGGAATAACGGTGTTCCAATTTCCTTTATTACACTTTCAGTATCAAGGCTGTCGTAGTAGTCGGTAAATATTTTATCCTCAAGCATGTTTATCATTTATTTTTCCTCCATGGTATTATCCGAAAGTTTCATGCCGCTTTCCAGGGCATCTGTCAGTATTTCAAAAGAAGACATCACCTCTCTCACATGTCCCTCCGGGAGATTTGAAACAATATTGCGGTAGTAATTCATCCTCTCTTCCTGTATCAGCCTGGATTGTGTTTTGCCTGATTCTGTGAGAGCCACGGACACTATTCTTTTGTC
>CAYNFB010000408.1:0-2555 GCA_964396355.1 uncultured Leptospirales bacterium | reverse complement strand
CTTCATCCATCAATAGATTATTTTAAGGCAGATTCAATAATATAATACCCTGAACAGGTATAGTATAAAAAACAATGTTTTGTACTTTTAAACAAGATCCTCTTTAAAATTCACATTCTTGAAGATACGGAAAGGATCACCGTAGAACTCTATCTCAATGTCCTCGACGTCTCTCACTTCAAGCCCTTCGTAGAATCCTGACATTCTATAGTCTTCCCGGTCGATATTTTCCCGGATTCTCGGAGCGCATTTTTTAGAATAAATAGCATGGAGAGGCTGATAGTAGCCGCCTGTCTTAGGCACAACGATGTCGTAATAATCCGGCAGCTCCGTCATATAACGAACAAATTCAGTGCTTATAAAAGGCATATCGCAGGGAAAGAGAAAAATTCTTTCTGCATCAATCTTTTCAATGGCGCTGTAGATTCCGCCTATAGGGCCCAGGCCGGGTATTATATCCTGAATAATTTCAAGGCCCGTGAAAGAAAACTTCTCTCCCTCTCTGGCGCTTATAAGAATATCATCAAATACAGGGCTTATAGCATCAAGGACGTGCATAACCAGAGGTTTCCCCTCATATAAGTGAAGAGATTTATCACTTCCAAACCTGCCGCTTGTGCCTCCTGCGACAATACATGCTTTAAGACCAGTCTGCCCCATTTCCCCCACCTCTTTTTCCCGATGATACTAAAGAACATAAAATATTCAACAATATTTATGGCAATAAATTAATAATTAATTTTTACTTTCGCTTTCTTTTTTATTGCGGAGTTTTTCCTCACATGAGATTCTTGACTGTGGAGAAATATAAATGACAAATCAGAAGATTATAACAATAACAGGAAGATCAGATTCAGGAAAGACCACTCTCATAGAAAGACTGGTTAAAAAATATACCGGAACAGGCATCACCGTATCAGTAATAAAGAGCATGAAACATGATTTCGACATAGACTATCCGGGCAAGGACAGCTTCAGATACAGGGAGGCCGGCAGTACAGCAACGGCAATCACAAACGGAAGTAAATTCGCCATAATGTCCCGGAACAGTGAAAATCTGTCGCCTCTTGAGATTGCAGAAAAATACTTTCCCGATTCAGATGTTATTCTAATAGAAGGTTTTAAAGAAGGCACGTCGGCAAAAATAGAGGTAATAGGAGAGTCCTCAGAGGATCCGCTCTACCTGACAAACGATACCGTAAAACTTATAGTAACAGACAAAGACATTACCACAGATCTGCCGTGCTTCAAGAGAGACGATATTGACGGGATATTCACAGAGATAGAGAGGCTGTTCTAAAATCTTTCAGGGAAAATCACTCCTGCTTTTTCCTGATTCAAGATGATCCAGAATTTTCTGTATCTCACCGTCTGCAGGGCTGTCTTTTTTCATCAATCTCAGCTTTTTAATCACCCTGCCCCGGCTGAACCTGCCCGCAGTATAACCGGGGTCACTTTCCTTTGACATTCTGTAATACCGGTAGGCCTCGGAATATCTTCTCTGATAAAAGAGAACAACGGCCAGATTAGACATCGCCCTGACGTACTTCCCGTCCATGGCCAGACATATGCGGAGTTTCTTCTCTGCCTCAGAGTATCTCTCCATCTTTATATACGCAACAGCCATATTGTTATATAAATACTTCTTTCCCGGATCAAGCCCGGCTGCTCTGGAGAACAACTTCAGAGCTGGACCGAAATTGCCCTTTTCCAGCTGTGCAAGCCCCTCTCTGTTCAGCCGGCCGGCCCGGAGGTGATTATCCGGCTCTGCTGATGCGCCCGGTGAGACAAGCATTATAATGCAGAAGAGTACATTAGCGATTCTCATCACAGAGAATTTTCCTCCACAATGAGGCCTTCATTTCTTTGAAAAATAATCAGAACACCGGTCATTTAAACTTAACAAGTGAAGGAAGATAGTCCCCGGGCTTTTCAAATCCGAGAAAATCAAGAATAGTTGCAGCCACATTCCCCAGACCCGGCTCCTTAAGGGATGAATCCATCTCGTATCCGCCCCGGCATGAGGGATCAAATATTATAAAAGGCACAAGGTTAAGAGAATGGGAGGTCTTGCTCTTAAGTTTCCCGGTGCTGCTGTCTTTGGCAAATTCTCCGGTTTTCTTCTCTATCTCAAACATTTCATCAAGATTCCCGTGATCGGCTGTTATCAGTGCAGTACCGTTTGCATCCTTAACAGCCTTGAGCAGTCTGCCCAGACAGAGATCAACTGTTTCTGCCGCTATCACCGCAGCCTCGAGATCACCGGTATGACCAACCATATCCCCGTTGGGATAATTAAGCCTGATGAAATCATAGGCTCCTGATTCAACGGCCCCGATAACCTGATCTGTCACTTCAGCAGCCTTCATCCACGGTCTCTGGTTAAACTCCACCCGGTCTGAGGGGACTTCAAAATAAGTTTCAGTCTTATCATCAAACTTCTCGGTCCTGTTGCCGTTCCAGAAATAGGTTACATGGCCGAACTTCTGGGTCTCCGATACGGCATACTGCCGGACCCCCGAGAGAGCGAGGTACTCGCTTACTGTCCGGTCTAT
>CAYNFB010000407.1:1840-2560 GCA_964396355.1 uncultured Leptospirales bacterium | reverse complement strand
ACATATAAGTATAATATCTTCATTTACTGGTGAATAATTTGTAAACTCGTAGAGATCCTCTATCATGTTATGAATTATTTCAACCGAAGGCTCATTTTCATTTTTCATGATACATTGGCTCAGTCTCTGATCACCGTAAATTTTCGAGCCGTCTGAGGTAGCGGCTTCATTGAATCCGTGAGAGTAATGTATCAGGCAGTCTCCTTCTCTGAGAGTGAGGGATACGTCCTTTAGAAAATTTCTCTTTGCAAGGAGTTTTCCAGTATCGGTATTTTTTAAATTTGCATAACCTCCCTTTGCCTTGTTGTAGAGCAGGGTGTTAAGAGGACCGAAAGAGGAGAGAATTGTCTTGCCTGTATTTAAGTCAATCTGGTAAATAGAGAGGAATAAGTTTTTGTTTATGATTGATACAGAACTCTTTAGTTTAGCCATTACTGTCTCAATTAAAATGGATGGTACTATCTTTTTCGGGGTTTCATACTTGAGTATTGTTCGTATTATTCCGCCGGTAAAAGTCGAACTTGCACCGTATCTCGATACATCACACACGACAATCTGATAGGTATGATTGTCTATATGCATACCGTCTATGAAATTTCCCGACATATAGTTTGCAGGAAGATAGGCAGAGGCAATATCCAGTCCCTCAATCCCCTTAAATTTAGGGAAAAGCTGAGCCTGCATATCCCTGATCTTCAGTATTTCATTTTTTAATTTATC
>CAYNFB010000407.1:0-1830 GCA_964396355.1 uncultured Leptospirales bacterium | reverse complement strand
CGCGGCGCATCCCGGTGCATCGCGGCCCTGCCGGCTGGTCGGTCAGTATTTCATTTTTAAATTTTTCTGAAGCACTGTTCTCTCTGGCGAATACAGAATTAAGAATTCCTGATATTTGAGAGAAGAAGAGCAGAACTGACTTATCAGACATGTCAATGGCCTCTGATGTCTGAAAGACAGCATAACCGGAAAATACATCGGACAGGATAATCGGGCAGACAGTGATATGTGCATCTCCAGACTCAGCGGATTCAATTGACAGCGAAAAAGGCTCTTTTATCAGCTCTTCTGTAAAATTCTTTTTTTCTGTTATTGTGGAGAGGGGAATTTCATTATCGGATGAACTTGAAAAAAGGGTGTCAAATTTATCCTTATTTTTCCAGAGTATCTTCATCGAAGTAATTTCGGGATTTCTGAAATTAGACGAGAATGACTGAAGAATCTGATTTATTAGTTCATTAAAAATCATATCAATTTTTTGTCCCTGCTGCTGAATGTATTAAGCTGTTAGAATATTTAATTGTCAATAATATACCATCAAAATATCGAAAAATACTTTTCATTTCTACTCTCAATTTCAATTATGTAAAAAAATGAATGCGGGGCGGCCATGAATATACAGATTTTCGGTACAAAGAAGTGCAAGAATACAGCAAAGGCTTTGAGATTCTTCAAGGAGAGGAGAATCCAGGTGCATCTGGTAGATCTAAGCGAGAAAGGCATCAGCAAAGGGGAGCTTCGAAATATTACAAAAACTGTAGATCCTGGTGACCTGATAGACAGTGAGGGGCGGGAATACGAGAAGAGAAATCTTCACTATCTTCAGCACGATGTAGAGAAGGAGCTCCTCGAACATCCCCTTCTACTCAAGACTCCTGTTGTCAGGTCCGGTGCCAGTGCATCAGTAGGGTATGTGCCTGAAGTATGGAAGGAGTGGATTGAAAATCAAAAGTGATATTGTATTCTTTTAGTTTTTACCAGTGGTTTTTTCTATCAGTAGGTCAGCATTGGGACATTATTGAAGTGGTGGAAAATGAACTGCCCTGTTTCAGGCCGTCAATTCCTCCCGCTGTAGCGTAGAGCAGGATGCCGGCAATACCCGATTGATGATAATGATGAGTACCCCCCCCCGGTATAAATAGCGTAGTATAAAGAAACGTAATACCTGATGCAAATACAAAGAGACCGATTTCTGCTCCTTCACATCTAACCACTGCCATTGACAGCATAATAAGCCAGTCCTACCGTTTGTATTAAGGTATTCAAGCATTGCTGCCGTGAGGAGAATGACCTATGGCTCTTCCTTTGACTTCGTTATTGAACATTTTTTCATCTGCATGGTGTTTATTGTTATATGTAATTCTTTCATTGTGTATAATTTGAGCTCTTAATCTGAATGCAAACCTGTTTTTTTATGTATAAAATCTATCTTTTGCTAATAAAATGAAAAAATAATTGAAATTAGACCGGCTGTTAAGACTCATGCCTGAGTGTGTAAAAAACAAATATTTTTTAAATTAGAAAAAACATCCGACGAGGAGAGACTTTGAAAGTAAAAAATCTTGCATTGATGATTCATGAACAATTTTTAAAATACGGAGATGGTAAAGACGCACTGTATTACAAGGAGGATAATGACTGGATCGGGATTTCCTGGAAAGAATTCGGTCATCGTGTTGACTGTGCTGCCATGGGACTCCTCAAACTGGGGGTAAAGGAAAATGAACTCGTTGCGGTATATTCAGGCAACAGGCCTGAATGGACAATTGCTGACTATGCGATAATGAGCATAAAGGGCTCCTCTGTTGCAATTTATGCTACCAGTACTAC
>CAYNFB010000406.1:0-2610 GCA_964396355.1 uncultured Leptospirales bacterium | reverse complement strand
ATTTTTCTCTTGTAAATATGACCAGCTGCCGCAGCAATCCGGTTGGGCAGGTTCTGGCTTTGATGCATGCTGTGAAACGCGGAGTGGATGGAATTATTCTGGGGCCCGAGAGAACTGACCTCTTTGACGGTGTTCTGGATGAGGCTTTTAAAAGAAAAATTCCCGTGGTCATTGCAGATACTCCTATTGAGCACAGGGCTGTAAAATGCATTATAAAGACTGATGATACAGCAGCAGCCGGTCTTGCCGGTGATTATATAGTAAAAAAGACAGGAGGGAAGGGAACTCTCCTTATTCTCGGCGGCACTGAAAAACATCCTAATAGTGAAAAAAGGAGAAGGGCCGTGGCATCCAGAGCCCGCAGAGCCGGAATGAATGTGAAGTTCTATCACGCTGACTGGAAATTAGAAAAAGCCTATACTGTTGCCAAACGTGAGCTGACGTTTGATGATACAATAACAGCAGTTTTCGCATGTAACGATCGGATGGTCCTCGGTGCAGCCGGGGCAGTGAAGAATCTCGGTCTGAAAAAGAGGGTTGTTGTCGTGGGATTTGACGGCGGCAGACTTGCCCTGGAGGCGCTGCTCAGGGGTGATGTCGATGCCGAGATAGCACAGCAGGCGAAGGTTATAGGCAGGGAATCAGTGACTGCAGTGGACAGACTTATCAAAGGAAATAAGGTCGGCAGGTACCGGTATACAGACGGGAAAATTGTTACTGCTGAAAATGTAGTTAGATTTATGAGGGAGTAGATTAAGATGTGCTTTTTTAAAAGAGGTAGCGCTGTTGTTTAAATCAATACAAAAGAGAATGCTTCTTGCATTTTTTATGCTCTTTGCCGTCGTGCAGATTATTTTCTCGGTATATTATTACCACAATATACGTTCGGTCATGATAGACGGATTTGTCCTGAAGGCCAGAGCTGTAAGTGCCCCTGTATTTTCAGAAATAGACAGGAAGTTCTCGAGGATCATGGAGGTGCAGAACCGGAAGGAATTTCTCGAAATATATATGGATTTGAGAAGCAGTGTGGTCTTTCCCGGGTTCTACAGAACCTACGATGATCTGATTGACCTGGTCTTTATAAACCGTAAGGGGAATGTGTTATCCTATCTTGGGACAGGACTGAAGAGTAATTCCGGTCCTCTGAGTGAGTGCTGTAATCCTCCTGTCGAACTCAGGCAAAGTATCCGGATATTTGTTCCATATGAATATAGCGGAGTTTTCTACGGAGGAATGCTTGTAACTTTTTCAAAGAATAAAATTATCAGTGAACAGCATAAACTGCTCAGTGATAATTTTATTCTTTTTATCATACTGCTTCTGAGCGGCGGATTAAGTGTATATTTTCTTTCAAGAACAATTGTACGTCCCATAAAGAGGCTTACTGTAGTATTTGATGATGTGGCAAAGGGGAATTTCAGTCACAGCGTTGATACAGACAGAAAAGATGAACTGGGAGAGCTTGCAAGAAGTTTTGAGTCTATGAGAGTCACCATCGGCGAGAATATGCAGGAGATAGATGTAAAGAACAATGAACTGAAACAGGCTCAGAAAATGGAGATGACGGGACTTCTTGCCGGAGGTATTGCTCATGACTTCAACAATGATCTGGCGGTGATTAAGGGCTGCTCTTCACTGATAGATATCGAGATCGGCAGGGACAATTCGGGAGGAAAGCTGTCCGGAACTATAGCAGAGTATAATGAAATGATTAAGGATTCTGTTGTACGTTCAACCTCTATGGTCAAGCAGATGCTCTCCCTCTCCACTGATATGAACATTGATAAGGTTCCTGTCAATATTCATGATTCGATTCAGGCTGTTATGAAAATATGCCGAAATACTTTCGACAGGTCGGTGACTCTTGTTGCCGGAACATCGGATATATCTGCATATGTGAATGGTGATCCTCTTCAGTTAGAACAGGCTCTTCTTAATTTATGCTTCAACGCCAACCATGCAATGACTATTATGAGGAGCGAAGGCGAGGAGTCCGGAGGGACTCTCTCTTTGTCTGTAGATAAATATTTTATTGAAGATGAAAATACTGCTGAACCCGGAGAGTACTGGCGTATTACCGTTTCTGATACCGGAGTGGGGATAGAAGAGGACCAGAGAAAAAGTATCTTTGACCCTTTCTTTACCACAAAAGAAAAAGGTGTAGGCACAGGACTCGGGCTTGCAATGGTGTATAACTCTATCAGACACCATAAAGGCTTTATAACCGTTGAAAGTATTCCCGGCAGGGGCACTGATTTTTATGTATTTCTGCCTGCTGCTGACTGCCGGGAAATCATTGAGGATGTTGTAGAACATCCTGCAGCAGTGATCAGAGGTTGCGGACTGATCCTCATTGTTGATGATGATATTTCACTGCAGAAGGTTGCCGGTGCCATGCTCAGAAAATGCGGCTATGATATTATCACTGCAGATAACGGGCAGCAATGTGTTGAGATATTCCGGGAACAGGGGCGTGAAATATCCGCTGTTATACTGGATATGGATATGCCCGGTAAATCGGGGAAGAAGGTATACGCAGAGATAAAGGACGTAGACGGGGATGCCAGGGTAATACTGTCTTCCGGTTTCAGGAAAGATGAACAGGTT
>CAYNFB010000405.1:0-2615 GCA_964396355.1 uncultured Leptospirales bacterium | reverse complement strand
CTGTCTGACCTGTTAAACTTTTTCTTTAAAAACGGAGCAATTAGCCCCTTGGTAAGAGCTATCTTCTGATTAGTTCTTCCTTTGGTAATTATTTCTTTTGCTGAATCGGACAGTCTGATGTTTAGAAGGCTGTCTGAACAGAGCGCATATTTGGTTTTAATATCCATGGCCCGCTCAAATGCGGAGTATTTTTTCATTACTGCCGAGTATATCTTTGATGCTTGTTTCATCTTCCCGGCATTGAAAAGAACGTCTCCCTGATCCTCGAGAATAAAAGGAGCAAAGTATTTTTCATTATTTTTTCTGGCCGTCTTTGATTTTTTCACCGGGGGTGTATTCAGTCCGCTTTTTTTGAGCATGTTAAGGACAGACAGGGCGTATGCGTCATTACTGCCGGCTCTTGATGCAAGGATGGACGTCATCTCCCGGGATTTAGTTATGCTGCTGTTTTTTTTGAAGTATAGAGCAGCATCCCGGAGTGCTCTGTCCACGTAAACTACAGATGACTGATCCTTTTTTCTTCCGAAGTTATAATATACGGCCTCAAGAGCCATGGAATATCTTTCAGGATCATCATATTCTTCAATGTATTTTTCACAGAGGTCATACTGCTGTTTTGCATTGCGTTTTGCGGGAATGATTCCCTTCTCCGGTATTATGTTCAGGTTAATGTTCTGGCCTGTTATGTCGGTATATACAATCACACCGTTGTAGTCTCTGGTCTTTAAAACCGGCAGCCACTTCGCCTTGAAGGAAGACAGCTCACTGCTGGTCAGGGAGTAGGAGGTTTTGTCCGACAGGTTCATCATTTTTAAAACAGACCTGTCCTGCAGATCAAGGCGGCCGTTCCTGTTGGTGTCTTTCTCTATGGATGAGTATATTATCTTATCGGTACTGCCTGCATATGATGGATAGAGCTTGATGCCGCTGCTGTTAGACAGTCTGGTCTCTGTGCCTGATGTCAGATCGATGGAATATATATCTCCCTGTTTATTATCTCTGTAGGATATGAACAATATTCTGTTTCCGTCTTCAGAGAATGAGGGATAATCTCCTCCTTTGGAGGTGACAGCTTTTTTATCTTTCCCGTCTGCCGTCATGGTCCATATTTCAGCGCGGTTTTTTACTATAGTGGAGAAGGCTATTCTCTTCCCGTCGGGGCTCCACACGGGGGAGGAGTCTTTTCTGTTGATTACCACACCGTATTTACTTTTCTGCAGGGATATGTTTACCGCCTCATTATCAAGAGATTCAGGTCCCTTGATGGACTCCCCTGCATTTTTTATCAGATCTGCCGGATTGAGTTTAAGGGTGAATATGTCGCCTTCGGGGTCTGTCCTGTATGATACGAAGGCCAGAGTCTTTCCGTCGGGAGAGATTACAGGTGAAAGTTCTTTTGAAGGATGGGAGGTCAGCCTCACCGTAGTGATATCGTTCATCGATCTGAGGTAGATGTCGTAGTTTCCTCCCTCTCTGTTGGACGTGTAGAAGAAGAAGTTTCCGTCTCCCGAAAGATCTCCGTCAGTCTCAATTGACTGGCTTATGGTTACCGGAATTACCCTGCCCACATTGAATCTGTATTCCTTGTCTATGATGCTTCTGTAACTGAACAGAACATCATATTTCTGCCCGCTTTCACATGAGAAGGTAAAGAACAGGAGAAACGAGAATGAGAATATATATTTAAAGAATTTAATCATTTTTTTCTGACCCACCTTCCTGAATTTTCCTGAATCCACTCGCCCTTGAGAGCAAGGCCTCTCTGCTCATCAGCAAATGCTCTGCCGAATGATTCCCTGTCCTTATCCGCTGTCCCGCCTTCTGCTGCAGCGGCACCGGAGAAGATTGCCTTTCTTGCTTTGTTTTCTTCAGCGATTACGGTGAGGAGAATCTTCTTCAGATCATTGTTTGATTTATACTTTCCGGTCTCTCTGTATGATACAAAGCCGGAGTTCATTTCACCGATTGCGCCTTCTTTTTTATATGCGGCTATCTTGTCTGTGTGATAGTCTCTTATCTTCAGGGCCTTCTGAAGTTCCGGGCTTCCTGTAACAGTTATGTCGGAAGTCTGCCGACCCGTGGTTGTCTTAACCGATGAGACGATCCATGCATCCTTTTCAATCTCTCTGTAGTCACCTACAATCTGTCTTTCTATGACAGTCTTCTCCCCTGTCAGATTGATGTCCGGAGGAACCACTGTGAGACAGCTTGGCGTGGATTTGCATCCTGTAGCGGCATATATTATTAAACCTGAGAAGAGAAGTATTATGATTTTTTTCATGCTATTTAACCTCTGTAACTTTTCTTAAATATTCCTGTATGGGGATTCTTGCAAAATCCACCTGGCTGTTCTCTACAGTGACAAGGAGAGAGAGCGTCTTGCGGGTGAAGTTAACTGTTGTATAGACAAGGCCCTTGTCCAGTTTAAACTTAAACCCTTCTATGCCCATTGCATTGTCCACTGCAAACTGAACAGGCGTGCCGAGCTTGGATTTTCCCTTTTCTTCACTGAGTCCCTTCATGAGTTTGTTCGCAAAGTCGCGGCCGATTTTGTATATACTTACGTATCCGCTGGCTGTGAGCTCCTTCTGAATGTTGAGACCTCGTCCTGAAAA
>CAYNFB010000404.1:0-2625 GCA_964396355.1 uncultured Leptospirales bacterium | reverse complement strand
GATTATATGAATTTTTTTGACAATGCTACTGAGTCGGAGGGGATGGCTTCATCACAGTTTAACCGGGAGGATGAAGTGGTCTTTGTTCCCGCCTTTGTCGGACTTGGTGCGCCATACTGGAAGATGGACACTCGGGGCGCAATTTTTGGAATAACAAGAGATACTACAAAAGAACAGATTGTGCGGGCTGCGCTAAAATCAATAGCCTTTCAGTCTCTGGATGTGCTCAATGCCATGGAGCAGGATACAGGAAAGGCAATCCACGAGCTTCGCGTAGACGGAGGCGCAACAGAAAATAAGTTTCTTATGCAGTTTCAGTCTGATATTCTCGGGGTACCGGTACTCCTCCCGGATGTCAGGGAATCCACTGCTCTTGGAGCTGCTTATCTTGCTGGTCTGTCCGCGGGAGTTTATAATAATATCGAGGAAATTGCCACTGAAAATAAAATCAGAAGCAGATTTGAGCCTGTAATGAACAATGAAGAGAGGGCCAGACAGGTGGAACTCTGGAAAAGATCTGTTGAAAAACTATTGTAGCTGCAGATTTTGATTTTTTTTATAATATAATTATATTTATTGCATTATAATCAAATTAACTGAACATGATAGCAAGTAAAGATGGGAGGATTAATATGGCAAAACCGCTGCTTGGTGAAATGCTTGTTGAAAATGGCGTTATAACACAGGAAGAAATGGAGAAGGCTCTTGATATTCAGAAGAATGAAGGAGGTCTGATCGGTATTATCCTCGTATCTCAGGGAATAATAACCGAGCAGATCCTTGTTGAATATCTTGCTCTGCAGGCTAAAGTTGTAACTAACTCAGGTTAGAGTAAAAGGGTTAACCCCCTTTACTCTATTTCAGTAAGCCAGTTAAACTTGTCTTCAATATCTCCATTCTGAATTTTTATCAGACTTTCGTGAAGAGAAGTTATTACCGGTCCCGCCTTTTCTCCTTTGCCGAAATTATAGTCAGTACCGTTATAGTGAATCCGGTTTACGGGAGTAACTACTGCAGCTGTACCGACTGCACCAATTTCATCAAATTCTTTTATCTCGGCAATATCTATGGGTCTTCTTTCTACGGTCATACCCATGTCGGCTGCGATTATAGACAGGCTGTCGTTTGTTATACTCTGGAGAATACTCTTTGAGGAAGGTGTTATATATTTGTTTCCTTTTATTGCTATGAAGTTCGATGTGCTGAACTCATCAATATATTTCTTTTCTCTTGAATCAAGATAGAGTACAACGGGGTAGCCCTTATCCTTGCCGAACTGTCCTCCTGCAAGACCCGCTGCGTAGTTACCTCCAACCTTACAGTCACCCACACCCTGAGGCGCGGCGCGGTCGTAGTCGGTTACAACCAGAGCATTGACGGGGGTAAGTCCTCCACCCTTATAATATGGACCTACGGGAGTCACAAAAATAATAAACATATATTCCGGAGCAGGGCCCAGTCCAACTCTGGCGCCGGTACCTATTACAAGAGGCCTGAGGTAGAGGCTGGCCCCTGTGCCGTAGGGGGGGACAAATTTTTTATTTGCTGAGATTACTCTTTTTGCTGCATCAATAAACGTATCCTCGGGAATTTCAGGCATGAAAATCCGTCTGGAAGTCTTCTGGAGTCTTTTGGCGTTCTCTTCGGGTCTGAAAACAACGATTTTCCCATCTTTTGTCTCAAAGGCTTTCATCCCTTCAAAAGCTTCCTGGCCGTAATGGAGGCACGGTGCGGCCATGTGGAGATTGATTGTGTCCTCTGTGACCAGTTCACCTTCAGACCATTTTCCATCCTTGTAGTAGTATCTGATGTTGAAGTCTGTTTTCATGTAGTCGAATGGAAGGTTCGGCCAGTCTAGGTTTGCGCTTTTCCTGTTCATAGTTGTACTCCTTGATTTTAAATATAGAAAATACCTCAGG
The DNA here is from genome assembly GCA_964396355.1 of uncultured Leptospirales bacterium. Taxonomy (GTDB): domain Bacteria; phylum Spirochaetota; class UBA4802; order UBA4802; family UBA5550; genus CAYNFB01. Next base: position 706 of record CAYNFB010000404.1, on the reverse strand, counting down.
GTAACTGAGAATTATTGGCTGAGATCTTTTAGAATACTTCATGCAGGCACTGCCGATGTCCACAAGTCTGCTTAACATATGAGAGGACAGAAATATTTGTCAAGTAATAAGAACGAAGTTTTTTGCTGGTTGTTAAAATAAAAATTCTTGACGAAAATATTTTTTTTGACGTTTTATTATCTACTTTTCAGTATAACTTTTTAAATTGACATTGGTTATATTATTCAATATCTTATCATAAATCTACGTAAGGAGTCATGCTGTGGCGTTAAAAAGTACGGATATAATAAAACCTGAAGGAAAACTGGGTGTTCTTATTCCTGGACTCGGTGCAGTGAGTACTACATTTATTGCAGGAGTTTTTCTTGTAAGGAAGGGATTAAACAAACCGATAGGTTCACTCACTCAAATGGGTAAACTTCGTGTTGGCAAGGGTGATAATGCAAAAGATGAGAATATTAAGGATTTCATCCCTATTGCTACCCTTGATGACCTGGAATTCGGCGGTTGGGATATCTTCGAGGATAATGTTTATGAGTCTGTGAGAAATGCTCAGGTTCTATCAAGAGATGATGCTGATGCCGTTAAGGATGAGCTGTCTGCAATTAAACCCTGGAAGGCTGTTTTTAACAAGGACTATGTGAAGAAGCTTGACGGTCCATGGGTCAAGGAAGCTCCGTCCTACTGGGATCTTGCTGAGATGGTT
>CAYNFB010000403.1:0-2628 GCA_964396355.1 uncultured Leptospirales bacterium | reverse complement strand
ATGAGACGGGGTTCATTGTAATTCTTCTCACTGTTGTCGCCGCTTGCAATAATGAAGCTTATCTTCTTTTTATGATAGAGAAGAGCCGCAGCATCGAGTCTGTTCGCGAAATAAGGATTTATTCCACCCTCTACCCTGTACTTGCTCGTGCCAAGCAGAAGCCCGCATTTATTATAGGGAAGATTTTCCACAGAGCTGTGGAGAAATGGACCTGCTGAGAAAGATATATAGAAATCCAGACAGGCAACTGCAGCAATGACTGCAGTTAAAGCTGCAGCAAAAAAACAAATTTTTCTCTTCATCTTCCTAAACAAGTTCAATTTTCTTCTTCAGTATTTCAATCTGTTTATCTATCTCCCTCTTCGCAGTACTGCCGGCAGAGAGTTTGCGCTCTCTAGAGTCAGAGGGATCGAGTATTGCCGTTATTTCACCGTCAAAGACAGGGGAGAATTTTTTCAGCTCATCAACATCTAGAGAGAAGAAGTCTTTATCCTCCTCCTCGCAGTACCTGACAATATTTCCCGATATTTCATGAGACTCCCGGAACGGCAGTCCCTTCTTCACCAGATAATCTGCCAGATCTGTAGCTGTTGAAAAATTACTGTGCACAGCCTGCCTCATTCTATCGGCATTTACCTCCACAGTGGAGATCATCTCAATCATTCCCTCAAGACAGATAGATACAGTGTCTATTGAATCAAAAAGAGGTTCCTTGTCCTCCTGAAGATCCCTGTTGTAGGTCATGGGCAGCCCCTTGAGTACAGTAAGGATGGTGATCAGATTGCCGTAGAGCCTGCCTGTCTTGCCTCTTATCAGTTCAGCCACATCGGGATTTCTCTTCTGAGGCATGATGGATGAACCAGTTGTAACATTGTCGCTGAGTTTAATAAACCTGAACTCAGCAGAAGACCAGAGCACCAGCTCCTCGCAGAACCTGGACATATGGGTACCAAGCACCGATGCAAAATAGAGAAAATCCAGAATAAAATCCCTGTCGCTCACAGCATCCATGGAGTTCATCACCACATCATCAAATTCCAGTTCTTTCCGGAGAAATTCCCTGTCATTCTCATAATTCACACCGGCAAGCGCTCCGCATCCAAGAGGAAGATAGCTGCATGCATGAACCGCATTTCCCAGCCTCCCCAGATCACGAAGGAACTTCCAGGCATAGGCCAGCATGTGATGGCTCAATCTGACAGGCTGGGCAACCTGAAGGTGGGTATATCCCGGGAGAATAACCTCCCGGTGCCTGTCTGCAAAATCTATCAGCACAGAGATGAACTCCCGCAGGAGAGCATCAATTTTAGCCGACTCATCGGTTATATACATTCTCACATCTACTGCCACCTGATCGTTTCTCGACCTTGCAGTATGAAGTCTCTTCCCTGCATCGCCAATTCTCTCGGTCAGTGCAGCCTCTATATTCATATGAATATCTTCTCTCGAGGGCATGAATTCGAAGCTTCCCTCTTCTATCTCCTTCTCAATCTGACTGAGTCCTGATACTATATCATCAAGTTCTTTATCAGATAAAATTCCCATTTTATTGAGCATCGCCGCATGAGCCTTTGATCCCCTTATATCCTGCCTGTACATTCTCGAATCAAACTGAACAGACTGAGATAATCTCTCCGTAACATCTGATGCGCCCGAGGAGAACCTGCCTCCCCAGAGTTTTTTTTCTTTATCATTAGCCATGATTTCACCGACTCCGGACTGTTAATAAAAACAGTTATTTTAAAATTACTTTTAGAGTATTGAATATTTCTATTGCAGGACGCAATTTATTTTTTTATATATTCTGTTTTTTTTCGGAGGGGAAACTAAATAATCTGCCGGGCAGGAAGATAAAGAACAATCCTCCATCCGGCCCGATCCTTGTTTATTCTATAATTAATTCAAGAAGCTGATTTATATACTTATCGAGATTTTCAATACTCTCGGTAATTTCATATTCAAGAATATCCGCAAGGCTTATCATATCACTGTTCTCGATCGCCTCAAGAGTATCATTCATCAGATTGTGAAGTTCTCTGTTTTTCTCATCAAGAGAAATATCGTCGATGACAATCTCGCGGAGATCAACACCGAAGACCGGAGCAATCTGATAACAGGTACGTGTATATCCAAACATAAAATCGATGAACTGAAAAAGCTTTTCAACTCCTTCGCTGTCATTGCCTGTCTGATAGGCAACTGCGGCCTGTTCCAGTACCTCTGACTGAGGCGCAAACTCCTCCCGAATATCTTTCAGCGACTGTATGAGTACATCAGGGGAATCAATACTCTCCACTATGAGCTTCTTCATCTCCTGACTGACGAGAAATATAGCAAAGATCTCTTTGAGGATACTGAACAGATCCTCATCAACATCTACCTGCTCATTATCCTTAAAGTCTGCAAGAAACCCGACAACTTTATGTTTCTGCTCTGCAAGACTCTCAATGTAATATGAGGCGTTGTGATCTCTAAAATTCATTTCATTTAGATCCATATTAAGAAGACCCGCAACTGTAGAGAAAACCTCCTGAAGCCATTCCATGCCCGAGACCATATCCTCGAGATCCTCTGCCTCAATGCCCTGCTCTTCTGCGTCCAGAATATTGCGGAACATATCAGGCTGCA
>CAYNFB010000402.1:0-2637 GCA_964396355.1 uncultured Leptospirales bacterium | reverse complement strand
GTCTGGTGGAGTCCAGGAAGGACGGTCTCTGGGTTTTCTACAGGGCATCGGAGTCCGAAAGAGAGCTGATCAGTCTGGTGAGCGGCCGCATTTCCAGGGAGGAGCTCATCGGTGAAGACCGGTCTTCTCTGGATCTTTTTGTGCGTGATCGGGATGTCCGTAAAATGGAGTATTTCGACAGTGTTGCCGAAAACTGGTCTGATATCAGGAGTGAAATAACCGGCGGCACCGATCTTAACAGCGAAATTGTCCGCCGTACCGAGAGCTGTATAAGAATTGCTGATCTCGGGTGCGGCAACGGAGAGCTGATTAAGGTTCTCTGTGAAGGCGGCAAGTCAGTCATCGGCGTAGACCGGTCGCCGAGGATGCTTGAAGAGGCTGGTAAATTTCTCTCTCGCAGCAGCCCGGGAAATTTTGATCTTCGCCTGGGAGAGCTGGAACATCTTCCCGTCAGGGAGGGGGAGGTGGACTGTGCGGTAATCAGCATGGTGCTTCACTATCTGGATGATCCTTTCTCTGTTATAGAGGAGACGGCGAGAGTCCTGAAGAGCGGAGACAGACTGATTGTGGCAGACACAGGACCTCATCATAATGAGTCCATGAGAACGGGTTTTGGTCACAGGTGGCTCGGATTTTCCGCAGGGCTCATAGAACAGTGGGTCACCGGTGCAGGCTTTTCTAAACCTTCAGTGTCGTCAGTTGAGGCATCGGGAGGAGTAATTATCAATATATTCCAGTCGCAGAGAATTTAATTTGAATTTGAAGTTTAAAAGACTATAATAAAAAATACGGAGGTATTCTTATGAATATTGAGACAACAAACGGAATTCCGCAGCTTGCGCCTGATATGCCTTATATGGTTGCAGATATAAATCTTGCAGAGTGGGGCAGAAAGGAAATTGAGCTTGCCGAGGCTGAAATGCCCGGACTCATGGCGGTGAGAGAAAAGTATGGAAAGGAAAAGCCTCTGAAGGGACTCCGGGTAACAGGAAGTCTTCATATGACAATTCAGACAGCGGTTTTAATTGAGACTCTCTATGAACTTGGAGCCGATATCAGGTGGGCCTCATGCAATATCTTCTCTACACAGGATCACGCAGCAGCGGCAATTGCAGAATCAGGAAAGGCTGCAGTATATGCATGGAAGGGCGAGTCGCTTGAAGAATACTGGTGGTGTACAGAAATGGCGCTCACATGGCCCGACGGTAAAGGCCCTAATCTTCTCGTCGATGACGGCGGAGATGCGACTCTCTTCATTCACCGATGTTACAAGGCAGAGAATGACCCTAAGGTAATCGAAGAGAAACATGAGCATAAGGAGATGCAGGTTATTATGAGCCGCATCGCAGACAGTATCAGGAAAAATCCGCGAAGATGGAATGAAGATGCAAAACATATTAAGGGAGTTTCTGAGGAAACAACTACAGGTGTTCACAGGCTCTATCAGATGGCTAAGAGCGGAGAGCTTCTGTTCCCGGCAATAAACGTGAATGACTCTGTGACAAAATCAAAGTTTGATAATCTATATGGATGCCGTGAATCTCTTGCAGATGGAATTAAGCGTGCAACCGATATAATGATAGCAGGTAAAATTGTCGTGGTATGCGGATATGGAGATGTTGGAAAGGGATGTGCCCAGTCCATGAAGTGGTTCGGTGCAAGAGTTCTTGTTACTGAGATCGATCCTATCTGCGCTCTCCAGGCAGCAATGGAAGGCTATGAGGTGACAACCATGGAGGAGGCCGCATCACAGGGGGATATCTTCGTGACTACTACGGGAAATCTTGCTGTAATAACAGGGTCGCACATGGAAAAGATGAAGGACGGGGCAATTGTCTGCAACATTGGTCACTTCGACAGCGAGATCGATATGCACTATCTTGAGACGAACAGCAAATGCGTCAAGATGACAATAAAACCACAGGTTGATAAATGGACTGTAGAATCAGGAAATTCTATAATAGTACTGGCCGAGGGAAGACTTGTTAATCTTGGATGCGCAACAGGTCATCCAAGTTTTGTAATGAGCAACAGCTTTACAAATCAGGCTCTGGCTCAGATTGACCTTGCTGCAAATGATCATAAGCCCAGTGTCTTTACTCTGTCCAAGATTCTCGATGAGGAGGTTGCAAGACTTCATCTTGAGAAAATAGGAGTGAAGCTCACAACTCTCAGCAAAGAGCAGGCCGACTACATCGGAGTGCCGGTTGAGGGCCCCTTTAAACCGGATCATTACAGATATTAAATACAGAAGAGTGTCCCTTTCAGGGACACTCTCTTTCTTCGCTTTCTTCCTCCGCTGATTTTAAAAAGTGGTTGATTTAATAATAAATTGTTATATTCATATTATAAATTACATAATCAGGAATCCCTATGAGATATTATGCACCGTATTTAGTAGCCCTCTCTATCATCATCATGATCGTGGCAGCCCTTTTCCATCATGGATATAAGTCCAGCCCAAGAGATTATAAATATGGTAACCCTGAGCATGAGAAACTTATTCAGGAGTGCCGTCAGATAGAGGATGATACGGTTGTGCGAGTGATTCGTCTCTATGCCGGGTACAGCGAGGCGGCAGATTCATACTGGTATTCAGTTACTGTTGAAATGGATGCAATGAGAGAAACTCAGATT
>CAYNFB010000401.1:0-2638 GCA_964396355.1 uncultured Leptospirales bacterium | reverse complement strand
AATTCATATTTAATTAATTTAAATTTTTAATAATAACTTGTAACTATCCCTTAATAATAAGTCAATAAGAAAGTGCACTATGTTGATTCTCAGTGAGATATTAATAAGAAGAGTCATAAAAATTACTTGAAATCTCACTGAAGACTGCTGACTATGCTTGAATTATAAAAATTTCTTCAAGAGCAGAAAATGCCAAAAAAAACTATAAGTATTTATGATACTACGCTGAGAGACGGTTCACAGACCGTAGGAATTTCTTTATCTCTTCAGGATAAACTCAATATAGCAAAAGCTCTGGACTGGCTTAAAGTCGACTACATAGAAGGAGGCTGGCCCGGATCAAATCCTAAAGATGATCAGTTTTTCTCTGAAATAAAGAAAAATAAACTGAAACACTCAAAAATTGCCGCCTTCGGATCAACGAGAAGAAAGGGCTTCACCTGTGAGGATGACCCTATCATCCAGTCCCTTGTTTCTTCGGCTGCAGAGGTCATTACAATAGTTGCAAAGACCTGGGATTTCCAGGTGACAAAAGCTCTGGGAATAGAACTTCATGAAAATCTTGAGTTAATCAGTGATACTGTTTTATACCTCAAACAAAAAGGATTCGAGGTATTTCTCGACGCTGAGCACTTTTTCGACGGATTTAAAGCAAACCCTGAATATACATTGAAATGCATTGAGACAGCTTCATCTGCAGGGGCTGATATGATAGTCCTATGCGATACCAACGGAGGAACTCTTCCTGATGAAGTAATAGAAATCACAGCAGAGACAAAGGCTGCAACTGCAACTCCTCTGGGCGTCCACTTTCATAACGACTCAGGTGTGTCAGTTGCAAACTCCATGTCGGCAATAAAGGCGGGTGCAGTTTCTGTACAGGGAACAATAAACGGATACGGAGAAAGATGCGGCAACTGCGATCTGATTACCTTTATTCCCAATCTCGTCCTGAAAATGGGATACAGATGTTCTTCTGAAGACGTACTTATTCACATTACAGAGGTGAGCAGACTCGTCAGTGAGATATCCAACCTGCCTCACAATGAACACAGGCCCTATGCGGGAGCCAATGCATTTGCCCACAAGGGCGGAATTCACGTCTCTGCTCTGCAGAAGGACACAAGAACCTATGAGCACATAGGCCCCGAACTTGTCGGCAACAAGAGAAAAGTCCTTGTTTCTGAACAATCCGGCAAGAGCAATATAGAGTTTAAGGCAAGGGAACTCGGGATAGAGATAGACAGTGAGGTAAGGCTGTCAAAAAATGTTCTGACGAAGATTAAAAATCTTGAAGAACAGGGCTTCCAGTTTGAAGCTGCAGAGGCCTCATTTGAGCTGCTGATCAGAGAAGCTACAGGAGAATACAAACCTTTCTTTAAATTCATCGGTTTCAGACTGATAACTGAGATGTACGGAAAAGAGAGACTCGAATGCGAAGCTACAATCAAAGTTGAGGTGGACGGGCAGTTAGAACACACCGCCTCAAACGGCAAAGGACCTGTTGAGGCAATAGACAGTGCACTTCGTAAGGCTCTGACTAAATTCTATCCGGACATTAAAGGCATGCATCTCACGGATTATAAGGTAAGAGTCCTTAACGACAATATGGGCACCAGCTCCAATGTCCGCGTACTAATTGATCAGACAGACGGCACTAATCACTGGGGAACAGTGGGTGTATCAGCAAATGTAATTGAAGCATCATGGATGGCTCTGGTAGACGGAATAGAATACATGCTGTTCAAAAAAAGCCAGACAGAAAAAGAACAAAAAAGCCTTGAAAAATAATTTTCCGGGCTTCCAAATCTTCAGATAACGGGATTAAACATGAATAAAATGAAAAAAATAATTTTCTCCATCATACTCATCGCTCTTTCATCATCCAGTCTCTATTCATGGGAAGCCTATGACAGGGTACTGGCCGTAGTAAACAACCGGCCGGTAATAGAAAGTGATGTGAGCCTGAAGTTTAAGCAGCTTCAGAGTAAAAAGAAAATATCCTCAAAAAAAATATCCTACGAAAAAAGCAGAATTCTCGACACATTTATTGAGAATGAACTTATTTTCGAAACAGCTGAAAAGGAATCGATACAAATCACAGATAAGCGGGTAATTTCCCAGCTCGAAAATTTCATGAACCAGTTTTTCAGCCGAAAAATTAAAAACAGAAAAAAACTCGCAAAAACTGTTGAGAAGGTCTCCCGGGACATGGAGCTCATGATGAATCAGAAGGATCTCAAAAAGTTTAAAATGAGCAATGACCTCCATACCTTTATTAGCTATATTGAGAAAAAAGAGAAGGTCTCCTTCCCTGTCTTCTTCGAAGAACTGAGAACCAAGGTTGCGAAAGAGCAGATAATGACAATTGCCATAGGAGCAACCCCTCCCTCAAAGAAAGAGGCGAAGGAGTGGTACAGGAAACACAGATCAAAGCTTGGATATGAAGTTCTGTCAAAACATATACTGATTATTCCAAAGAGCAAGTCACTATCAAATGAAAAAGCAGCCAATGAAAAAATTGAAAAAATAAAAAAAAGAATTCTCGCAGGTGAATCATTCGAGAAACTTGCAAAAAAATACTCCCAGGATCCCGGTTCCGCAGCAAGAGGCGGAGATCTTGGCTGGCAGATGCTGG
>CAYNFB010000400.1:0-2646 GCA_964396355.1 uncultured Leptospirales bacterium | reverse complement strand
GGGACAGGTGCGGCTGCGAGATCGAATATTCCAGAGACAGGGGTGTCTATGAGAGCGCGGGTGGTGTGCCTGATCTGTCACCATCCAGAAGCATGATGTTCTACGCCCTGGTGAGCGGCCTTGCTAATTCGTTTAATCTGCTGCCTTTTTTTACTGATGAGGTGCGGGAGATTATTATGCCCAGACTTGATGAATCCTATCTTGACCTTGCAGGGGCTGTGCGCTATCAGTTTTCACGGCAGGCGGATTTCAGCACCGCAGCTCTTGATGAACTCTTTCATTCCTTCAGAAGCAGAAAAATATGTTCCGTTGAATATCATAAGCCTGGTGAGGATTCACAGAAGAGGCTCATTGAGCCCCTGCGCTTTATTAATCACGACGGCAGGTGGTACGTCCTTGCCTGGTGTCACCGGTCTGACGGTCTTCGTCAGTTTTCTCTTTCGCGTATCGGGGCAGTCCATATTACGGCGGAGGATTTTGTGAACAGTATTGTGAAGGATGACCTTGACCGGTCTCTGGACTGCGCCTTCGGCATAATGAAGACTTCTTTCGGCAGGGAGGATCCCGTTACTGTGAGGATAGGCTTTACCGGATCAAGCGCGGTCAGGATCAGGGAACAGATATGGCATCCTGACCAGGTGCTGACTGACGAGACCGTGAATGGTGAGGACGCGGCTGTTCTCTCTCTGCCTGTGGAGTCCTTTGACGAGATTGTAAGGGAGGTGCTGTTTTACGGCCATGAGGCTGAGGTCCTCTCCCCCCCCGAGTTCAGAGAGTACTGGCTCTCCTTTATCTCTGAAATGAGTAAAAAATTTTTGAAAAAATAATAGAGGGACATCATACGTCCCTGTGCCCGGGCGACAATAACTTGTGTCCTGCCGGAGGGGAGTCTTTTTATGACTCTCCTTTTTTAGTTCTGGGGGAGTTCTCCTTCTGTGCGGGGCAACATTTTTTTCCGGAGGCCCTGTTGTGAATATTAATGATGAAAAGACCAGATGCGCTGTATGCGGTGAAATGATTGATTCTGCATGCGTCTATGCTGATTTCTCTGATAACCGCTGCCTGTTTCTGTGCAGGAAGGATTTTCTTGATAAGTTTGAGGGCAGTGACCGGGCCTACTTTGAGCAGGCCCGCCTTGTTGTGCCTGATCTTCTGTCGCCTGAGGAATTTGAAGATGTTCGGGGCGAGCTCTGCCTGGTGAGAGAATTCGGGGATGAGTTTGCGGCTCTGGATTATTACTCCTTTTCATGTGAAAAGAAGGATTCTCTGCGGCGGGAGGCTTTGACGGGTATCTGGAATATCAAGGCTGTTGAGAAGTTCGGCGCTGCGGATTTCGAGATCACCGAGAGGATGGTGCAGGGGAAGTTTTACCTGTCGGGTGAGATCCGGTTTGTCTTTAATGATTATCTGGGCTATGCCGAGGAGATGCTGTTCATGGCGCTGTTTAATATGAGTGCTCCTGCTGTGCAGTGAAAAAGGCAGGGATTAGTGATTAGCGGTTAGTGAAAGGCCTGTCATTTCGACGATCTTTTTGATGAGAGATCTCCTGGTGCGTAATGTCTGGTGATTCCGGTGCCGGTTGTGGTGAAGAAGAGATTTCTCACATACGTTCGAAATGACAAGTGGGAAAAGCAGGGAGGAACCACGAAATGACGCGAATGGACACGAATGGACACGAACAAAGGCAGAGGCAAAGGATAAAGGCAACGGTTTTAGGATTAAAGGCAGAGGAGGGGACACCAGGTCGTCGCGGAGGCTCGGAGAAAGGCTAAAGGCTTTTTGGGTAACGGCAGAGGAAAACGGCAATAGGGTGAAGGGTTTTATGTTGACTTTCCCTTAATGGAGGTTGTGTGATATTGATGATGTTATGCTGTTAAGAGAGGCTCCGGTATGTAAATTGTGAAGTTTGTTTTTTAGATTAATGTTGTTCCTCTTTTTATTCCTACAGTAAAAGACTTTAAAAACGTGATACGACCCTGCTTGCTGCAATCCCGCCTAAACAGCCTGTGATGATGTATTTATTTGAAAATATTTAGAGTGTTAACTATATTATAGGAGCTTTTTCTGTCTTTAAACCGGAGGTTTTTTTATGAAATATTACATTCAGAGATCATTGGTCATTTTTCTGATTTTCATCACATTACCCCTATTCGGTGCAAATGTGGCATTTACCGACCTGCAGGTGAAAAGCGACAATCCGGGCCATAAGTATCTGGGCAAGGGTATTGCAGAGCTTATTTCTTTTGAACTGGGGAAATCGAACTCAATATCAGTGATCAGCAGAGAGAAGCGCGGTGAGATTATTAAGGAGATGAGTTTTTCCATGACAGGCCTCGTTGACCCGGCACAGCAGGTTAAGCTGGGCAGGATGCTGGCGGTTCAGTATATAATATCAGGAAATATTGTCAACATGGGAGAAGCTATGCTGATTACCATGAAGATGACCAGTGTGGAAACGGGCAAGGTTGTCTGGCAGGACAAGCTCATTGAAAAGCTCTCTAATTATGATTATATCAGCGGCTATTTTGCCGGGTCTGCGCTGAGGCATCTGGATGCGAAAGTTGATAAATCTACAATTGCCAAAGTGGCTAAGAAAGAAGAGAAGAGCGAGAAGGCCGCCATTTCTTTTTCAAAAGCTATAGATTC
>CAYNFB010000399.1:0-2651 GCA_964396355.1 uncultured Leptospirales bacterium | reverse complement strand
CATAAGAGAATTATCTCTCTCAATGTGGCCCTGGAATACAGAATGATATAATAAATCAGTTTCTGCGCAGGAGACGCTTAGATCGTTTCCTGCGCATCCTCTCCTCTTTAGTATATAAAATTCTTGTAATTATTTCATGCCTGTTCTATATTACACCAAATATTGAAGCGGAGTAATTGTTATGAAAATTCAACTTAAGTTATTAATTATAGTGTCTGCCTTATTTGTCGTTCTTCCCTCTGCAGTCTATTCCATGAAGGTTTCATTCTTCCTGGGTAAGGTGACTCTCGACAGAGGGGGAAGCAGTGCAACTCTGAATCTTGGAGATGAGGTCAGCAACGGCGATATAATAAAAACAGGAAGGGGCGCTCTCGTCGAGCTTTCATATAAGAATAACAGCAAGGTTACAGTGCAGGGCAATACTGTTGTTAAAATAGGAAGCTCAGCCGTTAAGGGATCAAATGATATTGCAGTGGTTTCAGGGCAGATAAAGGGGAAGTTCGTCAAGCTTCATAAGGGCAAGTATAAACTCTATACTCCTACTACGGTCTGCTCTGTCCGCGGTACGGAGTTTAAGATTGCCGTGAGCAGGGGCGGCGATTCAAGAGTTAATCTTAAAAATGGTAAACTTGATATAAATAATCCCTACGGCAGCACCAAACTCAAAGCCGGATATTCCGTTGACTCCGATGTTGCCGGGGAGCCTGTAAAGAAAAGAACAAGAGGATCAATCGATAAATGGGAAAAATCCAGGAACAAATCTCTTGAAAAGGACATTGTAAAGCAGGCGGAGAAATACGACCGTCACATGAATAAGTTCGAAGAGGAGAGCGGTAAAAACGGTTCCGGACTGGATGAGCTTGACAGTGAGATGGCTAATCTCAAAACAAAAGAAGATTTGGAAAAATCCGGCGAGAAGATCGCAAATGCCGAGGAGTCCATAGCCGACAATATGATGATGAATGAGGCCTCTGAACGAAATGTAAGAAATCTGATGAAAGACTTCGAAGGTAATGATATATATGAAAAATTTGAAAAGATTTCCAATAAATCCGAGGCTGTAAGAGAAGAACAGCTGAAGAATTTCAAGGCTATACAGAAGATCAAAGCTGAATATAACGAGGCCCGCGATAAAATTATGAAGAAATTCGGCGATGATAAGAAGAAAATTTTTAATGATCTTGATAAGTTTAAGAAGAATATGTTTAAGAAAGATGAGGAAGAGTAGCTCCTTCTTCAATTGAACTCATTTCATTTACTGCTGAAAAGAGGGTGCCCGTTGGCACCCTCTTTTTTTTAAAATAATATTTTTTTGTTTTATCTGATTATTTTTCTGCTGAAAGATTCATCTGTTGATTCGTTCTGCTCAATGAGCTCCTGATCATCGGGATTCTGTCTGAATCTCAGCACGTTCAGCATGAATATATCCAGCTTGTTTATTATATTCGGAGGCAGAACTGACCCGTCGATTTCTACAGACATTACCGGATAATTTCTGTCTCTGCTCCAGGGAGTTATGAGCCCTTCAATTACCCTTCCTATGAGACAGGCGAAGGGGGATATGTTGATAACTCCCGAGTAGTCGTCCAGCATGGCGGTCGAGGCTATTCCGCTTGAAATTGATATTTCCGAATCGAGTTCACCTGTGACGAAGTGACTGTTGGCATTTCCCATTATCTCATCCATATCATGAGGTGTATGAGGGATAAGCCCGGTTTCTGAAAGCGCCTTCTTTACTTTATTCTCTACCCGGTGTTTCCATGCCGCTTCTACTTTCCACAGTATCATGTCTCTGAGCTCTTTTGAGAAAGGCTTCTTATACCAGGGGAGGAGCGCGAATGTCTTTCTCAGCTCATAGCGTCTGACGTGATCAGTATAGTAAATCCATTCGCTTATGCCCGACACCTTGCCGATAATTCCTCTTTTGCTCATCAGCCTGATCAGCTCATCAACAGCAAAGTCATCTCTTCTTACATAGATTTCACCGACAATGAGGACTTTAGGAGCTTCCTCCATTTTTAGTTTCAGAGGAATCTTGGCGATCTCAGAAGCGATACGTCTCAGAGCGGGAAGACATTTTTTTACATCTCTTTCGGCGATCTCTACCAGTTCCTGCCAGAGCTCGTCGTATTTGGCTATGGCCGCCGCCGGATCAACAGCACAGGTCCTCAGTGATGTCTCTACATCTTTCATAAGGTCTGCAATGATAAGTCCCCACCAGGCATTCATTGAAAAGTCTGCTCCCAGCTCATTATATGAGTTGTCTGATTCCAGACTTATTACAACTACGTTCTCAAGTTTCATGTCCCTGAAGAGATTCTCATAGAAGATTGAATACTGGCCGGTTCTGCACGGTCCGGTTGTGGAGGGGACGAAGAGCATGTATATCTCATCCTTCCTGTACTTATCTGACTGGAAGAACTTCAGGGCGCTTCCAAGGACCAGCTGGGATGGCAGGCATTCCTTGCCCGACATCCAGGTCCTTGCCGCCTGGAGGTTGTATATATCCGGAAGGGGAAGTGCTTCGGCATTTACATCTATTCCCCGGAGAGATGCTGCCAGAAGTTCTACTGAAAGACGTCCCATATTTGACAGGAGAAGCTTTACTCTCTTATTGCCGAAGAAATCTAATCGTTTTTTATTTATTGAAT
>CAYNFB010000398.1:2404-2673 GCA_964396355.1 uncultured Leptospirales bacterium | reverse complement strand
ACTGTTTCTGTTTATCTGTTGAAACGCTGGCCCTGGCGGAGAAGAAACCGTATCCTCCCTTTGCACGCCAGCTCGTCTTGCTCTGGGTGCTGAATCTGGATATGTCAGTCTTCAGCTGGTTTTCGAAGGAGGTGTCTCTCTTCTCTGTTTCAGTATGATATGTAAATATGGATACAAATGTGGCGTGTCTTCCAATAGATCTGACGTAGTAGGGCCCGCAGCTGCTGAAAAATCCGGGAAGATCCTTTTCCGCGAGAAGGGACGCTGCT
>CAYNFB010000398.1:0-2362 GCA_964396355.1 uncultured Leptospirales bacterium | reverse complement strand
CCCCTCATCAAGAGAAGCGTAGTATGAATAGAGGTTTATTGTTACCAGCATCGAATGGCTGTACCAGGTCTTGCCTTCTATTACTGTTGATTTGGCTATGCTGTTTATGCTCTGATCCACTCCGGAGCTGGTGCTTGAGTAGGTTCCGCCTGCTTTTGCACCTCCGAAGAGAGAGTATGAAGCCCAGGTGTTCGACCGGCTCCTTGATTTTCTCTCAGATCTCGTTTTTTTTACTTCCTTTGATTCTGTACTGGATTTTTCCTCCTCCCCCTTGTCCTCAAGCTGAATGAATGAGTACTTCATATCATAGGAGGGCTCTGTAGTCACAACATTCTGCATGCACGTTGACTGGAATGTATTGGTTCCTATTGAATATCCTCTGCCCAGAACTGGTGTTATGGAGAGGTCAACTATCCTGTTGTCTCTTATTACAGTAGGTCCGGCCAACAGATCAGGTAAAAAAATAATGGTGAAAAGAAGAATTCCTCCCACCCTGTGCAAAATTTTCATGGCCACCTCATTTTTTTGATATAAGAGATTATGATCAGACATCTTAATTTAATATGGTATTAATTTCAGATCAAATCAACTACTTTTTGGAAAAGAACAATTCTCAGATTATTCTGAAGGAGTGTTAACTATTGCTGTGAGGTTATGTGACGTATATTATTGTTTCGGAAAGGCCATAGGAGATAAAATCTTCTGTTTCTCCGGATTCAAGAGCGGAATTATCTTCGATAATTTCTTTTAGTGGGAGGTTTATTTCAAATGACTGAAGCAGTCTGGTCAGATCACTGTTTATAGTGAGAGGCTTAATCTGACCGTCTTTATTGTATACTATCATCCAGGTCGTCTCAGGATTAAAACTGAAGAGGAATTCCTCAAGTGTCAGTTCTCCCACAGTCATCAGGTCATCGAAGTTATAGTTTAATTTAAGCAATTTTGTTCCCTGTGATTTTGTGATAACTGAGTCGGGTGTGTAATCCGTTATGATCTCGCCGGTAAAGGGTCCTTCATTGAGAGAGGCGTTCAGTGCTCCATGGAACATTATGAGGTCATTCATTACAGGGAAGAGACTCTCCGCTCCGTATTTTTTGAATAACTCACCGACAAAGGATGACTGAATTGCTGTGATTTTACTCTCATCATATTCTGATAGTCTGTCTTCTTCGGCAATATATGAGTAAAAATCTTCCAGAAAATCGCAGGGGGAAATGTCCAGAGTTTCAAGGATCATAAACATCCAGCCGGCAGCACCGCCTTTGTTATAAAATATATCGCAGGCCTCCTTGAGTTTTTCCGCCTCGGCCATGTCGGCCTCAGAAAAGCCGGGTGATGAGATGAGGGAGTAGGGCGCGCGGTTCATGCAGTTCAGGCTGAATGATTCTGCCTCATCGTAAAGTACCGTTCCCGGAAGTACCGAAAGAGGAAATATATCCAGGTGATTGGGCTGAAGGGTCAGTGCGTAATTAAGGCTGTGCTTAAATCCTTCTATTGTATCACCGGGAAGGCCGTATATCAGGTCGAGCCCGAATATTACTCCCGCTGAGTTGAGCAGGGAGATCTTGTCTGCATATTGATCCGGATCTATTTTTCTGTTAACTCTGGACAGCACTTCCGGTATGGCGCTCTGGAGGCCTATCTGGAGGCTGCAGTTGATCATTGCAAAGAGCTCTGCTGTTTCTTCGTCTATAAATTCAGTTCTTGCTTCAAAGGTGAAGTGTATCTGCGGGGCAATCTCCAGTATCATGTGGAGAATTTTCTTTGCCCGGATGAGGTCGCAGTTGAATGTGGGGTCGAGTACGAATATCTGATTTGTTTTTTTTGATTCAAAGAGCTCGAGTTCTTTCCTGAGTCTTTCCAGCGAAAACTGTCTCATACCTGAAATTCCCCGTGACTCGAAACAGAATGTGCATTTAAAGGGACATCCCCGGGAGAGCTCCCATAGTACGCCCTGGTAATTTCCACTGTCAATTGTTCCGGTTAGGAAAGGAGTTGGAATGCTGTCGCGATTTATCACGGGCTGCTGATTTTCTTTTGATTTTTCTGCGCTGCCTTTTACAAAGACTCCGTCGACATCATCATAGACTCTGTTGTTGATTATCCTCTTTACTGTTTCTGTCAGTGCGAGTTCTCCTTCTCCCTTTATTACAAAGTCGAACGGAGCACTGGCCAGAAGATCCTCCGGGAGAGCTGTTGCCTCTGCTCCTCCTGCGAAGAGAACAGCTGAGGGCAGTATCCTCCTGACAATATGACAGATCTCCTCTGTCAGGTGTCTGTTCCACAGGTAGGTGGAAAAACCTATGATCTCCGGCGAGGATCTGCATATATCCTCTGCTATCTGTTCAGCGGTACTTCCCAG
>CAYNFB010000397.1:0-2700 GCA_964396355.1 uncultured Leptospirales bacterium | reverse complement strand
AGATGATAAGGAGATAGTTTTCCGGATTCATCTTTACCACTCAACATTCTAAGAATGATATCCCCTTCTCCTTTAGCCGCAGTTTAACTTAAAAATTTATTGACTCATTCAGGACATTTTGTCATACCTCAATCTGTTATCTATTAATAATTTAGCTGGAGTTTGACAATGCTGGAAAATGCGAATTTTTTATGTGAAATCGGAACTGAAGAGATCCCCGCAGGATATATTCCGCCTGCAATAGAGTCTTTCAGAAATACAATGAAAGCAAAGCTTGAAGAAAACAGGATCGACTTCGATGAACTGGAGGTCTACGCTACTTCCCGAAGATTCGCTATTATTATTTCCGGACTTGCTGACTCTCAGAGAAGTGAAAAAGTGGAGCTCAAAGGGCCTTCTGCAAAGGCTGCATATGACAATGAAGGCAATCCATCGAAGGCTCTACAGGGATTTGTTCGGGGCAATGGAATTTCCATGGAGGATGTATCTGTAAGGGAAACCGATAAGGGTGAATACATCTTTGCGGTAAAGCAGCTCGAAGCAGGCAGTACTGAAACAATAATCCCTCATATTCTTGAGCATCTAATTCAACATATCCCCTTTCCTAAAAGGATGAAGTGGAGCGGCAAGAATCTGACTTTCCCCAGACCGATAAGATACTTCACTCTTCTCTTCAATGATAATGTTATTCCTTTTGAAATTGAAGGGATCAAATCTGATAAATTTACCAGAGGACATTTTGTTCAGTATAATCAAATGCTTGAGGTAAAGACCATCGGTGATTATGAAAAGCTGCTGGAGAGCAACGGGGTTACACTTGATCAGAATAAAAGAAAGGAAGTTATCAGAACATCTCTGAGAAAGGCCGCAGCAGAAGCAGGAGGCGTTCTCAACGAGGATGAGGATCTGCTGGATACTGTAACATATCTCGTCGAATATCCCAATATAATCGTTTGTGAATTTAATAAGGATTTTCTCAAGATTCCCGGCATTGTGCTCATTGCCGAGATGAAGGAGCATCAGAAGTATTTTGCTGTTCTTGATAAGAGCGGAAAACTGATGAATAAGTTTCTTGTAACGTCAAATAATCCTGTAAATGAAAATATAGTCCGGGGAAATGTGAAGGTAATCTCTGCACGTTTCAGTGATGCTGAATTTTTCTATAAAGAGGATGCAAAGCTTAAGCTGGAAGAGAGAGTGGATTCTTTAAAGAATGTTCTCTTTCATAAAGAACTCGGTTCGATTTATGATAAGATTGAGAGGATGCGCGCTGCAGGAGCTGTGATTTCGCAAGCTCTGAATCTTTCTGATGATGAAACGAAAAAAATTGACCGGGCTATCTATCTCAGCAAGAGCGATCTTGACACGGCAATGGTTTATGAATTTGCATCGCTTCAGGGACAGATAGGCAGAATATATGCACTCAGAGACGGAGAGGCGACCGAGGTTGCAGACGCCATAAATGACCACTACAGACCGAGGTTCCACGGTGACCAGGTTCCTTCTGCCATAGTCTCCATTGTTCTGTCTCTTACAGAGAAGATTGATAATTTATTCGGGTCTTTTTCTGTGGGAAATATCCCAAAAGGATCGCAGGATCCGTATGCATTGAGGAGACAGTCCAGCGCCCTTGTTGAACTTCTTATAAGAAACGGACTTAATCTTCAGCTTGCTGATGTGCTCGGCAAAATTGCCGGTAACTATAAGGACGGCGCTGCCCTGATAGAGAAGATTGTTGAATTTGTTAATGTGAGAGCGAAGACAATCTTTACAGATGAAGGATTTAAATACGATGAAATTGACGCCTGCATGATAAAGGGGAATTCAGATTATCTTGAACTGTTCAGACGTGCAGAGAGTCTTCACAGCTTCAGGCAGGACGGGCAGTTCTCCGAGCTTCTTCTGGGTTTCAAGAGAATGAACAATATTGTAAACAGCTTCAGAAAGGATAATGAGGATTACAGCCTCTCCTTCAGCGAGACTCTTCTTGAAGAGAAGGAGGAAAAGGAATTATATACCTTCTTTAATCAGAGGGAGTCGGAGATCGCAGGTCTGATTGATGAGAGTAAGTACGTGGAACTGTTTAAGCTCATGACCGGCGCGAAGACGTCAATTGACAGCTTCTTCGACAGTGTGCTTGTAATGGATAAGAGAATTGAGGTGAGAGACAACAGGCTTCATATGCTTGAGGCCGTCCTGAAGAATTTCAGGGGCCTCATCGATTTCTCGAGAATCAGCGACAAGTAGAAATAAACTGCAGGGTGGTGATTAGTCGATCACCACCCTTGCGTATCCGCTAACCTTTCCTATATCAGTATTATCTTCGTAATTTTCCTCTGTAGTCCCGGTATATCCGTTCTCAGCTGTTCTTTCATCTGAATCCTCATCCCAGTCGATTATACCCACCCTGTAGAAGTAGACTCCATTTCCACTGGGGAGATAACTCAGATCGTCTTCGAAAGAGGAGGTAGTCAGTGTGCCAAGTGCTGCTGTTCCTGTGAAATTTGGTGTGCTGCTGTAGTCATCAAACCTTCCTGCAATTATCTCATATTCTGCATATTCGTCATTTGGCAGTTTGGTCCTGTATATCTCGTATCCTGCAAAGTTTGTGCCTCCGGTTTCACTCCAGGTGACTGTAACCTTTGATCCGTCATATACCGCATCTATAGAAAAACCTGCTCTGTCTGTTATTGCTCCCTC
>CAYNFB010000396.1:0-2700 GCA_964396355.1 uncultured Leptospirales bacterium | reverse complement strand
GCGTTGCGTACCGCCTCTTCGCTGACCTCGATAATCAGAGCGCGAAGCACATTGGGTATTTCAAGCTCACGGGAACCTGCGCCGTGGCCCGATTTTGTGATTACGCCGGAGGGCATCTTTTTGAAAGATTCAGCGATTGCCTTGATTATGGCAGCACCTGTGGGAGTGGTGAGTTCCTTCTCGATACTGCCGCCTGAAACGGGAACACCTTTTAGTATTTCAACTGTGGCAGGAGCAGGAACGGGAATAGTACCGTGTTCACATTTCACAAATCCGCTGCCGAGAATTACAGGTGATGAGATAACACCGTCAACTCCCAGAGACTCAAGACAGTATGATGCAGAAAGAATATCCACAATAGAATCTACCGCACCGACCTCGTGAAAGTGAACCTCATCGACAGAGGAGCCGTGTACAGATGCCTCAGCCTCTGCGATGATTCTGAAAATATTCAATGCTCTGGCCTTAACAGCAGATGAGAAGGTGCTGCTGCTGATTATATTTTCTATATCAGAAAGATGTCTGTGGGGCTGAACTGTATCTTCAATATTCACATTGAATTTAACAGCACGGATACCGTTTTTTTGTACCTCTTCAATGGAGACAGAAAATCCCTGAACAGGAAGCTCTTCAAGTTTTTGTTTCAGGCCGGTAAAATCGGCGCCCAGATCAATGAGGGCGCCTGCAGTCATGTCTCCGCTGATGCCGGCGAAACAGTCAAGGTAGAGGATTTTTCTTTTCATTTATGGGGGATCTCCTTTTCAATAGACGGAGCATGGTTTTCTATCTGCCGGTTTATGAGTCCGGCAATATAGCCCGCACCGAAACCGTTATCGATATTCACAACGCTCACCCCTCCTGCACATGAGTTAAGCATAGCCAGAAGCGGTGCCAGACCGCCGAAGTTTGCGCCGTAGCCCACAGATGTAGGAACAGCGATAACCGGTTTGTCGTTGAGACCGGCCACAACACTGGCAAGAGCCCCCTCCATGCCTGCAACTGCAATTATCACAGAGGCTTTATCGATAATTTCAACATGGGCAAAGAGCCTGTGTATGCCAGCCACACCGGCATCATATATCCTTTCAACGTTATTGCCCATAGCCTCGGCGGTAATGGCTGCCTCCTCGGCTACAGGAATGTCTGATGTGCCCGCGCTGATGACAACGACCAGTCCGGGCCTCTTATGAGAATTATCTCTGTTTATAACGGCAATACGCGCCTCTTCACTGTAATCCATATCCATAGAGGGAAACTCCGCCATAACCTCACGGGCCTTCTCAGGGCTGAGCCTTGTTGCAATAATATTGCTGTTCTCAGCAGCAAGAGTCTTCAGTATGTCGCATATCTGCCGGGATGTTTTACCCCCGCAGTATATAACCTCGGGATGACCTGCCCGAATTGCCCTGTGCCGGTCTACCATGGAGTGGGAAATCTTCTCGAAGGGTTCTGTCTTTAGACAGCTCAGCGCATCATCCACATTCACCTCTCCGTCTCTCACTCTGCTCAGCAGCTCAATCAGATTATCTCTGTCCATTCTTTTTATCCTGTTTTATATGAAGATCCATGCTGCCGCTGCGGAAGCCCTGTAGATCGAGAGTGATGTATTCAAACCCCAGCGACTTCAGATATGAAACGACAACCTCTGTAAAGCTGTCATCACAGAACAGAGACATCTGTCCGGCGCTGACCTCTATGCGGGCAAGCCTGCCGTGAATCCTCACCCGGAGCTGACCGATACCCTTTGCACGGAGATACTCCTCGGCCATTGCCACTTTCTTCACCTTCTCCCTGTCCGGTCTTTCACCGCAGGGAAATCGGGTGGCAAGACAGGATGATGAAGGAATATCGGCAGCTGCAATCTTCATGGACCGGGCGGCCTTTCTTATAAGAGCCTTGGTGAAGCCTGCATCCTTCAGGGGACTGAGGATTCCCATTTCCAGAAGAGCCTTCATGCCGGGCCTGAGTTCATCCGAATCATCGGCATTGGTACCGTCGAGAATATCTTTGAGGCCCCGTCTCTCAGCAAAGGCCTTTATCTCGGCGAATATGCCCCTCTTGCAGAAATAGCATCTGTCCGGATCATTACTGCCGATGAGCTCATAGTGGAGCCCTGTAATATCAATGAGGTAATGCTCAATGCCCGAACTGCGGGCCGCCATACGGGCTCTCTCTATTTCTGATTCAGGAAAGAAGTCCGATTTAAGGGTAACAGCGCAGGCTCCAGGGACACCCGAGGCCGTCAGTGCGTGACAGAGAAATGAGCTGTCAACTCCGCCTGAAAGAGCAAGAACAGGCCTGTTCAGGGCGCCCAGTATTTTCAGCAGTCTGTCATATTCTTTTAACCGCACCGGCATATTATTACCCGTCTTCAAGAATTTTTCTAACGTTCTTCAGCTCATTGATTATTGATATTCCCTGGGGACACAGACTCTCGCATTTTCCGCATTCAGTACAGGATGATGCCATCTCGCTCCGTGCAAGGACGAATTTATATCTGCCGATTGCGGTGTTTCTGTTCTTCTCATCATCAAAGAGATGATAATCATTATACAGTCTGAAGTTACGGGGAATATCGACTCCGAAGGGACATGGCATGCAGTAGCCGCAGGCCGTACAGTTCACGGTAACTCTTGAGCTGTAGATATCTATTACCCGGTCGATGACAGAGAGTTCAGCAGGTGTCATTGCTACGGCCCT
>CAYNFB010000395.1:0-2706 GCA_964396355.1 uncultured Leptospirales bacterium | reverse complement strand
TTCAGCTACCAGAGGGAATGCACTGGTTTGAGGGCAGAACTTCCGTCCTCCGTCTTTCAGAAGAAAGCGACATGGTTATATGGGTTTCCCGGAATATTACGGCGCGTAAAAAAAGTGAGGCCGAACTGAGCAGGATGCAGAAATTTGAATCACTGGGACTTCTTGCCGGAGGGATTGCTCATGATTTTAATAATTTTCTCATGAGTATAATCGGAAATCTCACAATGGCCGGTATGTGTCAGGAAAATATGTATAAGCAGCAGGAATATATAGATTTATCAATAGAAGTGATAAATCAGGCTAAAAAACTAACCTCACAGCTTCAGACATTTGCAAAAGATGAGGCGCCCAGAAGAAAGACGGTTCTTCTCCAGAATCACATCAGGGAATGGGTGAGGTTTTCCGGAGCAGGGTCATCCGCTGAAATAAGTGTGAGTATTGACAGTGACCTTAATCCGGTGAGTATTGATGTTGATCAGTTCAGGCAGGTAATAAATAATCTCGTGCTTAATGCAATTCAGACAGGCATGGAGGGACTGTGTATTTCTGTTGAACTTCACAATTCAGGTGAGGGAGAGGCTTCCTCTGTTGAAATATGCATTAAAGATAATGGACCGGGAATTGAGCGTGACCTGCTGGAGAAAATTTTTGACCCTTATTTCTCCGCACGGTCCGGCGGTACAGGGCTCGGGCTTACTATCTGTCATTCAATTGTTTCAAAACACCACGGAGACATAAAGATAGAGTCCTCTCCGGGGGAGGGAACTGAAGTTACAATTATACTCCCTGCATGCAGCGGGATTCCCGAGGCGGTACCGGATTGTTCTTCTGCGAAGATATGCCGGGGAACCGGGAATGTGCTTGTTTTAGATGATAATGATACAGTCGGCAGGGTCATTATGAATCTGCTGAAGAGTCTCGGCTATAAGTCTTTGATAACAACGAGAGGTCGTGATGCTGTTGCAGAATATTCAGGGGCACTCGGGAGAGGGGAACCCTTTGATGCGGTGCTTCTTGATCTTACTATACCGGGGGAAATGGGCGGACTCGAATGTATGGGGGAACTGTTGAATATAAATCCGAATGTCAGGGCTGTTGTAATGAGCGGTTACAGCGACAACAATGCGCTTGCAGAATTTGAAAACTACGGATTTGCAGGAGCTCTTAAAAAACCATTTACACTTGAATCACTCGGCGAGTGTCTGTCAAAAGTCTTAAATTCGAAAAATGATATAGATGAATAATTAAGGTGTTCTTCATAAAATACAGCCGGCCGCCGGCCGGCAGATACATTCCTGCTGTTGATATTACATTGCAATTGACCTGATTCCGGTATAGTTGTAAACAGGTCCGAGTGAACCTTTTCATGTTACAGCCCCGGCTGCACCAGGCCTCTATGAGCAGACCAATGATGCTATTTATCCTGTAAGGAATTAATTGCTTGCCAGAAGTTTCGGCCCTCTTTTTTTATGTACAGAAGTAATGATATGTGATTATCTTTATGTTATCTGGAGAAAGATGATGAATTTAAGAGAAATACTCGATGAAATAAAAGTACCCGATGCTTCTGTGATGGAGAAGGCGCAGCAGGCGCTGGATAACCTTACCAAGCCGCTTGGAAGTCTGGGACGGCTGGAGACCATTGTAAAGAGGATTGCAGGTATCCGGGGGGAGCTGCTGCCCTCTGTCGATAAAAAATGTATTATCATAATGTGTGCTGACAACGGCGTTGTGGCAAAGGGAGTGAGTTCATGCCCCAAGGAGGTTACCCATACTGTAACGGTTAATTTTACCAAGGGAATTACGGGAGTGAATATTCTTTCAAAACATTCAGGTTCAGATTTGCACGTGGTAGATGTGGGAGTAGATGCAGATATAGATGAACCGGGAATTGTGAACAGAAAAATACGACGGGGAACCTGGGATATTACAGAGGGGCCTGCCATGACGCGGGAAGAGGCTCTAACGGCAATTGATGCGGGAATCGAAGCGGTGAGAGAGCTGAAGGAGAAGGGCTATGATCTTCTCGGGACCGGCGAGATGGGCATAGGCAATACCACAACGAGCAGTGCTGTTGTGGCGGCTATAACAGGCGATGACATAGAGGAACTTGTAGGACGGGGATCAGGCCTTACAAGTGATGCATATAACCACAAGAAGGAGATGGTCAGAAAGGCTCTGGAGATAAACAGCCCTGACCCGTCTGATGGAATCGATGTGCTGGCAAAGGTCGGCGGATTCGATATTGCCGGCCTTGCAGGATGTTTCATCGGGGCTGCCTGTTACAGGCTGCCTATTCTTATGGACGGGTTTATATCCGGGGCCGCTGCTCTTGCTGCTGTTCTTATCGAACCGAAGGTGAAGGAATATATATTTCCGTCCCACGGATCGGCTGAACCGGGAACCGGGAATATTTTCAGGGCTCTGGGCATGCGGCCCATGCTGGATCTTGACATGAGACTCGGCGAGGGCACGGGAGCGGCTCTGGGTTTTCATATAATTGACGCGGCAGTTACAGCATATAGAGAAATGGGGACCTTTGGAGATGCAAAGATAGAGAAGTACGTGCCTCTTGAGTGAGAGGATGAGGGTAAATTCTATTTTTTTTAGGCAGGGCTCTGAGCCCTGGAGTAAATTTTTCATTTTTCCCGCCTTCCATCCGTATTAATTCAAACTGGAATTAATGGAGAGTGAAAAAATGACCTA
>CAYNFB010000394.1:0-2718 GCA_964396355.1 uncultured Leptospirales bacterium | reverse complement strand
ATAACGGCTCGGAGAATAAAGATTCTCTCTCTTTTTCTTCAGGGAAAAATATACAGGCCGATAGAATTGTAAACGATAAACAGAGTATGCAGAGCCGGATGCCTGAATTTAAGCAGAGTCTTCAGGAAATTATTGATAAGGCTAAGATTACAGTAAGAGACAGCCGAAACGGTAAGTTTAATGTGAAGCTCTATCCGAAGGAACTGGGGAATGTCAATGTGAACCTCAATCTTGACAATGGAGTTGTTCACGGCAGATTTCTTGTGGATAATGATGAGGCAAAGAATCTGCTCATGCAGAATCTTGATCATCTGAAAGAGATGCTTCAGGAGTCCGGTATTGAAGTTGGTGATTTTTCCGTCAATGTAAGTGATCAGAAAGAACAGTTTGCAGGTGATGATTCAGGAAATGGAAAAAACAGGTTAACAGATCAGAATAGCGATAAAGTCCTCATGGCAGGGGAATATGAAATAAACTCGGCTGCAGTTCATAACGGCCGTATCAATATGGTAGTATAGGAGTGTATTATGCAGGTTTTTGAAATGTCTTCAACAGAAAAATTAAATGCCCGTATGCAGGCAGATCAGGTAAACAAGAAAATTGGAGTTACGGATGCGAAGACCAAGGGCAAACTTGGCAAGGACACCTTTCTTAAGCTTCTTGTTACCGAACTCAGACATCAGGATCCGACCAAACCGATGGAGGATAGAGAGTTCATAGCGCAGATGGCTCAGTTTTCCTCCCTGGAACAGATGAGCAATCTCAATAAGGAGGTCAGGAGCCTTCTGGGCAGCTCAAGAGCATCAGAGGCCTATGGAGTTCTCGGCAAAGAGATTGACTCCTTTGATCCTGCAGCAAAGAAGAAGGTTTCCGGTACTGTTACATCTGTTTTCTTTAAAGGTGATGAGCTCATGCTCAAGGTCGGCAGTGACGAGATAGCGATGAAGAATGTTCACTCAGTTAATATAAAACAGGAGCAGAAGTAAATCTTTTGCTTAATAAAGATTCAGAAATATACGATAATTTAATAAATAAACAAAGAGGAGTATTGCCGATATGATGCGTTCACTCTTTTCCGGGGTTTCCGGATTGAAAAATCATCAGACCAGAATGGATGTAATTGGTCATAATATATCAAATGTCAATACCTACGGTTATAAGTCGACCAGGGTGACCTTTCAGGATATGTTGTCACAGACCGTTGCAGGTGCTGCAAAACCCGAGGCAAACAGGGGAGGGGTTAATCCCAAACAGGTTGGACTCGGTATGACCGTCGCATCAATAGACAGATTATTCACACAGGGCAGTCTCCAGACTACAGGGAATCAGACTGATGTTGCAATATCCGGAGACGGTTTCTTCGTAGTGGCTGATGGCGATAAACAGTTTTATACCAGGGCCGGTACATTCGGTGTGGACAAGGACGGTACACTGGTCAATCCTGCAAACGGACTAAAGGTTCAGGGATGGAAGGCCACTCTTGATGCAGACGGGAATAAGATAGTCCGTACAAACGGCGCGGTTGAGGATATTGTTATTCCTGTATACAGCAAGATAAATGCAAAAGAAACCAATAATGTTAGATATAAGTGTAACCTTGATGCAAGAAGCAATATCATTCCGCCCGAGGCAACTGCGAGAATGAGATCTTCCGCCGGAGTTACAACCAATATTGATGTTTACGATAATCTCGGTGAAACACACAGGCTTACTATGACTATGTGGAAAACCGGATCTAATCAGTGGACAGCCTCAGCTGCAGTAAGCGGATCCTCAACTCCTGTTACAATTGATGTTCCCGCAGGAGGCGGACAGGCTAATCAGGCTAATCCTTCGAGCCGTATGAATCTGAGATTTTCTCCCGACGGCAAGCTCATATCAGCATCTGATGCTTCGAGTCCTGATGAGCTTAATCAGGGCAATCTCCTTGTGAACGCCAACTACAGGGTGCCGGGTGATCCCAATGTGAGAACCATTAAGCTCAATCTGGGGCAGGCAGGTGTGCTTTCAGGAATAACTCAGTTTTCATCACCATCGACGACCAAGGCTGTAGAACAGGACGGATTTGCCATGGGGTATATGGAATCCTTTAATATAGATAATTCCGGTATGATTACCGGAGTCTACTCAAACGGAACGAAACAGGCTGTAGGCCAGCTTGCACTTTCTGTTTTTACAAATCCTCAGGGTCTCACCGCAGCAGGTGAAAATCTTTTTGAGATGTCAAATAACTCGGGGCTTGCAAATACCGGACCTGCATCTCAGGCGGGAAGGGGAAAAATTGTCGCAGGCTCACTTGAAATGTCCAATGTGGATCTGTCTGACCAGTTTACTGATATGATCATCACACAGAGAGGATTTCAGGCCAACTCAAGGACAATAACTACGTCAGATCAGATGCTGCAGGAGCTTCTGTCTCTGAAAAGATAACAGGTAATATATAGAAAAATGTACATTTAGGGCCGCCTGTTCAGGTGGCCCTTTCATTAAATGCCGCTTTTAATTTTTTTCTTGACTGTTTTTTTATATATTTTTTATATGAATCTGTAGAATAATGTTGCTTTAATATTATCCCACATAAAGATGTAAGAAAGCTTTTATATTTATTAATCAAATACCACAGGAGTATTTTAATGTCCAAAGAGAAAATATTTTGCTCTAATTGTGAACATTGCATAGTAATAAGACAGTATGAATCCGAGCCGGACAGATACGTCC
>CAYNFB010000393.1:0-2727 GCA_964396355.1 uncultured Leptospirales bacterium | reverse complement strand
CTGTGTGCGCCACGGCCACTATTCTTTTGTCGGTATTCGATATTCTGCGCTCTACCAGCCCGTGCTTAATTAATGTATCTATAATTCTGGTCAGAGTGCTTTTTTCAAGTTTCATCACAGCAATGAGATGCTGCATTGTGCACTGACCTCCGGGGGAATGCATGATTTCGTTGAGGAGAACCGACTGGGTAATGGAATGTCCGTTTATCTTTACCTGTTCTCTTTCAATTTCCTGGAAGATACGTGAGGTCTTGTATATAAGCTTCCCAATGTCTTCCAGACAGCGGTTGTACTTTTCTGTATCGTAATATGTACTTTTCATGAGATATAGTTGTATTATACAACTATATCTGTCAAGGCAATTTGTAAAAAGTTGAATAGGGAGATGATTTTTTTTAATAAAAAGATCAGTTCATTCTTTGATTGGTAATAAGGCAGGATGGAGAGTCTCCATCTGTCGCGTCAGGGCTGTCTTCAACTTTTGTATCGACCGCAGGGCTCCGGCTCTGTGAAAATCATTTCTGTTCTCATCCACCGCCATTACGAAGGGTGCGTACCAGACATAGTAGGAGGAGCCGCCTGACCAGTAATATCTGTAGTCTACGATGCCCTGCAGTTCTTTGATTTTGCCATACGCCGGTTATCGTATCCGCCAAGCTCAGGAGAACTCCAGTAATCAACAGCCTTCTCCCAGCTGCAGAAAGATGAATCCGGTGGTTGCTGTTGAAATATGGTCTATTCCTGATGTAGTAGTAGCAGACTATGAGTCCGCATGATCCTGATTCTATAATATGATGATGTTATTATTCCGTTTAATTGCTTATGAATAAAAAAAGAACACCCGTGAAAAATGCAAAAATATTGATCAGCGGCAGGAGGCTCCAGATGACAGCAATACTTTCCTTTTTTAGTTTATAGAGAATAATTGATCCTGTGGAAGAAATAAGAAAAACAGGTAGAAGCAGCCAGAGGCTGTAGGCAATGGTCCAAAGCATTGTTGAATCTTCAGACCCGGGAGCATCAAACATCATTGGCGACATTATAATAAGCGGTGATGCAAGAAAAAAAAGCGCAAGAAAGATAAAGTTAAAAACGATGAGCTTTTGTTTCGGAGTATTCATAGGGCCTCCAGATGAGAATCTTTAAAACAATTCTTTATGAAAATCATAATGTTCAATATAAATATATTATGCAATAATATATTTATAAAATAGTAATTACCAGACAGATTTTCCGGTGATCAACTTTATTTTTTTCCAGAATTAAGGAAACAGGCGGAGTGCAGAATCCGGCGAAGCTAACGGCGTTTAATATTTCCGGATAATTTTAAATTAAATTAACCCTTAAACACTCTAATACCGGCAGCATAAACCGGTTAAAAATGCGGAGATAAAAGTAAGGTGTAATCTCTTTTTGTTCGCATAAGTCTATATGGGAAATATAGCTTTTGAATATTTACAATTAGATATTGTAAACGATCTCTATAAAATCATTGACTATTGATTTTTTTCAGGCAAGATATCAAGTATATAAAGTTACTGTAAAATATTAGTAAATACCAGCAGGGAGGGTACAGGATGCAGGGAATTATTGACAGCTTCAGCATTTTTCTTATTCCTCCAATACTCTTTTTGCTTACAGGAGTCACTCTGGGTATTTTTTCGTTAATCAAGGGCAGGAGGCAATATGAAAATATACTCTTTGCACTGATTTGCATCTGGTATTCACTCCTCATGCCTGCCTTTATCTCCCACCATTTATTAAAAGGAAATACTGACCTGATCATGAAAATAGAACGGTCAATACACTTCTTTTACGTCTACGGGCCGGCTATTCTAATTCTCTTTGTTCATTCTCTTGTAAATAAAAAGAACAGGTTTATTGAAGCAGGTGCTTTTGCCTTCAGCTTTCTTATCTCTCTTTTTGTATTTACAGATTATTATTTTTACGGCTTGTGGGAATTCCCCTGGGGTTATATAGGGAAGGGCGGAATTTTTCTTCAAATATTCGGTGTATGGGGAATGAGTGCCATAACATATTCTCTTGCACTGTCTGTAAAAAAATTAAAAACTGATATTGATGATTATACTCGTTTAAAAATCAAATATATTATGTTTGCTATCTTATCTATCGGAATATTAACATTGGGCAACATGCCCGCTCTTAATGGAATTGATCTTTATCCTCCGGGGAACTTTGCCTTTATACCGATACTTTTTATGGCATGGGGAATATATCGTCATGATGTAATAAAAATTAATCTTTATGCAAAGCGCAGGATTGCAGGAAATCTTGCTAAGGTATTTGCAGGAACGGCTCTTCTTGCATCGATCCCTGTATGCTTCTTTGCAATAGGTGACTACAGCCTGAATTACATAGTCACCAGAACCATGCCCTGTGGTCTTCCTCCATTACTTTCATTCATCTGCTCCGTACTTTTGTCTTTTCTTTCTTTAAAACTGGGCGGGAATCGTAAGGATTCAGTAATATTCAGTGTACTAATGCTTATTTACGCCATTTTGAGCCTTGATATTTATCTTAACTGTATAATAATCGTACCGGAAACCGGTCTAGCCGTAAGCAGGTTGAGTCATCTCTTCGTAGTTTTTCTTACTCCATTGGCGATGCATCTTATTCGGGAGGTGACAGGACGACGATCTGAAAGAATACTGTTATTCGTGAATTATGTTTTCTCCGTATTTTTTATGTTCTTTACTCAGTCCGACT
>CAYNFB010000392.1:783-2807 GCA_964396355.1 uncultured Leptospirales bacterium | reverse complement strand
ATCATCTCATGATGCCGCAGGGCAATATAAGGGATGATTCTGTATTCCGGAGGCAATGGCATTTTACTTCCAAATTTATAGGTCTCGATTACGTGGCTTTCAATTTCCAGCCTTTCCAGAGGATTGAGGCTTCCTCTGCGGATTTTCAGATTGAGCTTATCCGCATCGGTGATTATATCAACAGGCCTGCCTGAAATATCATTGCATTCTATTTCTTCAATATCATTGAGGATACCGGCCAGAACCTCTTCGGGGTCACGGTCTGTAACTGTGGGCTCATTGAGAGTAATCAGATCTTCCTTGATTGCCTTGAGCCTCTCAAGCTGGAGGCTCTTCTTCTCATTAAGCGCATGGACAGCATGGTTGGAGCTGATGTTTTCTCTGAGATTTTTAGAGATGAGAGTTCTTTCTTCTGAAGAGAATTTAAGCTCAGTGTATTTGTAGAGGTAGTCGAGTCTGAGTTTAAGGTTCTCCAGATCCTTGGGATAGAGCTTCTTGGCCTTCCTGAATATGTTGAGGTCTATATAGACTTTGCCGAAGTCGTGAAGGAGAGCTGCGAATTCAAGCTCCTTGATTTCATTATCAGTAAAATGAGAATTTTTCAGATACCCCTCTTTTTCATCATTTACAGCAAGAGCGAGCTCCTTGCATATTTCAGCCACTCTGAAGGAATGACCTGATGTTGCAGGATCCCGTGATTCAATTGCAGATACCGAGGCCTTGACAAACTCTTCAAACTGATTCTGAATCTGTGTTATCAGTCTGTTGTTTTCTATGGCAACGGCCGCCTGGCCTGCGATTGCCTCGAGAAGGTTGTTGTATTTTTCATCAAAGGGTTTTACGTATCTGTCGAAGTCCTTTTCTGTTTCCAGTTTTATCTGGAAGGCCTCATTGTCGTATTTTCTGAGACCGGAGAGATCCTCCTTGCAGTTCAGGAGCTGTATGACTCCTATAATCTCATCAATGTGATTCTTCATAGGAACAACCAGCATTGAACGGCTAATGTAGTTATTCTCTCTGTCGAAGTAGGGATTGAATGAGTAGGGCGCCAGAGCGCTGATCTTATGGGCATCGGGAATATTAAGAATCTCTCCTGTGACTGCAACATATCCTGATATGGAATTCTTGTTCAGATCCATGACGAATTCTTCAAGGGGTATCTCCCGCGAAAAGGTGTGGGAATACTTGAAACGCAGTCTCTTCCTGGAATTCTCATCCTCCTCTACGAGATAGATGCTGCCCGCATCGGCACCGGTCATTTTCTTGCTGAGATAGAGTATGAGACGGAGCAGGTTCTCCTGCTCTTTCTCTGCAGACAGGGCCTTCCCCACATCTATCAGATCCTCCTGATCTCTCTGGGAATCCTGCAGCTTGTTGTAGTACCAGGACTTCCTCTGTTCATTCTCAAAATGCTTTTCTATTACTGAGAATGATCTCCTTATGATGAATGAGATTTTAGTGTCCGTTACGTCCTCTGTGATGAAATCAGCTATGTGATAGAGGCGATCCAGATCATTTTCCCTCAGCTGTGTCTCATTACCGATAATCAGCACCTGATAGAATATTCTTGAGTAATCAATGAGATTGAGATGTTTGTATATATTCCGGTAGCTTTCGTAGGGGACTATTATCAGCGCCTGGAGAACGTGTTCATCAGATTCAAGGAGTATTGAATCAATGCTCCTCTCTATATTGTCTGTCAATATTCGCCTGTAGGCCGGATCTTCGGGAACAGGCAGACTCTCTGAAAGAGAGTCCAGTATGATTAGAGCTTTTACTGTATCTATTTTTTTTGGATGCATTTTTTCCGCACTTTTATTGATAAAATATAATCTAATTTATCTGAGAATCAATAATTTGCAAGAACTTATTTGCAGGATTAACGGCAGTGAATGGTGATTAGTGAATAGTGATTAGTTTCTGTTGCCATCCCGGTTTTACCTGACTGAATTGTCTTTTACAATAAATTGTAAATACCGGGATCTCATAGAGGATATTAAGATCCTCCACCGAAGCTGACCGTT
>CAYNFB010000392.1:0-753 GCA_964396355.1 uncultured Leptospirales bacterium | reverse complement strand
ATATAATCTAATTTATCTGAGAATCAATCATTTGCAAGAACTAAAATGGTTGATTTTAGTCGCCTTTATTAAAGGCGGTAAAGTTACGGTTTGTGAAACCGGGAACTCATCCTTTTGCAGCGGAACAAAAGGATGCAAAAATCCGCTCTCAGTCGCCGTGGGGCTTACCCCTCATGCGCCCGTGGGGCTTCTTTTCTTTTGGGTTTTAACCTTCAGTATTCCTGAACTCAATATATCCGAAACGGGTGGGATTTTTTTGTACTGCTGTACTTTATAGTTACCGTGTTTGATCTGACTTCCGTGTCAGGCAAACCCGGCACCGGCAACCTGCCGGTGTGACTGGAAAGAGGGACGGCTGTATCAGGAATTTATTGATGTAGAGACGCACGGCCGTGCGTCTCTACATCTTTACCGGATAAGTTTTGTGACACAGAAATTCTGCAGGCCGCGACCTGTCCCTGCCCATCCTGCTGACAAATAAATATCAATCGCTTGAAGATGCAAAAGAAATACTGGGAGAGACGGCAAATATCAGTTCGCTGTTTATAGAGTTTCAGAAGTATCACTATGCGATCAGTGCAGCATAAAGTCAAAAGGTAGAGACCTTATTTCTGCTTCATAAATATAAGCTTGACTTCAATTTTCTGCTGTTCAATAATATATTATCTTTTCAACATGAAGACTGAAAAGGAGGATTGCATGAAAACTATTTCAATGAAAAAACATATAGGAAAAGATGGTCTCCTTAATATC
>CAYNFB010000391.1:0-2826 GCA_964396355.1 uncultured Leptospirales bacterium | reverse complement strand
AAAAGAGAAAGCTCGAATTGTAGCAGCAAGTAAAAAAGCAGCAGCAGAAAAGGATCAAATTGCAAACTTAAAGAAACAGTTAAAGAAGCTTAAAACCGAATCAGTTCTTAAAGCATCTGAACCTACAAAAACAGATATAAAAGAACTGAGTGAGCCTAAAACAGAAAGTGTTGTTAAAAAAATTGAGGACGGCATACCTGTAACTTATGTGACAACAACCCAGAAATTTAAAGCAAGTGCTGCATTTGATCAGCAGATACTTCTTAATCCAAGTGCGGATGTCATTTATCCCGGTTCTGTTATACTTGCACACTCAATCGAAGATGGTTCATATAAAGAGATTTACAATGGAGAAAAAAGACCCATTGAAGTTTCTTATGATTTAACTGGTATTAAGTCATCTTCAGGTAAGAAAAGGGGCAAGGTTTCCGGAACAATTGTACCATCATTATCAAATTTCAGAAAACTTCACAATCGTATCATGTCGCAAAATATAGCCGGAAAATCATCAAATTATTCATTTGAGGAAACTACAGTTACAGACGAAAGCGAATTCGGAGTTAAATTTAATTTAGGGGTAGGATATTCCTCTCCCGCTGTTGAATCATCTGTAAAAGCAGGGTTTGATTTTAAAAGAAGCAAAAAAAAATATAAGCACATGATTAAATTTATGGAGACCTTCTATACTGTGGATGTAAATCAGGGACAGGATACATTCCTCTATAAAAAATTCAACATAGCTGACTTCGGCGGTTACAGACCTGTATATGTATCATCTATTTCTTATGGCCGACTGGCATATTTAACAATCGAGTCTGATGAAGAATTAAATTCGGTTAAAGCTACTATTGAAGCGGCTGTTGACGTAGCTACCGGTATGAAGTATGATGCTGATTTTGAAACGAATTATAATACATTTAAAAAGAATAGTAAAATAAATATTACTGTTATTGGCGGGTCTGTAGTTTCGACAACTATTGACGGTTTTATGAATATGCTGAAAAATGATTCTTTTTCAGCGCAAAACCCCGGTAAGATAGTTGCTTACAAATTACGCTTTGTTGATGACAATACAGTTGCAAACACAGTTTATAACAGCGAATATACTGTGAGACAAACAACTGCAATGAAAGGGAACGGTGTAGATGTAAAATTTACTCTTGTTGAAATTCAAACCAATGCAAATGACGGTGCCGGGAAATATATGGAATTATACGGTGATCTCAACATTGGCATAGATGGTAAAGATAGAGGTTTATGGAATAGAATCCGTAATAATAAATGGAAATGCAAGGAAAAGGGTAAGTATTCTCAGAACTCTTCAGCTGTCTGGTCATTACCCAGTGACCAGGGATCATTTAATGCAAAATTATATCTTAGAGAAAAAGATGGATCTAAAGCAGGTGATGATTACTTTACAAATCTTGTGGGATCTTCTAAAGACGACATGGCAAAAACATATCAGCTTTCGAATTATAAAGATGGAGATAAATTAGAGTTGAAAGTTTATCAGATGAAAAAAGGTAAAAGTAAGATCCCAAACGAATGGGTAAAATTCATTGTAAGAATAAACAAAAAATATAAATACTAATCCTCAAAATATTTGGATTGCCAAGCTCTCTCGTTTCAGCCGGCAAAAATTTTTAATATGATTTAACAGCTGTCACGGGACGAGCTTGCTTCTGTATAGACTTCTGAACTCGTGTTATCTAAAGCAGCAGAAGATAACACGAGTTCAATCTCTTTTCAATCCTGTGTAATTCCTTTCTTAACTGCAGACTCTGACGGAGTCGAAGAATCCTTATCCTGATAAATACAATTGAAACAATGCTGGAATGTAAACCAGACTTGTCGGAGAGACTTTCTGCCATATCGGAGACGCTCTGATGAATGAATATACTAGTGTGTGAGAGTAACTGTCATTGCGGAGGGCAGCTGATCTTTCTATTTATCACCGTATAGCTTTTCAATAAACTCCTGAACTGAAAGATCTGAATTTATAAGGCCCACATCGCGCCATGACTCATCCAGAAGGTCGTCATGCTGAACCACCAGCACTTTAAAATCTGCCGCAGTGTTTATCTCTGTATTTTTTGGAAGCTCATTTTCTATATATGCAGCCATCTTTAACCAGTAGAAAAAGGCCCGCTGGTCGCCATCATCCAGGAATCGGGTCTTCTCATTACTAAAAAAGAACGGCACCTCCAGGGTCTCTCTCCAGGTAGACTGATCTTTAATGTCAGCGGGATTTACAAAGAGCGCCGCATCGAGATCATCTGTATGGATAATAATAGTATTGATTAGCTCCAGTGTCTTTATTTCGGGAATTGATATAAGCTCCTTTAATACACTCTCCTCGGGAGAAATAACTGCGCCTTCTGGACTGAGACAATCCCTGCGGCCGACCCACACTTCCTGATTTCCCGGAAACCAGCGAATCTCATCATACCCGAAGAGTTTTCCAAATGCTTTTAATGTTTTGTTGAGAGCGTCTCGATTTTCAATTTCTGCGTAATTAGTTTCAAAATCTGCCTGGAAATCACAGCCTATAGTTACATCTCCTGTTTCTTCACTGTATGCAAGAAGAGATTCAAAATCAGAAGATTCACAGAATTCATTTTCTGGCTGAAGAAGAATAATATAGGGGCTTTCATTTTTGCCGGAAATATGGAGGAGAAGGGCGCCCATATCTTTCTTGCAGAACCAGTCCTTTTCACGCTTCTCTAAAAAAAAGTCATACAAACTTTTCGCATTAAATTCACTCATAGGAGTCTCTCATATAGATAATCTTAATCATTAATCATATTCATCAATTAAAGGCAAGTT
>CAYNFB010000390.1:0-2835 GCA_964396355.1 uncultured Leptospirales bacterium | reverse complement strand
CGGCTACGCGACGTTCTACTTCGTGCGGAAGAACCTGAGCATCGCGATGCCGGTGCTGCTCCGCAGTTGGTGCATTTTATTATGCTGTTCATGCCATGTCATCCCGATTTACTTTCAAGTTGAGCTTCTCAGTAATTATGGATTAAATCAGACATCACGTCAAACTTTTTTATTACACCGCAAATCAAAAAGAGAACAGATACTGTAAAAAATTCTCAGTTCACAGCAGTATCAATTGAACTTTATGGTATAACAGGTAATGACATTTCAGGTTAAGTTTAAAATCTTTACCTTGACTTATATTCCCGGATAAAATTAAATAATGAGTATAATTCATCATCAGGGAGCCTGATTATTTTGAAAGTATGTATTGCGGAAAAACCGAGCGTTGCAAAGGAGATAGCCCGAATACTCGGGGCAAATTCAAGACATGACGGATACTTTGAAGGCAGCGGATACAGGGTTACCTGGACCTTCGGCCATCTTTGCACACTCAACGAACCCGATGATTATACACAGCAGTGGAAAAAATGGAATCTTGCTACCCTTCCCATGCTGCCTGAAAAATTTGACATAAAGGTCATTGCCAACACAGGAGTAAAGAAGCAGTTTAAGATAATCAAGTCACTGGTCAATGACTGCGACGAGGTGATAAACTGCGGTGATGCAGGAATAGAAGGAGAGGTCATACAGCGCTGGGTTCTCATGAAGGCCGGATGCAGAAAACCGGTAAAGAGACTCTGGATCTCATCACTCACGGAAGAAGCAATCAGAGACGGCTTCACAAAACTCAAAGACGGAAGTGAATACGATCTCCTCTATGAGGCGGGAAACTCAAGGGCTGTTGGAGACTGGCTTCTGGGGATGAATGCAACGAGGCTCTACACCCTCAAATATGCAGACGGCAGAGGCGTGCTTTCAATCGGCAGAGTACAGACCCCCACCCTTGCGCTCATTGTGAAGCGCTATCATGAAATAGAAAATTTCACTCCCGAAAAATACTGGGAGCTTAAAACCCTGTATCGGGATGTGCTCTTCTCTGCCGCAGAGGGACGTTTCAGCAGCGAGGATGAAGCACTTAAAATTCTTGAGAATATAAAAGACAGCATTTTCACCATCACATCGTTCACGAAGAAGAAAGGAACAGAACCCCCTCCTTCTCTTTTCGACCTTACCTCCCTTCAGGTGGAGTGCAATAAAAAGTTCGGCCTCAGCGCCGACAACACCCTTAAAATCGTGCAGAATCTCTATGAGAAGAAATTCGTCACCTATCCGAGAGTGGATACCAGATTTCTCCCTTCGGACGTTTATCCCAAAATACCGGGTATTCTCAAGGGGCTGAAATCATACGCCAGTGAGGTGGCTCCGCTTTTGGGATCTCCCGTGAGTAAGAGCAAGAAGATCTTCAACGACTCGAAGGTGACAGACCACCACGCAATCATCCCCACGGGAGTAAATCCCCAGAACCTTTCTCCCCAGGATCAGAAGGTCTATGACACCATTACAAGACGCTTCATCGCGGTATTCTATCCCGACTGTATCGTCTCAAATACGACGGTTCTGGGTGAATCTTCCGGCTTTAAATTCAAGGCAAAGGGAAGACAGATCATTGAGGACGGATGGAGGATACTCTATCCGAAGCAGGAGAAGAAGGATGAGGATAAAGATTCACAGATAATTCCGGATTTTGAAAAAGGAGAATCGGGGCCCCATAAACCTGAGATCCTCGAGAAGGAGACAAAGCCTCCCCGATACTATACAGAGGCCACTCTGCTCCGGGCAATGGAGACTGCGGGTAAGTCATCCGATGATGAGGACATCCGGGATGCCATGAAGGAGAACGGCATAGGCCGTCCGTCTACCAGAGCCGGAATTATCGAGACTCTCTTCAGAAGAACATATATAAGACGGGAGAAGAAGAGTATCATCCCTACTTCCACAGGCATTCAGCTCATAGGAACTATCCAAAATGATCTTCTCAAATCTGTAGAGCTCACGGGAATCTGGGAGGGAAAAATCCGCAGGATCGAACGTGGAGATTACCAGGCCTCTCTGTTTCTTGAGGAGATGAAGACAATGGTTGCATCCCTTGTTTCCGATGTTAAGATAGAAACGGGTAAGGCCATACATATTGCCGAGAAGAAAAAGGCCCGCAAAGGTGCATATAAAAAGAACACCGGAAATAAAACAGCTCCGAAGAAAAAGTCTGTTACTCCTTCAGGCAAGGACAGTACGTCAAAGTCAGAAATAAATACATCTGAAAATATTACATGCCCGTCATGCCGGAGCGGCAGTATAATAAAAGGTAATACAGCATACGGATGCAGCAGATGGAAGGAAGGATGCAGATTCAGAATTAACTTCGAAATTGAAGGGAAGAAACTCACAGAGAAACAGATACATGGACTAATCAGTAAAGGAAAAACCGGTGCTTTAAGCGGTTTTATCGTCAACGGCACAAAGGTTAAAGGACATCTGATTCTCAATGGCGATAATGTGCCTGTTTTAAAAATTGATGAAGCCAGTTCTGCACCGGAGAAGAAAAAAGCTGCGGCATCACCTGAGGTTTTAAAATGCATTAAATGCGGTTCCGGCAATATGATAAGAGGAAAAGCGGCCTACGGATGCAGCAGGTGGAAGGAAGGATGCAGATTCATCATTCCCTTTGATCAATTAAAAAACAATTACAACACAGATGTTCTCACTGCGGAAATACTTAATAAAATAAAATCGGGAAATTAGTATATTATATTTAAAAATATCACTCTGAATTTATAATATCTGAAGATCGATAAGGAAGTGCATTGTATGAAAAATTTTACACTACTCATATTT
>CAYNFB010000389.1:0-2850 GCA_964396355.1 uncultured Leptospirales bacterium | reverse complement strand
CAACTGGTATTTAAGAAATTTTAGAGTCGATAAGACGAAAGAACCGGAGCAGATTAAAAAATATGAGATGACTCTGGATTTTGCAGATCCTCATAAGCTTAAGGCCAATGCAGTTGCTTTGTCTCACTACAGTGTAATGGAAAGACTGTCTAAAGTAGAGATCCCATGTCTGATTCTCGGTGCTTCATCGGATACTCTTCACAGCACTGAAGGTCTGGAGTGCATTGTAGAGAGAATCCGGAGAACCGAATATATTGAACTTCAAAGTAATAAGGAGACTCACAGCTCCAGGGCCGGCAGAATTATTGCAGAGTATATTAAGGACGAAAAATACAGATTAATATAGTATAACACTCCATATAATTTTTTGAAAAATACTTTATTTATCATGAATTCTATTAAATCTTTCTATATCTGATGATATTGAAAGAAAACAATTGAAATATACTGTATTAAATAGATAATTGCACATACTTAGTATATAAGTGAATATTATTATATAAATAAAAACCGGAGTCATATTATGAATTACGTGCAATTGCCTAATATGGATAAAAATAAATGTTTCGGATGCGGTCCGGGGAATGACCAGGGTCTGAAAATGGAGTTCTACGGTAATAAAGATCACGTCTACTCCGACGTCACAGTGCCTGAACATATGGTGGGCTGGCACGGCGTGGTTCACGGAGGCATAACTTCCACAATGCTTGATGAGATAATGAGCTGGGCTGCGATTTTTCTCACAAGAAAATTCATCCTCACAAAGAATATGACAGTCACCTATCATAAACCGGTCATGATAGGTGATGCTCTTCGTGCAGAGAGCCGTATATTAGAAAAGAACGGAGACCGTGAGATTGTCATGACCGGTGAAATATTTAACAGCAGGGGCGAGCTGAGCGCCTCTTCGAAGGGAGTCTTTGCCGTATTTGAGATTGACTACGTGAGAAAGATGGGAATTATGAGAGACAGTGATCTCGATGATATAGAGAATATGATAAATTTATACGGAGATCTTTAAAAGAATGTCTCTGATGCCGAAAATATAAGTATAAAAAAGTAATCCGGAGCTAGAATGAAGATAATATCCGTATCGAACAACAAGGGCGGTGTGGGCAAGACCACAACCACTGTTAATGTGGCTGCTGCAATGCAGATTCTCGGGAAAAAAGTAATGGTAATCGATATGGATCACCAGGCTCAGACTACATACCATCTGGGTATCAATCCCAACAAGGTCACAGAGTCTGTTTTTGATGTACTTAAGGGCGAAAAAGATTATAAGGATATTATTGTGGAGCGGAAGGGGATAGATATCCTTCCTTCAAGCCCTGAACTGAGGGGGATCGAGTTTCTGGCTCTTCCTGCCAAGGAATTTCTCCTCAAGGAGGCCATGGAGAATCTCGAGGGGTATGACTACGTTCTTATCGACTGTCCTCCCTCCCTTGGAGTGCTGACTCTGAACTCTCTTGCAATTAGCGAATATATAGTAGTTCCACTTCAGGCGCAGTTCCTGCCGTTTCATGGTATGTATAATCTCTTTGAAGCGGTACAGATGGTGAAAAAGCGTATTAACAGGAACATCGAGATTGCCGGTATCATCGGCACAATGTATAATGCCAAGAAGACCATTAACCGGGAGGTAATGGAGGAGACGGAGAAGAGGCTCCCCGGGAAACTCTTTAATACTCTGATACGGGAAAATGTATCACTTCAGGAGGCTCCCAGCTGGGGCAAAACTATTTTCGAGTATAAACCGGACAGTAACGGAGCAGAGGACTATATGGCTCTCACAGAGGAAATGATCTTAAGGTTCGAATAATAAAATAAGAAATATTGTCAAAAAAAGCCTCTATTTTTAATAGAGGCTTTTTTTTGTCTTCAAAACTAGATACTGTATTAAAGAAGATTAAATCCGTTGAACAGGAGAGCATGAAGGATATGAAAAAATATGTAATAGGGGTATTTGCAGTTGCGGCATTGTCTCTATTTATCCTCTGGGGACCGCCGGATTTGCTGAAGAAAACCTCCGAACCTGATTACTGTAATTCCTGTCACGTTATGAACGACAGGTTTGAGTCATGGTTCATGACAGGTCTCCACCGGAATATTAAATGTGTAGACTGTCATCTTCCCAATTCAGGCTATTTCAGGCATATTGTCTGGAAGGGGATTGACGGCATGAAGGATCTGATCTATTTCCATAGCGGTATTTATTCATCTCAGATAGGAATATCTGATCATGGCCGGAGATTTGTTAAGGAAAATTGTCTCAGATGTCACGAGGGTATGGTATCAGTCATGGACAGTGATGACCGGGACTGCTGGTCCTGTCACAGAAGTGTCGCTCACAGGTATCCTTCAGTGGGAACATTAAAATAGAAAAATCATCCTAAAAAGGAGAGTCCTATGAAAAAAATTAAGTGTATTTTAATATTATTAATTCTGTTTAATATTTCAATTTTTGGCTGCGGAGGGG
The DNA here is from genome assembly GCA_964396355.1 of uncultured Leptospirales bacterium. GTDB lineage: Bacteria > Spirochaetota > UBA4802 > UBA4802 > UBA5550 > CAYNFB01. The sequence goes on along the minus strand of CAYNFB010000389.1, from coordinate 371 downwards.
AAAAACCCGAAATTTTCAAGCCCGGGGTGATCGGCGAGAATGAGGCAGATCCGGAAGTGTGGGGTAAAATATTTCCTCTTCATTATGAGTCATGGCTGAAAACCGGGGACCCTAAACCTTCGGGAAAGAGCATGTACCGAAAAGGCTGGGATACTGATGAAGTTACATATGATAAACTCAGCGAAATGCCATTTCTTGGACTTCTGTTTAATGGATGGGGATTTGGAATTGAGTATAATGAACCCAGAGGTCATATTTTTTCTATCAGGGATCAGATCGAAATAGATCCGTCAAGAACAGGACCGGGCGGAGTCTGCCTGGCATGTAAATCTCCATTTCATAAATCTATGGTTGAAGAAAAAGGAATGAAG
>CAYNFB010000388.1:0-2925 GCA_964396355.1 uncultured Leptospirales bacterium | reverse complement strand
TTGAGGGGGCGCTGTTTAATCTGAAGATTCTCGGGAAGATGCACAGGCTTCTTGAGTAGTTTTTTACGTGTATTAAAAATAAATATATTATCCGCTAAATCTGATGTAAAATTTCAACAATAATAAAACAGAATTCATACAAGATAGAGCGATTTATACTAAAGTTCTTCAGGAAAACTCCCGGTTTGGACAAAAATTTTAAGAACACAATGCCGAAATGGACTCCTCGAAAAAATCAGCGCAAGCCTTTCAGTATGGAAGGACCTTTAGCGGGAGGGGGAGGGTAAAGAAGTTACTGTGTTCAGCAGGGATTCCTATGCCCCATATTTCTTCTTATCAGCGGAAATTCCTAAAAATACAAATAACAACAAATCAACTAAAAAATAAGAGCATTGATACTGGTTCACCTATCTCTATCTTATTTCCAGTAATCAAAACAAATTTTTAACTGGAAAACAGCTAAAACGGATTGGACGTTATAAAAGAAGTTTTCCTGACAAACTTCTTTTGTACTACCGCGCAAAGTCGCATGGCACCTCTCTTTTTGTATGATTTCAATACAAAAAGGGAGGTGCCTGAACATTTTGAAGAAGATAGTGACACTGCCTGTAGGGGATAAAGGTCTTGACTAATTTTATAGTTTCTATATATATCTTTTAGTGGTCACGTGCTCTTTTCATTATTAATTCACGTCATGTAAATATTTAGATGATCTGTTCAAAAGAGTAAAAAACAATGAAAAATAAAAAAATCTACTTCTATTTTTTTTTCGTGGCAACCCCCTTTGCGATTTTAATCTTAAGTATTCAAACTTTTCGTTACTCATCAAAACTTGTGGAATCGATCCAGTATGCTAATATAAAATCAGAGGCATTGGAAATCAGTTTGCGGATTCAAAATCAGCTTACAGAAAGAACCAATGACCTTAAAATCCTGGCTCAAGTCTGGAATGCCCACAAAAGCGATTACACATACGAACATTTTAAAAAAATAGCAGAGGGTTTTTTATCAGACAACCCTAGTTACCATGCGATCAATTACGTGAATGCTGATAGTATTATACGCGTTACACTACCAATAGAAAATGAATCTGCATTGCTTGGAAAGGACCTTAAAAAGTTGCCGGACAGAAAAAAGATGCATGCTTCGGTACGCTCTTCAGGGAAGGTTCTTGCCTCGCCTCCGATTATGCTTGTTGGGGAATACCAGGGATTCATTATCTGGCATCCGCTTGGAAAGCATGGCCAGGATAAATTTAACGGTTTTGTGGCTGCGGCTATCAAAATCGACGACCTGGTAAAAACTGTATTGCGTGAATTACCAGGTGATTTTTTCATACATATTATCAGGATGGAAAATCATATTATTTTCAGTGAACCCAGTATGGCGAACAATGACACGGAGGTTATTTCAGCTGAAGAAAATTTTCAGGCTCTTGGACGAACATGGTCGGTTACCGTCAGGCTCCAAAATTCGGCCCCCTTATATAAACTTGGGGATCCTATTAAATGGAACCTTTTTACAGGCATATTTCTCGCGCTTTTAACAGGTCTGCTTTTTTTTATTGCGGTCTATATGAACAAACAGTTATTCAGAGCAAAGGCGGCAAGTAGTGCCAGTGAAGAGGATTTACGTATAACTCTGTCATCAATTGGTGATGCAGTGATTGTGACCGATATTGACGGCAGGGTAAAAAATATGAACCCTGTTGCTGAAGAGCTGACCGGGTGGTCTTTCCCGGAGGCCATGGGATTACCCCTTTGTGAAATTTTTAAAATTGTTCATGCCTATACACGGCAACCTGCCGTTGATCCGGTTGGGCTTGTTCTTAAAAGCGGCGAAATCGTCGGCCTTGCTAATCATACGGTATTGATTTCACGAGACGGGAAAGAGTATCAAATTGCCGACTCAGGTGCGCCAATACGCGATAACTATAATGAGATACGTGGTGTTGTTCTTGTTTTTCGTGATGTAACAGAGGAATATGCACTGCAGGAACAGCTTAATCAATCGCAAAAACTACAGGCCATAGGGCAACTGGCTGGTGGAGTTGCTCATGATTTCAACAATATACTGGCCGGTATCATGGGTAGCGCAGAACTGCTGCACAAAAATATTCCCGATAATTCCGAGTACGGAAAATATGTAGTAATGATACTCAACTCAGCTAAACGCGCTGCTGAACTTACCGGGAAACTTTTAACCTTTGCCCGGAAACGGATCACCAATTTTAAAACATTCGACGTCCATCAAGTGATTACTGATGCACTTGACCTTGTAAAATTTACAAGTGACCCGCGCATCCAATTTAACCTAAATCTTAACGCAACGCCTAGTTGTGTAGATGGTGATTCTTCTCAAATGCAGAATGCCTTCCTTAATATTGCCCTCAATGCTGTTCAAGCTATGCCGGATGGCGGTTTTCTTGATATTTCTACCAGCCTGATTATGATTGATAACCATTATTGCCAGGCAAGTCAGTTCAATATTGACCCAGGGGCTTATGTGGATATCGAAATTCGCGATACAGGCTGCGGAATTAGTCCGGATAATCTAAGCAGAATATTCGATCCCTTCTTTACTACAAAAAATAATTCTGCTGGAACCGGTCTCGGCCTTTCCGCTGTCTATGGGACAGTTCTTGCCAACAATGGGGAGATTACAGTCTATAGTGAACCAGGAACAGGCACGAGCTTCCATATCCTTCTCCCTTTATCCGATAAAGAAACAGAGAATATCTCATCTATGGATAACTCTTTAATCACAGGAACAGGGCATATCTTGTTAATAGATGATGAGGAGGACATACGGATTACAGGGGCTGCCATACTCGAAGATCTCGGATATGAGGTTACTCCGGGAATAAACGGACAGCATGGCCTGGAGATATTTGAGAAAACTCCGGATGACTTTGATTTGGTAATT
>CAYNFB010000387.1:620-2971 GCA_964396355.1 uncultured Leptospirales bacterium | reverse complement strand
GGGAGGACTGGACATAATGCCAGTTCCCACACTATAACCTGAAGAGCCAAAAAATGAAACTAAATACCAGCAGATTTGATTTTCGGTTTATTGCAATATTATTCTTTATTGCAGTTGTTATTACGGCTAATGCCGCCCTCTTCGTCTATCACAACCATAACAGGGAAATTATAAAGAACGGTTATATAAACGAGCTCAGTGATGAGATTGTCGTCATTCTGGGGGTCTATTCGGATATGTCGAATATGATCTATGATCTTCATATCAATAAAGACAGTGTTAAGAAAATTTTTGCCTCTGCTGTTAAATCCCGAAATCTGAAACAGAAAGACCTGTATAGAAAGAAACTCTTTAATAAACTGAATGTCCTGTATCAAGAGGTTCTTCAGTATAATTTCAGGCAGCTTCACTTCCATGAAAAAGATAACAAAAGTTTTCTCCGGTTTCACAGACCCGGGAAATATGGAGATGATCTTACAGGGATAAGATATTCGGTAGAACTGGTTAATCGTAAAAGAAAATCTGCAGCAGGTTTTGAGGAAGGCCGGATTTTCAACGGCTACAGATTTGTTTATCCCCTGTCCTATGCAAAAGAGCATATCGGTTCTGTTGAAATAAGCATTTCCATGAGAACGGTGCTTGATCAGCTCAGAAAAAAGTTTAATAAAAGAGGCCAGCTCATAATCCGCAGAGATCTGGTAGAGGGAAAGGTTTTTGCGGCGGAACTCGGCAATTATGATCCCTGGCCGGTTAATGAAAATTATATGATTGATAAAGCTGTTTCCAGGGGGGGCGATGTTTTAAAAGCATCGGATGTGAAAAATCTTCAGCAGACAGCAGATTTTCTTAACAGCCCTGGCGGGCAGGGTATGGCCCGGTGCTTTGAAGTCTTATTAAACAATGGTCCTTCGATTATTACCTTTATACCTATAAAAAATATTTCCGGAGAGAATGCTGCCTTTGTCTATACCATATCTGACAATGAAAGGCTGCGCAGCCAGGACAGAAATTTCTTCTTCGTTTTTACAGCTTTTATCACTCTTATGGTTTTTCTCATAATCTTCGCCTTCTATTATAAATTATCACAGAATAAAATTTTGAAAATGGCTGCACGGGATTCCTTAACAGGCGCGTTCAACCGGGGTATGATTTTTAAGATTATGAATGCAGAGTATGAAAGATATAAGCGGTATAAAAAGTCATTCTCTGTTGTCATGATTGATCTTGATCATTTCAAAGTGGTCAATGATACCTACGGCCATTCTGCCGGTGACCGGGTGCTTGTACTTTCTTCAGCTATTATAAATGACAATATCAGGAGTACAGATTTTTTCGGAAGGTATGGAGGGGAGGAGTTCATTATTCTGCTGCCTGAAACTTCAGCAAATGGTGCTGCTGTCATAGCCGAAAATTTAAGAGATTTAATCGCGTCAAATGACTTCTCCCCTGCAGAGAGTATAACAATCAGCTGCGGAGTTGCAGAAATAATGGACAGTGCTGAAACTCTTGAGGACATTATCTCCAGGGCAGACAGCAATTTATACAGAGCCAAGAAGCTTGGCAGGAACCGGGTGGTTGTTTAGGGGTTAGTTGTGAGTGGCTGGTGATTCGTCTGATGCATGGACTTTTTTACGGCATTATTCCGGATAGTTGTATAAGATTGATTCATCGATGATTTATGTCAACATAGATTCCCCTTCCATTTCGTATCAGCAAATTTCATGCCAAATTATCATCTATGTCTCATGTTCACTCTTCTGTTTTCCTGAAAAAACCCTTTTCCGGCCGGGCCTGCTCCTTGCCGCTCCTTGCCCTTTGGTAGAAAAAAAATTCAAAAAAAGTCAAAAAAAAACAAATTTTTTTTAATTTTGCCTTCCGGCATCCGTATTAACAGTAATTCGAAAAAAAATTAAGGAGGCCGGTAATGGCAAAAGTAAATTTACCATCGTATTTCAAGGATGTCAGCGGGAGAATGGAGGATGCAGTAGTTTTTCAGTGGAAGGGCGATACTTATGTTAAGCATTATAAGAAGAATGAGAATGTTTCCGAGAAACAGCAGGAGGTGCGCAATGCCTTCTCCACTCTGGCCTATGACTGGAAATGCCTGAGTGGGGCTGTTCAGAATTCCTGGGAGGTATTTGTGGAAGGGGAGAAGCTTCTTGGCATAAATGCTTTTATCGGAGAAAATATCTCAAACAGGCGCGAAGGCCAGCCTCTGGTGCTTACCAAAGAGTTTGGAGAGCTGCCTCTTGAAGGGTTTGCTGCAGAACCGGGAGGCAGTGCCGGGGAGATAAGCTGTTCATTCGATGCACCTGAGGGAGACAGTCACGTGGCGATTTTTGTGAGAAAAA
>CAYNFB010000387.1:0-570 GCA_964396355.1 uncultured Leptospirales bacterium | reverse complement strand
GAGCGGCTCCGTCATCACCTCACGTGATCACCGGCCTTGAGAGCGGTGAGACCTATCACGTATATGCCGTTGTTACCGATGCTGCATATGATGAGGCTGTGACTGTTTCGGTTTCTGCAGGTGCAGAGACTGCGGCGGGGTAGATCAATGCCCCCCGTGGTTTTCTTTCAACGGCGGGGCATGTGATTTTTTAAGGCGAATCTTTGATGAAGATTAGTTGTTTTGGCCGTGCAGTGTGACTGCACGGCTTTTTTTAGGAGGTTATGTACATTTTTTTTATGAATCTCCATTGAATTTGATTTTTGCTGAGGTTCCGAGTGTTTTTTTTTATTAATATAGCGTTTTTCGTGAGCATTGCCGGTGTTGTGTCGGTTGAAGTGGACCTCTCCCGGTTTTGGATGAATTGAAGGGGAGAGGAGGGAGGCTGACTGGTTTGAGGCAGGACTCTTTTTATGTTGCAGGTGAATTATTTCTGTCAGGTATTGTTTGGGGAGTGGGGTGAGTGATGAGATTATGTCGACTCAGAAGAATTACTTTTAACTGTAGAACAATATTTAAAATTACCCTTCA
>CAYNFB010000386.1:0-3002 GCA_964396355.1 uncultured Leptospirales bacterium | reverse complement strand
AGGGGTACAGTAATTCGGTTAAGTATCTTCTCAAGGGTTCTCCTGATCTGAATATAAAAGACAAGTCAGGCGATACTGCTCTTTTTAAATGCATCAAGGCCAGAGGGAATGGAGCTTATTACAGCGCAAAATACATGGTCGATGCCGGGGCGGATATTAATAATAAGAACGGATCGGGATCGCCTCTCCTTCATGAAGCCGCAGCGGGGAATAAATTCACTATTGTGACTCTCTTCCTGAAAAAGGGAGCAGACACCAATATTCTCAATAAGAAAAAGGAGACTCTTATCATGGCGTTGTCTAAGACTCCTTACAGGGGAAGCAAAGACAGGAGTAAATCAACCCAGGCTGCGAAGCTTATAAAGGAACTCACTTCCAATGGCTCCAATGCTGATTTAACTGATAAATACGGCAGAACTCCTCTCTCCATGGCATGCATGCAGAAGAATATGATAGTAATAGAGGCTCTCATCAAGGGGGGGGCGAATATAGACGGACCGGACAAGAGCGGTAATACGCCGCTGAAGAAAACAGTAATGACCTACACCGGTGACTACAGGACCTCTGCCAAAGAAAAGAGTGCCGTAATAAAGCTTATTGATTATCTTATTAAGGGCGGTGCCGATATCAATGCCAGAGACAGATTCGGGAGAACTGCTCTGTCGCATATAATGAAAGAGGCAAACCAGAAGAATTTCAAAAAAGTTGCAGATTTGGTGCCTGTTCTTACTGCACGGGGGGCAATGGCTGATATAAAGGATAATGACGGCAAGAGCGCCTCTGATTACGGGGCCGAAAGCAGTATAGGCGAAATAAGAGAAATTGTGAGGTAATTTTATTATGAGTCAACGGATTGTTTTTATACTGGCAGCGCTGCTGATATTCACAGTTTCATGCGGCAAAAAGAACACTGAGGTTCTGCCCAGAGATGCCTACAGCAGCAGTACTCAGGGTGCTGTAATGAGATCGGCTCCGGATGGAAAGAGTAAAAGAATTTCGGTGATTCCATTTGCAGAGAAAATTGTACTTGCTGAGAGTTCTGCGGGAAAAGCAAAGCCCGGCAAAGAGGGCATCAAGTGGTACAGGACTGAATGGAACGGTGAAAAAGGCTGGGTTGACGGTTCATCGGCCGGCAATATTCAGTCAGTTCTCGATGAGATAAAGAAAACTCTTGTCAGGCAGAAGAAAAATTTTACTGCAGATTTTATGAAGAAATTTGAATCGCCCTCTCTTGAAATTTCCAGTATTTACAGATATCCCGGCGGAGAGATGGAACCATCTGCCATGCTTTTTCTTTCAAACGGGATAATGGTTGTTAACTCGAAGATTTTTACAGAAAAGACATCAAATAAATTTTTTGAATATCAGTTCTTAAATGACGGACAGCTTGTAAAAATTACATTTTCAGACAGAGATATTAAATATGCTGACTACGCCGATGTGGAGAAGGACTCATCGTCTGTTTTTAAAGCAGACAGCAGTGAGCGCAGCATTACCTATCACGTAAAGAAGGACTCCTTTTTCTTCTTTAACTGGCTCTTTGCAAAAAACTGATATAAGATATTTACAGGAGGTTGTGATGAAGTATGTATTTATAGTGTTATCTGCAATAATAATCAGTATAACAGGATGTTCTGATGGAGGAGCGGAAGGTGATTTTGTAAAAAAGAGTTCTGTATCTTCTGTCCAGTCAGTAACTATCAACCCTAAATATCTGTCAACGGAAGACAATACCGTTGTCTACAGCCCCGGCTCAGACAGAAGAAAAAGCAGTTATGTTAAATGGATTTTTTCTAAAGATGAATTTATTGAGAAGGTCGGAGATCCCGATAAAATCGGAGCTGTAATAGTAAGAGCAGCAGTTGTCTCCACTGAAGAGAAGATATATTCCTGAGAATAAAATGGCCTCATATCCCGATGGGGGTTTTCTCTATATTATCCGCAAATGCCGCATCATAGGTATTGAAAAATAAAATGAAGTTATATGCCGAATTTGTTCTGAATCCGCAGTATTTCAGCTGTTACATCATCGGCTGTTATTACTGCGGATATCATGCATAGCATGTCTGCGCCGGCTTTAATCACTTCATCAACATTGTCTAATGCGATGCCTCCAATTGCAGCAATGGGGATACTGCATCGGCTTCGTATTTCCTCTAATACAGTGAGTCCGCAGGGGGCTCCTGCATCATTTTTTGTGCCTGTAGCAAAAATCGGGCTAACCCCCAGGTAGTCCGCACCCAGTTTTTCTGCTTCAAGAGCTTCATCGGAGTTATGCACTGTTACTCCGATTATTTTATCATCTCCAAGAAGTCTCCGGGCAGCTTCATAGGGCATGTCGCTCTGACCGATGTGCACTCCGTGAGCATTTACAGCCATGGCAATGTCGATACGGTCATTGATAATCAGTTTCGATCCTGTATTCCGGCACATGGTCATAATTGTGCCGGCTCGTTCATACATCACGGAGGTTTCAGTATTCTTTTCCCTGTATTGTATAAGACGGGCGCCTGCATTAATTGCTGATTTTACATCACTCATTATTCCTGCTGCGCTCAGAGAGGAGTCTGAGATAAAATAGTATCCCTTCATCGACTAACTCTCTCCATCTTTGTGATATCTTCTTCTGTTAATTGTGAAATGCTGTCCAGCAGATGCATCATGAAAGTTCCCGGGCCGCCTGATTTTTTTTCGGCAATTTCTGCTGCAATCTCAAAACAGCACAGACCAGCAGCTGCCGCTGAGGCATAATTTTCAGGATTGGCTCCGGCAAAGGTTCCGATTACAGATGCGGCCATACATCCTGTTCCCACGACCTTTGACATTATATCGTGACCGTTATCTACAGTGAATATATTGTCTTTATCAGCTATTATATCCTGCTTTCCTGTTATAACGACTGTGCAGTCTCTTGATGATGCCAGTTTTGCCGCAACCTCTTTAAGGTCTTCCTCTACGTCTGATGAGTCTACTCCTCTGGTCTGTACGTCGTATCCGGCCAC
>CAYNFB010000385.1:0-3006 GCA_964396355.1 uncultured Leptospirales bacterium | reverse complement strand
TTAACAATAATTTTAAATATTTTAGTCAATGGTAAGAAATAATACTTATGGCAGTTAATCCTTTCAAAGAATCAAACCTGAATGATCTTCAGCAGAATATAAAGCAGTTTTTTATTGATCATTTTGACGGTTTCAAAGAAAAAATAAAATCAAGCTGGGCCGCCTTTCTGGCGAAAGGTCGTGAGCGCCTGACTGTCATGTTCATTCCTCATTCTGAGAAAAGAATTGTTAATTTTCATATTTCCATATTCACAATATCAGCAATAATAAGTTTTATAATAATAACGGTAACAGTAACTTCTGTGCTTATTGTCAATCACTCATCCACGGTAAAAGAAGTTTCTATACTCAAGAGGGATGGAGCAGATTCAAAAGTACAGGTTAAACATTTCAAAAAAGAGATAAACCGTCTCTATGACATCTTCCAGAAATTCAAGCCTGAAATAACCTATCTCTATTCTCTCACACCAAACAGCAAAATAGATACACTCTGGGCAAAGGGCGGAGGAAATCACAACCCTAACCCTGAGATAGAGCATGCTAATCTGGATGCCCCTTCAATTGAACTCCTGAATATTCAGGAAGTAAAACAGGAGCTGGAAACGACCAAAGACGTAGTAACAAAGATAAAGAGCTTTCTAAAATATAGAAAGAAAATAATAGAGAATACTCCTTCAATCTGGCCTGTAGAGGGATATGTAGTATCCAGATTCGGATATAGAAATTCACCCTACTCCTTTGCTACTGAATTTCACAATGGAATAGATGTGGAAGCCTTTCCCGGAACTGAAATACGCTCCACTGCACCCGGAAAGATAATAGAAATAAAATGGGATTCCACACTTGGACTTACCGTATCCATCAAACATAAATACGGCTTTGTAACATCCTACAGTCACTGCCAGAGAGTATCCGTAGAGAAGGGACAGGAAGTTTCTAAAAGTGAAGTCATAGGCTATGTAGGGCGTACAGGTAAAACAACTCAGTACATCTGCTACTATCAGATCAAAATTGGAACTGAATATGTAAATCCCATGCCGTACCTGAATAGAATAACAAGGTAGCAAGACCTAAAATATAGATAAAAAAACCGCTCAATAATGAGCGGTTTTTTTATCTATATTTTATATGCTTTGCCGGTAAATGCTAGAACTCATCATCACTTCTGCTTGAAGTAAGCAGTTCATCAGGTACATCATCTATTCTTTCGCCGAGTTTTACTGCAAGTCTGTTGGAGACGAGTCCGGGAGTACATTTGTATTTCTTCCTGCCTCCGATCGTAAGCATCATATCATCACCGACTTTAGTTTCAGGCAGCTTCAGTACATCGCCTATCCTCAAATCAAGAACATCCTGAACAGTTATATCAACACTTCCGATCTCTGCAATAACGGGAAGATTTACATTTTCAAGCCTGTTCTGAATAATAGAGAGATTTTCATCCGTTGCCCCCTTCCTTATACTGGAATACATATACTGAGCTGAGAGCTTAGATATTATAGGCTCAATGGAGATGTAGGGTATACAGAGGTTAGTCATTCCTTCAACCTCGCCTACTTTCGTCTCCAGAGTTATGAGAACAACCATGTCATTGGGAGGTACAATTTGAGCAAACTGAGGATTTGTTTCAATATTACCCAGCCTTGGCCGCAGATCAATAACATTTGACCAGGCTTCTCTCAGGTTCCCAAGAATTCTTACGATTATACCCTCCATAACAGAGAGCTCAATATCCGTTAACTCCCGGCTTATCTTAGTAGCTTCTCCGAGACCCCCAAAGAGCTTGTCTATGATTGTAAAGGTGATTGACGGGTCGATTTCAAGAACAGCTGATCCCTTTAGAGGATCCATGTTAATTACAGCAAGCGTAGTGGGATTAGGTATCGATCTTATAAATTCTTCATACGTAAGCTGATCAACAGAGGCTACGTGAACTCCAACGAGAGCACGAAGCTGTGCAGAAAGTGCAGTAGTAGTGAGTCGTGCAAAAGTTTCATGCATCATCTGTAGAGTACGAATGTGATCCTTGGAGAACTTATCAGGTCTCCTGAAATCGTATATCTTTACTTTCTTCTGCTCCTTGGCCGCCGAATAGTCAGTGGTGTCAACCTCGCCGGTTGAAATGGCGGTCAACAGAGCATCAATCTCGTCCTGTGATAATATTTCTGTCATTTTATTCTTCCCTTAGTTACGCTTGCTTCGAGACCTGAAATCAGCCAGATCCTGCTCTTATTATTCTTTCTTTCCAGCCTGTATCTATATCTGTACCTGTCGGGTCTGATTGCACTCTTTCTTTCTGCTGAAACTTCTACGTATGCAACCAGTCCGGACTCTTCAATATTTTCACCAAGAATTTTAAAATCAACAAGAGAATCTCTTCTGCCTGATTTTAAATATCTGGTAAAATCACTTTCAATTCTTTTTTTATCATAATCATCCGCAAGGCGATAATCTTTGGAATATTTAGGATAAACATGAATAAATTTCGATAAATCAATGTATTTCAGAGCTCTGTCCCAGTTCCTCTCTCTCTCAGCACTGAGGACGAGAAGAACCACCTCTGAGGGCTGGAGAATTATTTCTTCACCATTGGCTGCTTTATCATCTTCTCTGTATCTGGGTTCACCTGCAACAGAAAAAACCAGTTCATTGCTGCTGACTATTGCTGGTATATTTTCATCACCCGCGTCGGGCAGGAAGTGAAGCTTAAGTCTGTATTTCCTGTCCTTTTCTATATTATAAATTTTACTGAGATTCTGTTCATGAATAAATGTCTCGCCGGGAGCAAGGACTATCTTACGGCTCTTCATCCAGGAGAAGACCTCGTCTCTGCTCTTTGATTCGATTACATATGGAACAATAATTTCAGCACTACGCCCGTTCATATCATAGACCATGGGCTTGAATGATGTAAAATCTGCCACATCACCCCGGGGTCTGCTGTAGATATCAAACATTCAGGGATGTTTTCAAATCCATCGATACTGACAACGACTTGCTTGGACT
>CAYNFB010000384.1:2345-3042 GCA_964396355.1 uncultured Leptospirales bacterium | reverse complement strand
CATATTATATCTCCTTTTTCAATTATTGAATTAATAATATAAGATTAATTAAGAATGTCAATAATAAATCGGTCAGCAGCACCATACCTCAGCGGATAAAGATAATTTCCGGGATTCAGCTTTCAGAGAGACCGACGCTATGGTTTCGGCTCCGCTCAATCAGCGTTATGGTTATAGAGCAAGTCCGTATTTCAGATGCGTTAAACGCAGTAAAACGTGTGTCGAAGAGCACGGTGGTTCCGGAAAATTTATCTGAAGTTTCTTCCTCTCCCAAATTTCAAAGAGGAAGAAACTCCTACTTTACCAGTTCTCCGATTTTATCATCCCATTTAAAGTTGTTAAGCTGCCACATATTGTCAGCCCTGTAATATATGAAGATCCACCTGGTCACGTGATTCTCGTACTTTATCACATAGGTCAGCTTTACAAAAGTGTCCTTCACGTTTTTCTGATCGAAAAAAAAGTATGAAAGCGTTTTACCGAATCTTGGTTTTACCATGTTCAGCTGTTTGATAGTCTGGGTTTTAATATTATCGATTTCGGTTTCAGGGATTGGCCAGAAGGGTTTCAGCTTATCACATGCTGCGTAAGGATATCATGTGAAGCTAAATCATCAGCAGTGACCGGGTTCGATGGCGTTCTAAGTGTAAAATGATTAATTCCAAGTTCGGGTAAAGCCTGCCGGATATTACCGTCG
>CAYNFB010000384.1:0-2335 GCA_964396355.1 uncultured Leptospirales bacterium | reverse complement strand
GGTTTCAGGGGTTGGTCAGAAGGGTTTCAGTTTATCACATGCTGCGCCTGCATTATCCTTTACGATGAGTGAAATAATTTCCTCAGAAAAGGTCACAAGTTCTGATTCCTTATCGAATCCTCGGTTACCTGTTTCACCGAAGGCGCTGACTGCCGTGAATATTATTAAAGCTGCAAATAAATAATTCTTCATAATACCTCCTTATTATACCGTGTTTCACAAACACGCAGAACTGAATCAATCCTCTTAATAGTATGTTATTTCTCTTTCTATGATTGTATAGGGTTTCCCGTTTTTCATTGTCAGCCGGCGTTTCCAGTTGCCCTCTTCATCATATTTGTATTTATATACTGCATTCAGACTCCCGGCTGAGGAGCTGTTTAATTTCTTTTGGTTCTTTTTATCATCGGCCACGACTTTCTCCATGATAATATTTCCATGATCATCATACTTTACCGTTACATGAAAGAACGAACAGTCATTATACTGATTTCCTTCATATTTTTTCTCTATCAGTTTACCGTCATGATTGTACTGATACACATTGGTCGTTTTGCCGCATATTCCGTCCGGACATGGATCTAACTCCTCCCTCACCATAAGCCCGCGGTCTGTTTTTATATAGCTGTATTTAGATATATAGTCATGTCTTTTATACTTTCCAAAGAGAAACCTCTTCTTCACCGAATAGCTGTTCTCACCCATTACATTACCATGGTCATTATACTTATATATTTTTGATGAACGCAGATTTCCTGTTGTACCAAGTTCGGTTATCCTTAGAGCATTGCCATGTGCATCAAATTCATATTTTTTGTAAGAATGCAGCCTGCCGTTTTCTCTGTACTTCTTCTCTTCTGTAATCAGCCCCTCTCTGTCCAGCTTAACCACTGTCATATATTTAAGGCCGTTTTTCTTGATTTCTCCGAAGAGGTTCTCTGCATTATATACTGATACTTTCATCTGTTTTATTTTTCCCTGAAGACTGCTTTTTTCAAGGCCTATCTTCAGATTCTTTGTTGTTCCGCAGCCTGTGATGAGCAGTGCTATTGCAAAAACAAATAGTTTTTTTAATTTCATTTAATCTTCCTCATTTGTTTATATGATTATATATATTCTGCAGCAGCCGCTTGCCATAACTATGGTTTCGACGACCATTAACCACAATTGCTGATAAAAAAGAGAAACATCCTAATTCGCTCCGCAGCATTTCTTGAACTTCTTCCCGCTGCCGCATGGGCAGGGATCATTTCTGCCGGTTTTTTTATCTATATTCTCTACCGGATGAAGATTTGGACTTCCCTTCTTTCCGGTTTGCTGTCTCATAAAGGCATCGATATCCTCTTTTTTGGAGAGGTCATAGCCCTGCTTCTCGGCCTCCTTAAGGAGAACTTTCCCCTCCCCCCAATTTTCTGAATTACCCGCTTCCTTCATTATATCTTCTGTAATATCCCGAAGCCGGAATGCCATGGTCTGTCCTTCCGGCACATAGCCCTTTTCTCCGCAAAAAATCAGAAATGCGGTCATGACGGGCTCAACGGCCTGAAAATATATGTCGCCGGCCATTACCTTTGCAGGCATTATCTTTGTAAGGCACTCAACAATACGCCGGCCGTTCCAGTGTGCAGGTGTCAGCAGAAAAAACCGGTACATCATCTCGCCGAATGTGACAATCATGAAATCGGTTTCATCCTTCTCATCAGGAGTGAGCTTCATATATGATGCTGTTTTCTGAAATTCACTGCTGTACTTCTTTACGGTATCCCTCACTGCGGTTAAACTCTTATCCGAGTATTCACTGTCGCATATTTCGGCGAGCTCCTCATCCTCATCAAGGACGAGGCAGTCTATTACTGTTTTGCAGTTTACTGTAATAGAGGGGATCATGCTTTCCCTTATACCGCTGTCTGGTTTATCCATTGTTTTAGTAATCAGGTATACGATATATCCCATGAGAAAAGGCTGATTGTTAGGGTGAGATAGAATGTCATGAATTTCACTGTTATTCTTTTTACTTTCGTAAATTTCATTCTGATATGAGGCATAATTTCTATAATACTGTTCATACATAAAATCTTCACTTACCTCTTCGGTACAGTTGAGTATCTGCTTTACAATATACCATCCGATCATTGAAACTGTAAGGAGCAGGTCGAGTTCCTCTTCATTAAGTTCAGGATCACTGTGCAGAAAATCAAAAATTTCAGGCTGTTCAGATTCAATCTGGTCAAAGAGATATTTAAAGTGATCCGCTCTGTTCTCAGGCAGTGTATCAATTATTTGATTTACATCATCAAGTGTTATTTCTTTCATCTCTTTCATTCTCTATAGTGGA
>CAYNFB010000383.1:0-3078 GCA_964396355.1 uncultured Leptospirales bacterium | reverse complement strand
CCCGGAACCCACATCCACAATTACAGCATCCAGACCGTTTGAATGAATTATTGATTTCACATAAGAAAGATCTTCGTACTTCGTATCGCAGGTGCCCACGACAAATATCTTTTTCATAGAGACCTCCTGTTTATTATGTGTCTTATATATAATAAACAGGAATAAAGAGAATATCAACATTTAGATAAAGAGATTTCATTGTGATATTAACATATTTATAAACTTGACTTTAAAGCATGATCCGCTTACCTTACAAAAAGAATATATAAAGGGTGCAAAAAAATATGTCAGGATCTGACGATAAGAAATTCAACGATCCCGTTAACGGGAAAAAGGAAGAAATGGCTGCCGGTTTAAAAAAAATAATGCAGCCCGTCAGTGAATATTCAGAAAATATGTTTGAACTGCTGGAATTCACAGTAGACAATATCCGTGAGGCAGTATACTGGGCAACACCGAAAAACAGACTTATCTACATAAATGACAGTGCATGCGCTATTCTGGGCTTCAGCAAGGAAGAGCTCCTTTCATCTCCTCCCGCTGAAGCAGACAGCAGCGGAATAATCCCTTCTTTGCCCGGCGGATGGGACTATCTCCACGATGAAAAATACATCCGTTTTGAAAAAGAGTACACCAGGAAAGACGGGAAAACAATACCAATTAAAGTCAGTGCAAGCTATATAAACTTTAAAGGACTGGAATACACCCTTGCCCGAATAGAAGATTTATCCGAACAGAAAGAAAAAGAAAAAAAATCAGAAATGATCGAAGCGGCATATCATAACCACTTTATGAAAAAACCTCAGCCCTCATACACGTGGGTAAGAGAGGGAAATGACTTTATTCTGAAAAGCTGCAATGATGCGGCATATGAGATAACATTCGGTAAAATAAAAGATAAAATCGGCTCCAGAGCATCGAATCTCTTCTCCTCTCAGCCCCAGATTCAAAAAAACATGGAAAAATGCTTCAGAGAGAAGACAGAAATCATAACTGAAGAGCTCTATACAATGATAACAACGGGCAATACTCATTCCTATATATGGAGCTACTCGCACATCCCTCCTGATATTGTAATAATCCATACAGAAGACATTTCCGAGAGAGAAAAGCTTAAAGAAGAACTCAGCATAGCCGTGAAAATCTTTGAGTCAACCATTGAAGGAATAGCAGTAACAGATCCCGAAGGCAATATAATAACGGTCAATCCGGCTTTCACACAAATTACAGGGTATGAGAAGAAGGAGGTTATGGGGAAAAACCCCAGACTCCTCAAATCAGACAGGCACGATCCTGAATTCTATAAAGAAATGTGGGATTCCCTTAATGAGAAAGGGAGCTGGGAAGGAGAAATCTGGAACCGCAGGAAAAACAGGGATACCTACCCTGAGTGGCTTGCCATAAATGTGATAAAGGACAGCGATGGTAATATAAAGAACTATATTTCAGTATTTAAAGACATATCAGAAAGAAAACTCTCAGAGGAAACAATAAAATACAAATCCTATCACGATCCTCTTACAGGACTTCCCAACAGAGAACTGTTTCTTGACCGTCTGGAACAGGCAATAAGCCGATCCAACAGAGAGAAAACCCGGAGTGCTGTTATCTTCGTTGATCTCGACAGATTCAAAATCATAAATGACAGCCTGGGACACTTTGTCGGAGATCTACTCCTTAAGGAGTCGGCCAGGAGGCTCACCGCATGCATCAGAGATGGAGATACTGCATCAAGAATAAACGGCGATGAGTTTGCACTGGTACTGTTTAATTTCACAGATATAAATGACGTAGTAAAAATCTGCACCCGCATTACAGAATCCTTTTCAATACCATTTGAAATAGAAGAAAATGAACTCTACATTACACCGAGCATGGGCATCAGTATATACCCTGAAGATGGAGATGAAGCTTCAGTATTATTCAGAAATTCAGACATTGCCATGAATCACTCAAAGACAGCAGGCGGCAACACCTACAGGTTCTTCTCCGAAGATATGAACATGAATATAGATATAAAAATGAAACTTGAACTTAGTTTAAGGAGAGCCTTCGAATTCAATCAGTTTGAACTTTACTTTCAGCCCATCATTCAATCAAAGAAAATAAACGGCATGGAGGCCCTGATCAGATGGAATCACCCTGATCTGGGTATAATACCTCCATCAACATTCATCCCCGTAGCGGAGGAGACGGGACTGATTGTCCAGATAAATGAATGGGTAATGAAGGAAGCATGCAGTAAACTGCATGAACTTGAAAAAATCGGCTGCAGCGACCTCTACATATCAATCAACGTAACATCACATCAATTTGTACAGAAAAGAGTAGTAGAGCCCTTATGCAGTTATATCAAATTGTACAATGTCAATCCGGAGAGACTGATTATTGAACTTACAGAGAACAGCCTCATGGAAAACATAGAGTATTCGATAAGCACAATGAAGGAACTCCGGGCAAAGGGGATAAGGTTTTCCATAGATGATTTCGGAACAGGATACTCTTCGCTAAGCTATTTGAAGAAGTTTCCACTGGACAACCTGAAAATAGACAGATCATTCATAGTTGATATCCCCGGTGACGGCGACAGCAACTCAATTGCAAGAACCATAATGGCACTTGCCAAAGGACTGAACTTTAAAGTCATAGCTGAAGGAGTAGAAACCGAAGAGCAGTTTTTATTTTTCGACGATGAGGAGAACTGCATGATACAGGGCTTCTACTACAGCAGGCCCCTGCCCTTTAACGAACTGCTGAAATATATAGATCTGAATAATGAAGAAAATAACTGACCAGGCCTCCTCTTTTGAGAAGGCCCGGCCTGACTCATTCTATGTCTGATAAAGACTCTGAAGGCTATACAGCTACGAGATTTACTCCCATGGCCTTCTCAAGCTCCTGTATCTTTTTAATTTTATCTTCCTCGATATCGGCGGCTTTTGTATCGTGACAGGAAAATGCCAGCAAAGTTGTACCGAGCTCCTTCTCAAGAGAATTTATTTTTTCCACATCCGCCTGACTGACTTCTCGATCGGCTTGACCGCGAAGTGGGGCGGGATCACCGGCAGGTGGGCGAAG
>CAYNFB010000382.1:0-3087 GCA_964396355.1 uncultured Leptospirales bacterium | reverse complement strand
AGAGGTTATGATGCCGGTGGTTACAGCTCCAAAGAATGCCGATACTGCAATAACCTCAACATCAGAGGCCCTGCTTTTGGGGAAACTGCGGCGCAGTATTTTGACAGACAGAAAAGAAGCAAGAGCGTACGACGCAATAAAAACCAGCATTTTCAGTACGCGGAATTCGATATCGTTCATATTACAGTCTCTTGAGGAGAAATTCCAGATCCTCTCTGCAGCAGTTCTTTGTATTTAATTTGAGAGATTTTTCGAGCTCCTTTTTAACAGCTTTCATTCGAGCACAGAAAAGATTCTTATCAGAACCGATGACGTGATCAATATAGTCACAAATATTTAAAATATTATTATAATCATCAAGCATAGTTTTTGATTCATTTCGGTTTTTAATACTTTACCGAAGAAGATTTCAGAAGTCAATCATTTATGCCCTTAATAGAGAGTTATTTTAATAAATAGTAAAAAAGTCTTGACTGCTATGAAATTTGTTGCATAACAAGAAAAAAATGCCGGAGGTTTTTAAACATGTCAGAACTTTTAAATATGCTGGGAAGCAAGTATCCTATAATGCAGTGTCCCAGTGGTGCGATAAACAGTCCCTCGCTGATTGCCGCAGTAATTGAAGCAGGAGGATACGGTATTCTTGTCCTGGGCTTTTCCGGAGGTCTGGAGGAGGGGAAAAGACTGGTCGATGAGGTTAAATCAAAAACAGACAAGCCCTTCGGCGCAAATATAATGATAATAAATCCGCTCAATGAAAAAATAATTGATATTCTCGCTAACGCAGGAGTCAAAACGGTAACAACCTCTGTGGGATTCCCCGGCAGAGTATACCCCCTCCTCCATGAGAAGGGAATGAAGGGACTGCATGTTCTGCTTTCTCTCAAACACGCCATAAGTGCAGAACAGGCCGGAGCAGACGGCATAGTCATTGCTGGTTCCGAGGCCGGCGGTCTGAGATCGACAGGTTCTGAATCATCCACAATGGTAATTGTACCTCTCATAGCAGATAACGTAAAAATTCCCATTGTAGCAGCCGGAGGCATTGCAGACTCAAGAGGCTACAAGGCAGCCCTTGCTCTTGGAGCGCAGGGAGTTCAGCTTGGGACCAGACTGATGGTATCTGCAGAGAGCCCCATTCACGACAAGTGGAAGGAACTCGTTGTCAGCTGTGAGGACGGAGGAACAGAGCTGCTTCCCGTCGACAACATGATGATGAGAGCCATCATTACACCCGAGCTGAGAGAGCGCATGGCTTCACCTGATTTTGACATAAAAAAAGAATTTCAGCTTAAGAATGCCTCAAAGGCGTGGAATGATGCCGACTTCAACCTGATTCCTGCAGGAGCCGGACAGGTCAGCGCACTCATAAATGAAGTTAAACCCGTAAAAGAAATCATAGATGAGATGGCCGGGGAATAAATGAAGACTGCCTCGTCTGTAAAGATTGAACTCAACTCTCTTGCAGATGAGGCGAAAGCCCGGAAGCTGTCGCGTTTCTTCAGGACCGGCAAAGGCCAATACGGCGAGGGTGATATATTTCTGGGAATAACCGTTCCCGATCAGCGGAAGATCGCCAGGAGACATGCAGATCTTCCACTCCATGAAATTGAAGCTCTTCTCGAAAACAGCATACATGAATACAGACTCACCGCCCTTCTCATACTGATCGAACAATACCAGAATAATCCATCGACGGCCGCTGAAATAGCTGAATTCTATCTGAACAAAACAGAAAGAATAAACAACTGGGATCTGGTGGATCTCTCATGCTATAAGATACTCGGTCACTATCTGGAGAACAGAGACAGATCTATTCTATACGAACTGGCCGCCTCAGGCAATCTATGGAAGCAGAGAATCGCTCTGGTCAGTACCTATCACTTCATCAAAAATGGCGACTTCGTCGATACATTAAAACTCTGCGAAATGCTTATCGGCCATGAACACGATTTGATACACAAGGCATCTGGATGGATGCTCCGTGAAACAGGCAAGAAAGACATTGAAGTTCTGAGAACATTTCTTGACCGCTTTCACAAGATAATGCCAAGGACAATGCTGAGATACTCCATTGAAAAACTCGATAAAGCCGAAAAGATTAAGTACATGGCCAGAAAATGAGCATCTGGACTGCCTCTTAAAACCATCTATTCCACGGGTAAGCACTTGACTGAAATACAATGTTATACTATTTTAATCAGGAAAACATGGAGGATTTATGGGGACTAAATTAAAGCTGCTGACAACGGCTCTTCTTCTTATATCAGTCACTTCCCTCAATGCGGCGTGGAAATATTCAGATTATGACGCAGCAGATCATAGTAATTTCAGGAAGAATCCTATATTTTCCGCTACAATTAATCCTGAAAATATTGACTATCCTCTAATCAATGCCGCAGTCTTCTTCGTCTCAAATGAAACCAGAGTCAGGCACGGCCGGACACCCCTTGAGTACTCCCCTGAACTTGAAACAGCTGCATGGAATCACTCACGGGAGATGTCCCTTAAAAAGTTCTTCTCCCATTACAACAGCAGCGATGCGAAGAGAAAAACCCCGTCAGACAGGGCCAGACTGGCGGGAATAAAGAATCCGAAGATTGCAGAAAATATTGCAGGCTCCCACGGCATAAAACTAAAGCCCGGAGTGCCGGTATACCCCAAAGACGTAGTCACAGGCAGTTTCAGCTATTCACCTCACGGGGAGATTATCCCCTATCACACCTATCTTTCACTTGCCGATGCCCTTGTGAACCAGTGGATGAACTCATCAGGTCACAGAGCAAACCTGCTTTCACCGAAGGGGCTGCAGATGGGATGCGGAGTCTATTTTTACAGAGACATCAACTTCTTCAATATCCTTAAATGCAATGCCACTCAGAACTTCCAGTGGTTTATGAAAATCGAGAAAGGCCCGGCAGCGGACAGTCCCCCTCCGGCCGGCAAAGAGTAAAAAAGTTCATACGCCCTCATCCTCTGTGAACGTATGCCGACACGACTCTCGCCTCATCCAGAGAAATAACCCTGGCCTCGAGCCTCTTCACCTCTTCCAGATCCCATTCTTTCTCGCTGGAAATCAGTTCATAG
>CAYNFB010000381.1:0-3109 GCA_964396355.1 uncultured Leptospirales bacterium | reverse complement strand
ATTCTCACATCTTTTAGAATAAAATCAATCAGAGAAAGGTATGGTAATAAGATTTACTATTCTCTTCCTGATGATGAATCAGGTATAATTCCTGAATATCTTGCAGCAAAAGCCCTTGGTAAGACAAAGGAAGTCTTCGATGAGATGAATTATCTTGATAAACTCTCACCCGAGGCATATAAGAAGAGTGCAGAGCTCATAGATGAAATACTGGAACACCTGTCCAGTACTGAGCTTAAAGCCATTCGTCTGCTCAAGGATGTGAAAAATTTTGATGATTATCTATACTACCATTCCATAAATGTGGGCATGCTCACTGCATTACTTGTGAAGAAGAGACGCAAATATTCAGCAGGAGAGATAAAACACGTAGTTCTCGGCGCTTATCTCTGTGATCTCGGGAAGATCAAGTTAGAGAAGAGTCTGCTGTCCAAACCGGGTAAACTCAGCTCCGATGAGCTTGTAAAGATAAAACTTCATCCTCAGCTGGGGTATAATATTCTGAAAGATCTGGATGGTATTGATCCCATCGTGCTGCAGACCATACTTTTTCATCATGAAAGATACGATGATGAAGGCTACTACGGTCTGCCCTATGAATCTCTTCCCTCATCTCCCAAAATAGTCTCCATCTGCGACACCTACGATGCTCTGACTTCACCACGGCCCTACAGACAGGCCTACAGTACATCTGAGGCCCTGAAATTAATTGTCAACTTAATTGATCAGAAATTTGAGAGGAGTATGGTGGGAGATTTTCTCAATTCCATGGCCTCTCTGCTTAATAACTCGCAGACTTTTTATAAGAAGGGAGATTTCTGTATACTAAATACAAATGAGCTGGCTTTGATTTCCAATATAGGAGCAAAGGATGTTCTCAAGCCCGGTGTGATAGTATTTGCCAGATATCAGAAGGAGGGAGAGAAGCTGTCCATGAAATTCTATCAGCATCCTATTGAGGTTGATCTCATGAATGATATAAACCGGTATCTGAACAATCTCATTGTGAACAAGAAAGTGGTTGATGCAGTAAGAGAGAAACTTGTAGACAGGCGAATGCTTCTTGATTACCTCTACGTCCCCATTGATGAAAATTTCGGACAATAAACTTTACCTGCAGTATTGTTCTTCTGTCGTGACAATAAAATTTATAAAAGTGCATGACTGGAAAAGCCGTTTATGTTAATCTATTATCCTCGCTATATATTTAGGCAATATTTACAGGAGAGATAGTCCTGGTGAACAGAGATATTCAGCTTGAATTTGATTTCCCTGGTTTGAATGATAAGGTTGAATTTATAACCGTAAAGGGAACCTGCAGCTGCGGATATGAGTATACATACCGCAGAGCCGCCATTGTCAGTGAAATGACTGTGAGATGTCCGGAATGTTCAGCGCTGATAAAGATTAAGTAGGTTTACGTGAGCTCCTCCCTCTTCATGGTCCGGCCGCATTTCCTGCATCTGTAGTATTCCTGGGGTATCCCGAAGTCTATGAATACATTTACCGTGTTGCCGCATCTGCATCTGTATTGGAAAGTTCTGTTTCTGTAATCCATCATATCTCCTCATCCTTTCGGATATTAATATTATCGGATTGCAGAATGTGCCTGATAACAGTTTTTTTGCTTTTAATGCTGCATGAAAGAGTCTCTGTATATCTTTCTCACATCATCTCTGTCCGGATGGGGCTCTGTCCCTGCGATGTTTTTACCGGTCATGGCAGTCTCTACAAACTTCTCTATCTCCTCATCGGTGAACCTTTCCTTTTCTCCAAAGAGAGTATCTGCCATATCTCTGAATTCTTCCAAATCCTTCAGCTTCATTGCAGACAGTATCTCGCCGACTTTCGGATCCTTCTCGAGAAATTTCAGGTAGCCGTACATCAGCAGTCCGTTGGCTCTGCCGTGATCTACATCTCTGAAGTAGGTAAGGGGATATCCCATGGCGTGAACTGCAGTTGTGCCGGTGTGAGCAATCACCATCCCTGCAAGCATCGATGCATAGAGCAGATTATCTCTCTCGTCGTCTGAAACCGGTTTATCCGCAAGAAGAGTCTTCAGTGAATTTCCCAGTATGGCAATGCTTTCAAGAGCCAGAGGCCTGATGATTTCAGTTGCCCGGAGAGACAGATAGCCTTCCACTGAGTGTGACAGCGCATCCACTGCCGTGTTAATTGTTGTCGTCCTGCTCAAAGTTCCGGTGTATCTTCCGTCCAGATATGATGCAACGGGGAATATTAACTCTGAAGCTATGCTCTTCTTATTCTCTATTTTATTATAGGTCAATATGGAGTATTGAGTTGCTTCGCTTCCCGTACCGGCAGTAGTTGGAACTGCCACAACCGGCAGAGGACGCACGGGCCAGGATGTTGCAAAGATTTCATCGTCCTCCAGATCATTGACGGCAAGGACTGCAATTGCCTTGGCCGCATCGAGGGGCGATCCTCCTCCTATGCCGATTATGAAGTCGGCCTCCTCCTTTCTTGACATTGAAGCAGCCTCTCTCACCGTCTCAACCGATGGATTGGCCTCCACTCTGTCGAAGACTGCGTATGGAATGTCTGCACTATCAAGGGCAGAGCACACATCTTTCAGTGATCCGTTGAGTTTTGCAGATTTTCTGCCTGTGACTATGAGAGCCTTCTTCCCGTAGGAGGAGAAGAGCTGCCTGTTCTCATTGATGCAGTCTCTTCCGAAGTAAAGGTTAGTGGGCATATTAAAATTAAATTCCATTCTGGTTCTCCTGAGAGGTTATTTATCCAAATCTGAATCATTAAGTCCTGTTTATATATAATTTACAGCTCAGGTGCAATAGAAGTGTAAAAAAATTCTGATATTCTATGTCGCATCATGATATTTCCGGATTGTAATTCGGTTTTTGCGGAAAGAGACTTCCCTGAATAAATCTTCTCATTCTCAGAAGCCATACCTCGGCAATTGCCAGTATGATTCTTGGGAATATTATCCACGCAGCCGGTACTCCGATTGCGGCGAAGAGGAGTGTGTCTTCAAGAAGGGAATGTGATAAGCATATGTGATGATTGAGGATGTCCGCATACTCCAGGGAGAGTTTTCCCGTCTAGGTCTGTTCTTTCATTATTGCCGAGC
>CAYNFB010000380.1:0-3119 GCA_964396355.1 uncultured Leptospirales bacterium | reverse complement strand
TTGAATTTTTATTTCAGGAGACTGTTATTATAATTGCCATTGAATATCAGCATTTTAAGAATACATTATGCAGAATTCACATTCTCAATCAGAAACTAAAGATGCTGCCTTAACCAGCAGTTCTGAAATGAATATTCGTACAGGCTATATTCTCGACGCATATTCAACAGACATCCGCAGAGGCTCACAATCTGTAAACATCCTCACTCTCTGCTGTCTGGACAATGACGGATATTTTGAGGTGGAGGTTCCCAACAACAGGCTTGTCTTTTTCGTAGAGAGGGATGCTGAAATACCCGAACTTCGGGGTATGACCAGGCGTCCTGTAGGCCTCGTCGACTTTGAAGGGAAGGAACTGGACGGTCTCTATTTTGACTCCCGTTCGGCATATTACGAGGGGGCGAAGAGGCTCCGGGAGAGGGGAGTCCGCTGTCTCGAATCGGATGTCCAGCCTGATGAGCGTTTCCTCATGGAGCATTTTATTTTCCGCGGGCTGTCCTTCAATTCCGGCATTCGAAATAAAGGCATTCCCTTCCCTCTGTACCGGCCTGAAAAAATTTCTCCGGCGGAGTATAATCCCCTATTCAAAATCGCCTCCTTTGATATTGAAACTGGTCAGGACGGAACGCTTTACTGCTGCGGTTTTCATTTATCCGGCAGGGGCGGAGAGAGCCGCGTTGTATTTATGCTTGATCCGGCTATGTCCTCTGAACAGCAGGAGATGACTCTGCCTTCAGGTGAATCCTTTACATACATTTCCGTCTCCGGCGAGAAAGAGCTCCTGAAGCGGACACTGAAATATATTGGTGATTCAGATCCTGATATTATTATCGGCTGGAATGTTATCGGTTTTGATTTTACTTTCATCGAAAATAAATGCAGGCAGTACGGTCTTCCTTTTTCAATCGGCAGGAGGGGGCAGACCGGCAGGATAATTGCGAAGAGAAGCGGCCTGTTCTCTGTGGATGCCTTCGGCCGCCTCGTCATTGACGGCCCTGTTAATCTGAGGGGAGGATTCCATGCCTTTGAAGATTACAGGCTGGAGACTGTGGCAAGAGAGCTTCTGGGCGAGGGGAAGGCCATCTCCGGTCATGGAGAGAGTGATGAGAAGATAGCCGAAATAGAAGAGAGGTTTAAGAATGACAAACCGGCCCTGGCTCTCTACAATATTCTGGACTGTGTTCTTGTAAGCAGAATTTTCGTCAGAACCGGACTTATCGAACAACTGGCCACACGAAGCAGACTTACGGGTCTGCGTATGGACAGAGTTAATCAGTCTGTTGCGGCATTTGATTTCTTCATGCTTCCTCTGATTCACCGGGCTGGATATGCCGCACCCGACGTGGCGGATATCAGGACAGGCGCACATGCCGCCGGCGGACTTGTCTTTACCTCCGATCCGGGCCTTTATGAAAATATAATGGTAATGGATTTCTTAAGTCTCTATCCTTCTATAATCAGAACTTTTATGATTGATCCCCTCTCCCGGTTAACGGCAGAAAGATTTCCTCTTGAACCGTCATTTGATACTCCTGCGGGTATAAAATTTTCGAGAGATACTCACATTCTTCCGGAACATACGGGGCATCTCATGGAGACCAGGGCCGGAGCGAAGAAAGCGAAAGATACCCCCTTGAGTCAGGCTGTGAAGATCCTCATGAATTCCTACTACGGAGTAATGGGGACACCGGGCTGCAGGTTCTATCATCCTGATCTTCCCACTGCAATAACCGGCACCGGTCAGTGGATTCTGAAAACAACTGCAGACTATATCCGTGATAAAGGCTTTCGTGTTATCTACGGAGACACCGATTCTGTTTTCGTAGAACTTAAAAATGATCATGCCTCATCCGGCTCTGCCGATCCCCGGAAATTAGGGGAACAACTGGTACTTGAGGTAAATGAGTTCTTTAGGAAAAAACTGGAAGAGGATTTCGGCGTCGAATCCAGACTCACTCTGGAAGTAGAAAAACTCTATTCCAGATTTTTCCTCCCCCCCATGAGAGGAACCTCCGAAGGCTCACGGAAGAGGTATGCAGGCATGACAGGAGGATCCGGTGAGATCGAAATAAAGGGACTTGAATACGTCCGTTCAGACTGGACAGAACTTGCCAAGGATTTTCAGATGGAGCTCTTCAGACGTTTTTTTCATAATGAAGAAATTTTTGCATGGATCAGGGCTCAGGTTGAATCGATACGCAAGGGAGAGATGGATGACAAGCTTGTTTATAAAAAGCGGCTCACTAAACCTGTAGGTGAGTATACCAAAAACATACCTCCCCACGTGAAGGCTGCCCTAATTCTCGATCCCGACGGAAAGAGGGGTATTCGCAGAATATCATACGTTATGACTTTTCGCGGGCCCGTACCTGCTGCACACGATCACCGTGATATTGATTATACTCATTATATTGAAAAGCAGATAATGCCCCTGGCCGATATGGTGCTTCCTTTTATCGGCAGCAGCTTTAATGAAATTATCGAGGGCAGGCAGGGTGAGCTCTTTTAACCTTCTGTCATTCCCGAGTCGTCGGGAATCCATTTATCAGGAAATTCTCTTAACATTCAACTATAAGTATTGTTTATAAAAACGGCAGGATTTATCTTTACTGCTTAACTTTCCGGTTGCTGCGTCTGATTCACTGACCCGGCTGGCAAATTGGGGGTCACCTCAATCACTTCAGGTTGTCTTTAGCAGATCATAGTGCATCATAAAAATTAGTTGATTTTATCCCCTTTACCCGGAATAATTATAATTACAAGGGTGCATGCTCAGATCGTCGCAGGAGATTGATAATGTTAAAATTATTACTGGGATATTCTTTTACCCTCCTTGGTATATATTTATATTTTACTATAAATGGAGATTCTGTATCATTGTTAGTTGATCCTGCAAGTTTTGAATTTCTTGCTATTTCAATTATGCTGTTGATTGTTTACAAAGGAAGATTTTATGAAACTTCAGAAATTAATATATTTAAGCAAATGGATGTTGATGAGAAAAATATAGTTATCCAGAACTTAAGTTTTCTTCGTATGGCTGTTTTGTTCTCAGGTTTTTTAGGGGCAATATACGGCTTAACCCTTTTTCTATATAATCTCGATGATATGACAGCAGT
>CAYNFB010000379.1:0-3123 GCA_964396355.1 uncultured Leptospirales bacterium | reverse complement strand
TCACCGAAAACACGTTTAATGGCCTTGATTTCGGACAGATCACCCAGAGGGGTGGTGCCTTTGTCTATAAGCTTGCGTTTACCTGTTATACGTCCTGATTCATACATATCAACGTATGAATCTGCAAGCATCTCAGTATGGACACCAAGATCCTTCAGGTCACTCTGGGCAATCAAGGCTCCAACAACATTTGGAAGACCACCAATACCTAGTTGAAGAGTTGCCCCATCCTCAATGAGATCTACAACGTATTTTCCTATCTTCTCATCTGTGTCGGTTACTTTTGACGGAGGAAGTTCAATAAGCGGAAAATTAGGCCCCTGAACTATTGCATCCACTTCTGATATATGTATACTTTCAGCAGCACCGCCCAGACAGCGGGGAAGAGTGTTATTAACCTCCAGTATAACCTTCTCTGCTTTTTTGCAGTAGGCATAACTTAGAGAATTTGAAGTTGAAAGATTAAAAAATCCCTTTTCATCCATGGGTGCTACCTGAAGAATAGTAACATCAACGTGATTATACTTCGCGATTATACGGGGACCCTGATGATAGGTAAAAGGAATATAACTTGCAAGCCCCTTAGGCTGAAGTTTCCGTGCAACTCCTGAAAAATGCCAGTCATCCCAGGTGAAAGTTTCCCGCAGAGGATCAGCCTCGATACATTTTAACGGCTTGGCCCTTGTTACAGTTACAACAACAACATCATCAAGCTCATCCTTCCTTTTAGCAAGCGCTTCATCGCATGATTCAACCACCTGGATAAACTCACCCATGAAAATTGTATCTCCTGACTTAACAGCTCTAACAGCTTCATCAGCAGTCACCAGTTTCTCTGAATATTGACTACGCCATATACTTGACATTTCTGCCTCCTGTATATCTTTCTATTTTATTTGTCTATTTTTTATCTACAGCACTCAAACCAATAAATAAAAAAATAACTCTCTATAGTATCAATAATTGCATTGAATTACTACAATCATTAAAAATTGAAATCAGTACTATGCCCCTTATTTTAGTACATAGTAACATAGCAGATTATTATTGCAATAGCAGGGTAGTGTATTATTGTGTGGTCGTATTAATTATTTTGTTGTAACGATTTAATGCGGGAAAATCTTTGAATTTATTTATTTAAATATTAAAATTTTTATATAAGAACCTGGCATTGAAAAATAAACGCTTTACACTCGTCTCTCTATTCATCACTCTTCTGCACCCAGATGATTGCGTGAGCAAGCAAATCACCAGCTGACGACAGATTAAGTTTCTCTTTAATCCTCTCTCTGTAAGTACCAATTGTGTTCACATTTAAATTAAGAAATTCAGAGATATCTTTTCTCTTGAATCCCTTACCCATGAGTCTGAATATTTCAAGTTCCCGGTCTGTTAGGATGGAAGAAGGATCTGTATTATTTACTTCCGGCTGACTGTCCTTTGATGTTATAAGAAAATTTTTCAGAATTCTCTCATTCATCTCTTCACTTACATACATTTTTCCCGACAGAAGGTTTCTGATTGCCCTTATAACCTGGCCCGACATCTCCTGCTTCATTATATATCCCTGTGCTCCGGCCTTAAGGGCCCTCTCTGCATATATCTTTTCATCATGCATTGACAGCACCAGTGTAGGAAGACCAAGATGATTGTCGTTTATATATTTGATAAGTTCGAAGCCGCTTGTATCTTTTAAAGTAATATCAACCATGACCATATCCGGCTTAAGCTGTTTAATCAGCTGAGTTGCAGTAAAAACATCCTCTGCCTCACCGCATATTTCGATATCTATTTCCTCATTTATTAACTGAATAAGTCCTTTCCTGAAAATCGGATGATCATCAACTATTAATATTTGTGATTTCTTCATAAGTTTTCAATTTCCAATCCCATTCATTCTTTTCATTCTTATTCATAGGAAACTTAAGTATAACAGTTGAACCTTTGCGCAAAGTGCTTTTTATGCTGACCGAGCCTCCGATAGCCCTTGCCCTGTACTTCATGAGATTGAGCCCCATGCCGGTTCCGGGAGTTCCCGCTACATCAAAACCCTTGCCGTTGTCCTTTACTGAAATATATATATTTCCTTCATTTGAATAATATGCAATAGTTATTGAATCAGATTTACCATGCTTGACTGCATTCATAACAGCCTCTCTGGTAATATAGAACATATTAATAGCAACCTGACTATTGTAAATAGTTATATGTTCATTGAAATTAAAAAATTTACATTCCACGTTGAAGATCTTTTTTGTTTCACTCACTAAATCCATTATCCCGGAACTAAGGCCATGCTCCTCCAGCCTCAGGGGACAAAGACCTCTGGCCATGCCTCTGATCTGCTCATGAGCTTCTTTCAGATAACTGCTGATTTCACCTGCGAGTTGAGCCTCATGCATATCTTTATTCACAAGTCTTTTATGGAGGAGGGAACTCATGGCCTCGACTCCTACTACTAACTGACCGAGATCATCGTGAAGAGCCTCACCTATCTTATATCTTTCCCTGCCGGTAATTGACAGAATTTCTTTTTCAAGTCTGATATTCTCAGTGACATCATAACCGACCCAGATAATACATTTCTCTCCCTGCAGCTCTATAAGTTCAGCAGAAAGAGAAAAAGTCCGCACTCCATTGATCTTCGAATAAATCTGCGCCTCATAGTCTCTGAGTTTCCCTTTGAGGTAAAGATCCCTGACAAATTTTCGTCTTTCCGCCTCATCAAGAAATTTAATCATCAGCGTAGTTGTGCCGATGAGCTCTTCTCGGCTGTAGCCGACAAGTTTTTCGTAGCTTTCATTTACCTCAATGTAACGCCCTTCTTTCAGCGTTGTAATTGAACTTGGAGCAGGACTTGCGCTGAATGTTTTTCTATATCTTTCATCAGAAATTCTCAGTTTCTGTTCGGTTTCTTTGAGTTCCGTAATATCAGAAAATATAAACATACACCCCGCCACATTCTTATCAAATCCGAAGAATATCCGGGGAGTAGCTATTGCATGAAAAACAATCTCGTTTCTCTTAGAACTGTTAAATTCAACAGAACGGGGAATATCACCAGGATAGCAGTTCATCCAGAACAGCCATTTTTCGACGAGGTCACCGTCAAAGAACTCACTA
>CAYNFB010000378.1:2759-3159 GCA_964396355.1 uncultured Leptospirales bacterium | reverse complement strand
CCGGAATAACAGCAATAGCAGGGTCTGTCTATCTTCTCTACTTTGCATTTACCTGTTTCAGATCTGCCTGCAGAAATGAATCGATGAACCAGGATGAAGCAGAAGACGGGGCTCAGAGCCTCAAAACCGCAATCACCACGGTTCTTGCACTTACATTTCTCAATCCCCACGTTTATCTGGATACAGTTGTTATGCTTGGAGGATTCGGAGCTACAAGAGCGCCCGAGGTGAGACCGCTCTTCGCTGCAGGAGCAGTATCTGCATCATTCATATGGTTCTACGCCCTTGCATACGGTGCGGCATATCTGCGGCCCCTCTTTGCAAAACCGCTGGCATGGAAGATACTGGACAGCACTATCGGCTGTATTATGATCTATATTGCGATAAAGCTTCTTCTTTT
>CAYNFB010000378.1:0-2745 GCA_964396355.1 uncultured Leptospirales bacterium | reverse complement strand
GGAGCAGACTTTCTCTGAGAACAGGATTCTGTCTGGTTCCTGTGATTACAGAAGCAGATATTTCACTGTTCACGCTGGAAAGAAGTTCCGGTATTTCATCACTCATATCAAGAAAACAGCCTGCACATTCAGGACAAAGCTGAGTCCCGGAACTTCGCCTTATCTCTTTAAAAGCATCATTGAAGGAACAGGCTTTCCGGTAATGCCTGTGTGATGTAAGGGCATCGAAAGTATCGGCAACAGCAATGATACGGGCACCAAGAGGAATTTCGCTCCCTTTCAGACCATCGGGATAGCCTTTTCCGTCCATCCTCTCATGATGATGTCTCACGTAGAGAGATATATCCTCCAAAACAGGAAGTCTGCTTACAATGGAAAACCCTGTGACAGAATGAGTCTTTATTGTCTCATACTCTTCATCAGTCAGCGGCCCTTCCTTGTTGAGTACCGAATCAGGTACACCTATCTTGCCGATATCATGAAGGTGAGCTGCTATATGGACCCTCTCGATCCACTCCTCCCCGATACCAAGACCACGTGCAATTATTTCAGATATTTCAGCGACTCTCCAGGAATGAGCGAATGTATAGGGATCTCTTGCATCAAGAACCGTCACCACCACCTCCACAAGATCATGAATAGTAACGGATTCGCTGGAAAACATATTCTCACCCCGAATAATTTTATCCCAATATTGTTAGAGGCATCTAACTTGTCAAGTTCAATTCAGCCGGAAGGTGAAGAATACAGAGAGGGGCAGGCACTGAGGCCTGCCTCTTTATACTCAGAATGTAATCTTCTTGAAATCCTCCATCTGCTTCTTAATGGCAACCTCTGTGGGCAGACGCTCCATGCTGCTTGCACCGTAGAAACCATTAACTCTTGCGGTTTTTTTCAGGACGTACTGCGCATCCTCAGGCATTGCAATGGGCCCGCCGTGACAGAGGACAATTACATCATCACGAACCTTCCTTGCCGCAGCTGCCCACCTGTCAATCAGCTCTATACATTCATCCAGGGTCTTTGAAGTCTGTGCTCCGATTGAGCCCTTTGTAGTGAGTCCCATGTGACATACTATGATGTCGGCTCCGGCCTCAGTCATCTTCACCGCATCATCCTCGCTGAATACATAGGGAGTTGTAAGGAAATCTCTCTCATGGGCCTTTGCGATGGCCTCTACTTCCAGGTCATATCCCATTCCGGTCTCCTCAAGATTTGCCCTGAAGAGCCCGTCTATCAGGCCGACTGTAGGGAAATTCTGTACACCCGAGAATCCAAGCTGGTCAAGTCTGTCATAGAATTCATCCCAGATTACAAAGGGATCTGTTCCGTTTATTCCAGCAAGAACAGGAGTCTTTTTTACAACGGGGATTACCTCTTTGGCCATATCCAGCACAATATCATTAGCATTGCCGTAGGCCATGAGACCGGCAAGAGATCCTCTGCCGGCCATCCTGTATCTGCCGGAATTATATATTACGATGAGGTCTATGCCTCCTGCCTCCTCCCACCTGGCGGAAATGCCTGTGCCCGCACCTCCGCCTATTATGGGCGTGTTTTTTTCGATCATATAATTAAACTTATCAAGCATCTGTTTTCTTGTAAAACGCCTCATGAATCATCTCCTTTAATCTGTTATTTCTCTGAATGCCTTAACAATCTCTTCAGCAAAGGCCCTGTCATTCATATGCATATTAAACTTCAGAAGTCTTCTTTTTTCTGTCTGCTTAATATTTTTTTCAAGAGCCTGAAAAAGTTCTCTGTCTGCCTCAGGATCGTAAAAGGGCTGCCCTTCGGCATCAATCATAGATACTCCCTTTTCCGGTATAAGAAAACGCACCTGTCCTTCACACTGATTGAGTTTAGCCGCAATCCACTCCCCCATTTTGCGGTTCTCCTCCGGGGTTGTGCGCATTAGTGTTACCTGAGGATTATGAACGTATAAATTTCTATCCTTATATTTCTCCGGAACCGTATCCATAGCATGAAAGTTTACCATGTCAAGAGCCCCCACTGAACCAACGTAGGGCAGACCGGATCGAATTACCGCACCGAACCTGTCCTCTCCGGCACTGAAGACTCCTCCCATCATATAATCACAGACCTCTGTGGTTGTACTGTCTATTACACCGGCAAGCATTCCTGATTCAAGAAGCTTTTCCATTGACTGACCGCCGGTTCCCGTTGCATGAAAGATAAGGCAATCGTACTCATCTTCAAGCATTTCCTTCATTGTTTCAACACAGGGTGTGGTGACGCCGAACATCGTCATGCCCACGGCATGCTTCTCTGATTTACGCTCCGGTATTGGAAATTTAACCATGCCGGATATTGAATTTGCCGCATTACCCAGAACCTTTGCAGATATTCTGTTAATACCGGCTACATCGGTCACGGAGTACATCATGCTTATATCGTTAGGCCCGACATAGGGAGAAACATCCGAAGAGGCAACAGTGGAGACCATAAGCTTGGGAATACCTATAGGAAGAATCCTCATTCCCGTGGTGCACAGAGACGTTCCTCCTGAGCCGCCAAGGCCTATAATTCCGCTAACCTCACCTGCATGAGCCGTCAGATATGACTCCAGGGCCTCACTCATGAGTTCAATAAATTTGCCTCTGTCGTCAATACCATCGAGAAACCCCCCTCCCCGGGGATGCCTGGCGGCGAGTTCCCTATTTTCAATATCAACAGCACCAGGAGCTTTCCCGGAACCCACATCCTCAATTACAGCATCCAGAC
>CAYNFB010000377.1:0-3161 GCA_964396355.1 uncultured Leptospirales bacterium | reverse complement strand
GCGAAGCCGCATTCCTGACCGGCTTCGACCAGAGAAACATCATCCTTAAATCTCTTAAGCGAATTAAATACGCCGTCAAAGATAACAACACCATCGCGCAGGAGTCTGACCTTCGCTTTTCTCGTGATCTTTCCGCCGAGGCATATTGAACCGGCGATTGTTCCGATCTTGGAGACCTTGAAAATCTGCCTGATCTCTCCTGTTCCGAGAACCTTCTCCTCGAATATGGGAGCAAGCATTCCTTCCATGGCAGCTTTAATGTCGTCAGTTGCTTCAAAAATGATATTATAGAATTTAATAGATACATCTTCCTTGGCGGCAATATCTGAAACTTTACCGGTAGGCCTCACGTGATATCCTATTATTACTGCATTTGAAGCGGAGGCGAGCATTACATCGGACTCGTTTATTCCGCCTGTTCCTGTGTGTATAACATTTACCCGGACTTCTTCATTTGAAAGTTTCTCAAGTGCTTCAGTCAGAGCCTGAGCTGAACCGTCAACATCGGCCTTAACAATAATTGCAAGCTCCTGAACTTCTCCCTCTTTTATCATCTCATTAAGAGATTCGAGAGTAACCTTTCTTACTTTCTTAGCTGATTCAATACGTTTATATTCAAGTCTCTTATGTGAAACCTGTTTTGCAGTTCTGTCGGATTCTACGCCCTCGAAAGGATCACCTGCAGCAGGAACACCGGATATACCAAGAATTTCAACCGGAGACGACGGTCCCGCTACTTCAATGGCCTTGCCCTTATCATCAAACATGGCTCTGATCTTTCCGGAATAAACACCTACAACGAAGGAATCACCGATGTGAAGACTTCCCGACTGTACAAGAAGGGTCGAAACCGCGCCACGTCCCGGATCAAGCTTGGACTCAATTACACTTCCACGGGCTATGAGTTTATCATTGGCCTTCAGTTCAAGCATCTCAGACTGAATCAGGACCAGATCAAGCAGTTCATCAATATTGATTTTCTGCTTGGCACTTATTTCTGCAAAAAGAGTAGTTCCTCCCCACTCTTCAGGAACGAGTTCATAACCGGACAGTTCCTGTCTGACCTTCTGAGGATTTGCATCCTCCAGATCTATCTTATTTATTGCAACGATTATAGGAACATTGGCAGCCTTTGCGTGATTGATTGCCTCAATTGTCTGGGGCATAACACCGTCATTAGCCGCAACTACGAGTATTACAATATCGGTTACACTCGCGCCCCGTGCTCTCATTGTGGTAAAGGCAGCGTGACCGGGAGTATCAAGAAAGGTAATACTCTTACCCTTGGTATTAACCATATATGCGCCTATATGCTGTGTTATACCGCCGAACTCGCTGTCTGTTACATTTTCATGCCTTATGGCATCAAGCAGTTTGGTTTTACCATGGTCTACGTGACCCATGACTGTAACAACCGGAGGTCTTGTTGAATAGTCCTCAGCATTGTCTGCCTGATCGTTCTTTATCACTGTTTCATCGAAAAGAGAAACAACATTTACTTCCGCATTGTATTCAGCCGCGAGAATTGATGCACTGTCGGCATCTATTGCCTGATTGATGGTAGCCATTACACCGAGCTTCATCA
Organism: uncultured Leptospirales bacterium; assembly: GCA_964396355.1. Classification (GTDB taxonomy): domain Bacteria; phylum Spirochaetota; class UBA4802; order UBA4802; family UBA5550; genus CAYNFB01. The sequence continues at coordinate 1,576 of CAYNFB010000377.1, read as the reverse complement.
GCTTCGCAATCACTTCATTTGCCTTTACATTGAGTTTTTTGGCAAGTTCACCTACAGTAACACTCTCTGTGATGCTTATTTTCTCGGGAATTGAAGATTTTCTCTGTTCAATACTATGTTTTTTCTTTAGAGCTATATCTTTTTCAGGAGTGGCCCGATCTTTCTTGTTCTTGAGCCATTCCTTACCTTTTTCGTGAACTTTATTACTGACCTTCTTTCTCTTGCTTGCATCTGTGATTTCCATTGAAACCGGTTTCTCTTCTGTTGAAGAAGGTCTGCCTCCCTGACGATTATCTGGTCGGCCTCCCTGAGGTCTTGCACCCTGACGAGTATCAGGCCGCCCACCCTGAGGTCTTGCACCCTGACGATTGTCAGGCCTTGTCCCCTGTGTTCCCTGAGGTCTTGCACCCTGACGGTTATCCGGTCTTGTCCCCTGTGTTCCCTGAGGTCTTGCGCCCTGACGGTTATCCGGTCTTGTCCCCTGTGTTCCCTGAGGTCTTGCGCCCTGACGATTGTCAGGTCTTGTCCCCTGTGTTCCCTGAGGTCTTGCACCCTGACGGTTATCAGGCCTTGTTCCCTGTGTGCCCTGAGGTCTCGCACCCTGACGATTGTCAGGTCTCGTCCCCTGTGTTCCCTGAGGTCTTGCGCCCTGACGAGTATCAGGCCTTGTCCCCTGAGGTCTCTGATCAGGCTGTTTTTGGGCGTCTCCCTGAACAGTTCCAGCCTTCACGGGCTGATCAGCTTCAGGCAGTTTTTTGCTGCTCTGTGATGCCGCAGCACCTTCCGGATTTGCCTTTTTTTCCGATGCTATACCTTCTTCCTGACTCTTGCGGTCCGGCACTTCAATGCCTTTCTTCTTCTTAATATCATTGGAAACATGAACTCTTTTTTTGAGTTTAAGTTTCTTCCCTTTTCTGGCTTTTTCAGCCTCTTCCTGCTTCCTCTTTTTAACTGTTTCAATTCTTCTTTCAATGAGGAATACATCGTTTGGCTGTATTTCTACAGTCTCATTATCACAGGAAATAGTAAGATCCTTACATATTTCCTTAATATCGTCATATGGAACATGGTTTTTTGTAGCAACGTCAATAGCTTTCATGGAAAATCCTGATTGTTTAAATTTATTTATCTTATTACATCATATTACTCATCATCCTCATCCGGATAATCATCTTCTTCACCTAAATCCTCGTCTTCAAAATCTACAACTTCTGCAAGAATTTCTAATATCTTCTGTGCCGTTTTCTCACCGATTCCTTCTATTTTCATCAGATCATCAAAGGATTTTTCTACAAGATCCTCAACCGAGAATATTCCAGACTTCTCCAGCATTTTAATAACTCGCGGTTCAAGATCGGACAGTTCCTCAAGCGGAGTCTCGTCCATATCATTTGAGAAGAGCTGATCAACAAGCGATCTTGAATCACTTGAATTAAGAAACTCCTGATAGGAATCCTCTGTCTTAATTTCAATATTAAAACCGCAGAGCTTCGACGCCAGCCTGACATTATGGCCCGCCTTGCCCACTGCAAAAGAATACTGGTCATTATCAACAACGGCAATAATTCCGCCATCT
>CAYNFB010000376.1:0-3173 GCA_964396355.1 uncultured Leptospirales bacterium | reverse complement strand
GCTTCTATCTTTAAATATCTTTTTATTTTTTAATATTTTTTCATGAGCTGTGTCAGGAGATCTTTTGCTTCCGGGTTCTTTTCCCCTGATACTGCTTTTTGAATGTTTTTCTTAAGAGGGCCCTTCAGAAGCCTTACTGTAAAGCTTTCTGATGTGAGGTTTACTTTTAACAGCTCTCTGTATACTGCAGTTCTGAACATTGTGTCGCTGTTTCCTCCTGCAGACTTTACGACAGTGTCCACGTAGCCAAATCTGCCAGCCTCATCCAGCCCGTTTATATATTTTGCCAGCACATCTCCACTGGTCTGTGTTATGAACTGGCTGTGGTTTGCCCTTGACATGTATACTCCAATAGCAGTCTTGTAAAGAGACTGCTCAAGAGTCCTGCTGTAGGGTTTTGCTCCATTACTGTTCGAGTTGTCTGAAGCAGCATTTTTTTCTTTCAAATAATTCTTATAATTAAAGAGTTTGAAATTGCTGCCGTCTTTATAATAGATATGCCATTTCTGATTGGAGCCGTTGTTAAGTCCCCAGGGAATTACGTTCTGCCCCGGCTTCTTCTTCTTCACGCCGCCCTCTGCATCAGCAACTTCGTTTCCTGAAACTTTTATAAGAAACTGGATATCTGTCAGGGCCAGAAATTTTATTTTAGTATAATTTCTGTCCAGGCCCAGATACCTGTGTTTTCTCTTGATTATTTTCCCGGTTTTCTTTGTTTTAATATTCAGGTACTGCCTTGCTGCAGTGTTTCTCAATCTGTATTCTCCACTGCTGCCTGCTTTATAGGCAGTCCACTCCTGATAGGTGTTATTCTTGTCCAGATTATAGAGCTTAATCTCTCCGTTTTTTGCCTCCATGTGCATATTGGTTCCCGCGTTTCTTATCAAGATTTTACGGGGAAGTTCTGTTACTACTTTGTAGTTTTTTGCATAGAGTGATGTCATGCCGAGCAGCACAAAAAGCAGTGCAGCTGTAATTTTTTTGTTTCTTCTCATTTTTGCCTCCTTTTAGGAAAAGGAATATTTAAAGTAATTTCAGGGAATGTCAATAATTTTTTATACTGTTTATGGCAGGCACTAAATGCAGCAGAAAAAGAGAGCACCCGGGTTTTCCAGAAACCGAGACAGCCTCTTCATGTTAGAATACATGAGGGGGAGAGTGCATCACTCCTCCACCTGCCATCAGGCAGCCCCATCCGGGGAGAGGCCGCCCTTCAAGCCTTATCTGCCATTCTTCATTGCGGTAATAACAACGGCTCTCTGAAACCTTTCACTGAAATTTTTCGGGCGGACCAGATCCATCCGTTCAACATGCTTTTCAAATTCACCGGGAGTTTTCTGAAAAAGATTAAACAGAACAGAGGCAAGAGTCTTAAGCCTGCTGTCTCTCACGTCTGTTGCAAATTTTTTTAAAGAAGTGCCAAGCTGGAATTCTTCATCGGTAAGTTCACTGCCGAATGGAAATGCCGGGAAATACCCCTGATCCTTAAACTCTCTGAGCAGGCCTGATATCTCTTCAGGATAGTTGCTCTGAAACTCATCGGGAAGAACGTAGTCCTTTGAAATTTTATTATACTTCTTCGCCAGGGCAATGAGATCATCCTGAAAACGGGAGTCGGCAATTTTAATCATCTCAATAGCACATTCCTCATCGGTGCGCCCCTGAAGGTCGGCAATGCCGTATTCAGTAATGATAATATCACGCGTCTGTCTTGAGGCGGAACATCCGCTGTACTCGAAGACAATGTTTGACTGAACCTCTTTTCCCTCTCCCCTTGTGGCGCTGAGGATGAGAATGGACCGGGCATCATCGAGAGCATTTGCCATGGTGATGAAATCAAGCTGTCCGCCGATGCCGCTTATGACCTGCTGATTCTTAATGGTTTCCGATGCAACGGCTCCGGTCAGAGTAGCAACGAGAGTAAAGTTCATGAAACGGCCGTCCTTTCTCTGCTGAATTTTCAGATCCTCCCGGCCGTTGAGAGTGTTGACGAACTTTATATTTCTGATGGAGAAAGCCTTTCTCTCCTCCAGAGTCATTGCCTCAAGTCTTGCATACATCTGCTTTGGAGCAATGAGAAGAGTTGCGTGAATAACCTCACCGCCGTTTAATTTTGTACCCAGAAACTTACTGAAGGATTGATCTGCAAAAGCAGCATCAAGATCGGTCGATACCTTCTCATCCCCGAGAGTTAAGAAGTCCCTGGAGTAAAGTGCATCCTCCTTAAGAATACCGTGCTTCACCAGATAGTCAAATTCATTCTCTCTTAAGGGAGTGCCTATAGCCCCGGCATTCCACAGCTCCTTCACTGTGGATAAATCAATATCGGCTGTTATACGCTTCTCATTTATCAGCTTCTGAATATGATAATCATCGTAGACTTTTCTCTTGACAACACCCTCTTCATAGAGGTCAAGAAATGAATCCACAAACATTTCAGAATCACAGAAGAGGCCTTCTTCAAAGGGGCTGTCTCCGCCGTATTCATTTATCAGATCACCCTTGAACTCCATAATTTCGCTGTTTTTAATAAGCTTTTTATAAACGTCATTATGCTTATGGCGCATGAGAATACCGTTTGTAATGGCATCCCCCAGGGATCCGATTCCCACCTGAAGAGTTCCGCCGTCCTTCACCAGGAGACTCGAATAAAACCCCATCATATGGTTTGCCTCGCTGATTGACTCCTTGGGAGGACAGAAAGGCATCTGATCAAAAGCCTCTCCTTCAAAAATATAATCATACATCTCAGGCTCGTAGAACATATCCCCCCACATGAAGGGGACCTTCGCGTTAATCTCAGCCATGATTATCCTTTCGGAATTTTCCCTCTCTTTAAGCATCCAGTCAATGAGAGCAGATATGACATCGGAATTGCCGCCGCCGGTGATTACTCTTCTGCCGTTGACATGTTCTGCTGCGGCCAGGTGGCAGAGGAGATTTATATCCTTGCTTATAATATCTCTCGGGGCATCGCTGAAATTGCCCGCAACGTGAATTCTCTGGGCAAGCGCATGGCCCACGAATGCGCCGGGGGGAAGCATCCATTCATACATCTTTACATTATCAGGAAGAGCATTCTTCCGCAGATCAAGGACGTGCTCAAAATCAGGACCGTCCTCGAATATACGCTTCATCATGGGCTCAAGGAGTCTTCTCTGAAGATCATTGGC
>CAYNFB010000375.1:0-3189 GCA_964396355.1 uncultured Leptospirales bacterium | reverse complement strand
AATTTAACAAAAGAAGAAGATTCATCAGGAGATATAGATTTGACAACACGCATATTGATTTCTCAGCACCGCAGAAAAGTAAACCCTGCAATTGCATTTTTAGGCTCATTCTTTTTTACAGGTCTGGGTGAAATGTATACAGGATCTCTCATGCAGGGAGCCGCTCTAATGCTGTTCAGGACTCTTGCAATTATATCAGTTCCCTTTTATTCCATGATAGAGATAAGAAGCTCATACATCAATGAAATCGCAGCATCACTTGTCCTGGCAGCCGCAGTTACAGTGATTTGTCCGGTCAATTCTCTGTTAAGGGGATTGAGGAGGTCTGTAAGACCTGTAAAAACGTACAACAGGAAAAGCTTCTACATTTCATACTGCTCAATAACTTCTCTTGTTACCGCAGCCTCTGTTCTGGTATTTCTCTCATTTTTCTCTATCACAAAAGTCAGGACATCAACTACTCCCATATTCGATGAAGGAGACACCATAGTTGTAAGTAAAATAATCAAGGGAGAACTGCGAAGAGGAGAAACTATAATAGCCGGCATTGAAAACAAAAATATAATACTGCGAGTAATCGCCGTACCTGGAGAAAAAGTATCCTATAGAAAAAACCGGTTTTCAGTAGACAACTCGGAACTGCCTATTTCAATTTTTACGGAGGATGAGCTGCAGAATATGCGCCTCACCAGCTATGACGTCCTTTGTGAACAAAACAATAATTTCAAATATCCCATAACTCAATCCAGAAAATCGAAGAGATTCACAAGAGTTTTAAAAAAAAAGGTCTACCTCGCAGCACCGGACAACAGGGAGGATGAAACTTTCTTTATATCTGTTACACGCAATAAAATACTTGGAAGAGTTGAAGGCCGTTTAACAGGACAGTTTTTACTTCCGGGCCTCCCATTCATAGAAGCCGACAAAAACTAAACCCGTATTTTGTTTCATCCACTATTATTCTTGACTTATGGTCCGGACTGAAATACTCTATAAATGCTGGTTCAGAATCATTCAAATACATAAATTGGAGGCTGTATATGGTACTTATCACAGGATCAAACTCTCTGCTGGGAACCGCTCTTGTTAAAAAATTCATCGCCAATGGAGAAGAGGTAAGATGCTTCGACAGCTATAAGCCCGGAGAAATTCCAGAAGGAGCAGACTTTATTCAGGGAGATCTGTTTAATTTTAAGAGACTGAACAAGGCCTGCAAAGGAGCAGATACAGTCATTCACCTCATGGACAAAAACCGTTCCACAAAAGTCGGCAGAGCCAAGATGAAGAAGATGAACATAAAGGGAACACAGAACCTGCTCTATGCTGTCAAAAAAGCAAAAATAAAAAAAGTAATATTTCTTTCAACCTATGCTGTTTACGGAAAAACAAAGTCCTTCCCGATAAAAGAAGATGACAAGATGAAGCCCTGCACTCCCTACGGTAAAGATAAACTCAAAGCTGAAATACTCAGCCAGACTTACGCCAAAAAGAATGGGATTAATTTAACAATAATAAGACCAGCTCTCATTACAGGACCGGAGGTAAAGAATCCGTCAATACTGATAACCCTCTACATGGCCATGGGCATGGGAAATGATAATGTAGCCTATATGTCAGGAAACGGAGACACTCGTTTTCAGCTCCTTTCTATAGAAGATGCGACAGACGCCTTTTATAAAGTATACAAGTCCGGTGCAAAAACTTCTGGAATGATTTTTAATGCAGGCTCCGACAATGTACTGACACAGATGGAGCAGATTATAAAGCTGAAAGAAAAGAAAAAGCTCGACTTCGCTATAAAACATATCAATCCGCTAAAAGCATTTCTATACTCAATTTTGTTCAGACCTTCAAAAGTAAATTACTTCACAAAGGAGCACCGGTTTTTTATTTTTAATAGTCTCTATCTTGACTGCCAGAAAATAAAAACATCAACAGGCTGGAGTCCGAAGAAAGACAATATAGCTATTCTGTCAGAAACAGTCGACTGGTATGAGAACAAAGTATCAAAGTCATAATTTTATTTTTCATGGGAGCTTCCTCTCTGCTCCCTGAAATTTTCATTTCTTCTTCAAGTCCCCGTATTCTACTTTAATATTCACATCAGAATCATCACTGTTTTTTTTCTTACTGAATAATCTCACCGGCCATGTCAGGATACCCCAGATAAGCTGAAAGAGCTTTATAATAAGAAGCAGAAAAATCTTGCCTCCCTCCCCCTTACCTGGCTCAAATGTAAAAGTAAGCTGAGCTCTCTTCATATCATCAATTGTCAGATTTTTATTTTCCAGAGACATGCTCTTCATGAGACGGCGAGCCTCCTTCCTGTCAAGCTTGAGTTTTTTCTTATCTTCATGGAATTTCCCGGATTTTACGAGAAAAAGAAAAAGTTCATTGTCCTTCATTAATTTGCCCTTAAAGGCCTCCAGTCTGTCTATAAAAGCCTTTATTTCCACCTTGTTGGTCTCGGCGTGTTCATGAAGCATCTGCAGATACTGGCTGAGAAAATATACCTGTTTGTAAAGCTTCTCCTTCCCGAGGAGTTCCATAAATTTAACATCAACTCTTTCCAATTTTTTAACCCAGTGAAAAATATTCTCAAGATTCTCATATGATACATCAAAAAGCCGGTCTGTTCTTATATCGCCAATCTGTATATAATTCTTGGCAACCCTCTGAAGATCTTTAAACATTTTATTGGAATGATCCATCAGTATCCGGTAGACTCGCCTGTAATCACCGGTAAGGCTGGTTTCATCCCCGCCGTTTTCCTGGAGATGTTTTTTTATCTCCCTCAGGTTTACAGAAGCCGGATCGAAGTCCACATTTTCATTTGCCAGCGCAGCCTTCATCTCATAGAAATCGGGTTCCGGAATTTCTTCTCCTACTTTGAGCACGTGGAGGGTGATGTTCCCCAGCTTTTCCTTCATTTCATCCATGTCAATTCGGCTTATACCGTCTGTGACAACAAGTATTTCAGATTTCGCAAGATCCTTTATGTAGTTAATATCATCAACTGCCTGAAAGACTGCCTTCTGGAGATTTGTGCTGACACCGCCAGTTGTAGCGAATAAAACTTTTTCAATAAGAAAAGGATAATTCTCCTTTTTATCTATTCTGTAAAGCGGCCCGACCTTTGAGTCAAACGTTCGAAAGAAAAGCCTGGCATTGCTGTCTGTTTTTGTCCGG
>CAYNFB010000374.1:0-3197 GCA_964396355.1 uncultured Leptospirales bacterium | reverse complement strand
GAGCTACTGGTCTACGTCTTTACCGGAAATATCAGTGCATCTCTCGGCGGAGGGGATACTGTCTGCCCCTCGTGCAGAACTGTAGTTATCAGCAGAAGCGGCTATCATACTGTGATAAAGGAACTTAACGGCGGGAAATGCGGAAACTGCGGTTGTGATCTTGGAATAGTATGTGATTTTTAATTTCTTGACTGCAGGTTGCGGGAGGATTATACGATTGATGAATCGAATGCAACTTTTCTGATATCAGGTTAAAGTTTCACTGTTAATATATTTTTTAAAGGAAGTGTAGATTTATGACTTATTCTGCTGAAATACTTGCAAAAAGAATAGCAAAACTTAAAAAACAATTTCAGGCCTTTAGTGATTATAAAAACCTGATTGATAGAATGGCAGAGGCAAAGAAAATTTATGATATTGACGTTTACAATGCGTTAAAAGTTGAAGAAAAGGCGGTATTTGATGCCTATCTTAAAAGATTCTCTTCTGTCCAGGATTTTCTGGGGGCGAAGGTGTTTCCTCTAATGCTGGAAGTCAGCGGTATTGGTACGGGGAAGATGACTGAAGTTCTTGAGAAAATTGAAAAAGAGGAAATTATAGATAGTATTTCCCGTTGGATTGAGATTCGCGAGGCCAGAAATAGTCTTGAACATGAATATCCCGATCTTCTTGAAGAGGCTCTTGAAAATCTGAAATTCTGTGTAGAGAGTTTTGATACAATGAAAAGGTATTATGACAATTCTATAGCATTTTCCATGAAGTATTTAAAATGAGGCTTTCCGATTCAACTCTGGAAATACTCAGGGATTCTCTTTTGTCAATCTTTGGGGAGACACATGTGTATCTTTTCGGCAGCCGGGTCGATGATGATAAAAAAGGCGGTGATATAGACATCGCAGTCAAGACAGATATGACCGGGGCTGAATTCAGGAAGAAAAAAATTTTATTTTATACAATTCTCATACGCAGAGGATTTGATTTTGAAGTAGATCTTGTTCAGTATTGTGACGGGATGGATAAACTGCTTGAAAAAGAAATATCAGCCAGCAGTATCCGTATCCTTTAATCTGAGATTTCATTTTTGTGAAAACCTATTTGCAGTATCGATTATTTTTTTAAATTTTTTATCGAGGTTACATTTGAGACTTAACGATTTTCAAAGAGAGAAAATTACAGAAGCTGTAATAAATCAGTTTGGAGAAGATGCCGAAATATTTCTTTTCGGCAGCCGGGTTGACGATAATAAAAAAGGCGGTGATATTGATCTGCTGGTAGTTGCCGCTGTTGACTGCACAGATGTTGAGTTGAAAAAGATCAGGTCTGTTACAGCTATTCAGTTTGCCATCGGTGATCAGAAAATTGATTTAGTCGTTACACGGGATATTAAAAACGATCAGAGGCTGGTAGTCCGTGAAGCATTGGAAAAAGGAGTTCGTCTATGAATGAGGTGATAACAGCAAAAATTGAATCATCAATAAAGGAATGTGATTCTCATCTCCAGAGACTAAACAGTGCTTCTGCCGGTCTTAAACAATTTTTTCCACTAACGGAGTATTCACTAAAAAATTTGTCTGAACAGACGGTTACTCTTCTTGATCAGTTTCTTTACAGGTTCATCAAACTTCAGGATGCCATGGGGACCAGGCTTATTCCGGTAATTGCAGGAGTAATATACGGTAATAGTGACCCGAGACCTTTTTTTGATAATCTTAACATTCTTGAAAAAAACGGGGCTATTGATTCTGCAGAAAAATGGCAGGAATTGCGTAATATAAGAAACCGGGGGGCACATGAATATCCTGAAAATCCGGATCAGACAGTTCTGGCTTTGAATATGCTGATGACTGAATGGGAGAGTCTTAAAAAAATGTATCTTAACATTAAAGAATATAATGAACAAACACTGTCGGCATGAAATTACCATAAGAAATTCAGGCGGGGATAGTGATGATAAGCAGACAAATTCAGACCGGCCAGGTTATATACAGCTCACCATGATAGAGTACAGGAACCTCAGTTCGCATATTTACAGTGAAGATGAGATAAAGGAGATGACCGGATTCTATTGTCGATTCAGGGACTGCTTTGCTGAACTTGCCGGTTTTCTCTCCGAACACCTAAAGAATGAAAAGTAAACAGCTATATATAAAAGGAGAAGTTTGATGAAAATACTCGTTACAGGAACCGCAGGCTTTAGAGGATACTTTACCGCTCTCAGACTCATAGAGAGAGGAGATGAGGTTGTGGGGCTTGACTGCATAAACGACTACTACGATGTTAATCTGAAGTACGGAAGGCTTAAGGAGTCAGGGATTGATGCTGATAAAATAGAATACAATAAATTTGTCCAGAGCAGCAGATTCCCCAACTACAGGTTTATAAAGATAAACCTTGAGGACAGAGAAAATATCTCCAAGCTCTTCGAGGATGAGGGATTCGATCACGTTTGTCATCTTGCAGCACAGGCCGGTGTGAGATATTCCCTGGAGAATCCCTATTCGTATATCGACTCAAATATTATGGGATTTTTGAATATTCTCGAATGCTGCAGGCATAATTACGTTCATCACCTGGTCTATGCCAGCAGTTCTTCGGTTTATGGCGCAAATGAGAAGATGCCTTTCTCTACATCTGACAATGTCGATCATCCTGTGAGCCTCTATGCTGCCACAAAGAAGAGCAATGAACTTATTGCTCACGCCTACAGTCATCTTTATAATATTCCTGTCACCGGTCTCCGGTTTTTTACCGTATACGGCCCCTGGGGAAGACCTGACATGGCCTACTTCAAGTTCACAAAGGCAATTGTTGCGGGCAGTTCTATCGACGTGTATAATAACGGCGACATGATGCGTGATTTTACCTATATTGATGATATTGTGGAGGGAATTGTCCGGGTAATAGACAGAGCGCCGGAGAAAAACTCTGAATGGTCAGGGGAGAATCCTGATCCGGCTGTGTCAAAGGCTGCCTACAGAGTATATAATATTGGAAATAATCAGCCTGTGAAGCTGATGGATTTTATCGGTACAATAGAGAAAGCTATGGGGAGGGAGGCTGAGAAGAATTTTCTGCCCATGCAGCCCGGGGATGTCTATGCCACATATGCAGACATTGATGCTCTGGAGAAGGATACGGGCTACAGACCTTCAACTGATATTAAAACTGGAATTGGCAATTTTGTCGAGTGGTATAAG
>CAYNFB010000373.1:0-3203 GCA_964396355.1 uncultured Leptospirales bacterium | reverse complement strand
CCTTCCATCCGTATTAATTCAAACTGGAATTAATGGAGAGTGAAAAAATGACCTACCCGCCGAGAAAAATTGTACAGGGAGTAACCTATCACAACTGGAGCAGGTGTCACGGCAAGAGAGATCTGCTTAAAAGTGTACAATGCCGGACATTTTTAGTCGAAGCCATACAAATGAGCCAGGAAAAGTACACATTCGAACTCATCGCAGCCGAGCCTGTGGGCAATCACATACATATTATTATCAGAACTCTTGAGAATCGGGAGACGATTTCTGTGATTATGCAGTATATTAAGGCCAGAATGGCTGAAAAGTATAACAGAGCAACCGGAAATACAGGTGCATTCTGGAATGAAAGGTTCGGATGTAAAATAGTGGAGGAGGCCGACAACCCTGAAGGCTATCTTCTGTGGCTTCTATGGTATATTGGCTATAATTCTGTGAGAAAGGGGTTAGTGCGTGATCCCCGGGATTCTCATATTGGCTTTATAAACTGCTATTTGAATAAAAACTTCGAGGCAGCGGTGAAGATAACCCTCCATCAGTATTTTCTTGAACTTGGAAGCACATTTGAGGAGTGTGTGGAGAGATTTCTTTTCTATGAGGATGCCTACAGGAAGAGGCTTGCCGTATACTTTTAGGGATATTTAACTCAAATCATTTTTTATCACTTGCTCTGATGTCTACCTGTGTCCTGATATATTTAATTTTATCGAATTTATGTAATTTTAACGGAATGACCGGCTGGTAAGAGTTAATATTTTCATGTTTTTGCTTTACGAAGAGTTCTCTCTCTTGCATTAATTGTTTCCAAGCCGGAGGAGAGCGTGAATTAATGTTTCTTGCAGAGAAGCTCAGAGCCGCAGTCTAAAACTAAACTTTTCCTTAATTCATCTTATTCCCATCAAAAAGTGTATCTGAAATCTGATGAAAATTATGCTCTATAGATATGAATGCATCAACAAGAGCCGGATCGAAGTGAGTGCCTTTTCCCGAGATTATGATGTCACGGCTCTTCTCGTGGTTCATGGATGATTTATAGGGCCGTATTGTTCTGAGCGCATCGTATACATCCGCCAGGGCCATTATTCTGGCCGAAAGAGGAATATCGCTGCCCGAGAGTCCTTCCGGGTAACCCTTCCCGTCCCACCTTTCATGATGGGAAAGGACGACTTGTTCTGCAAGATCAAAGACTGTTCGTGAATGCAGTCTCTGCAGTGCTTCTTCTATTATCTGTTTCCCCATGATGCAGTGGTTTTTAATCTGTTCAAATTCATCGTCTGTTAGTTTTGACGGTTTTAGAAGTATGGAGTCTGGGACTCCGACTTTGCCGATGTCGTGTAGAATGGAAGCCTGCGTCAGATCTTTTATATATTCATCGGTTATATAGGAGGAATATTTTTTATCATTCATGAGTGCATGTGCAAGCATTGATACGTACTTTGATGTTCTCTCCAGATGACTTCCTGTGGTGTGATCTCTCATCTCAGCCTGAAATGCTACAGCATAGATTGTGGCGTTTCTTGTTTCAATGAGGGTGTTTTCTCTCTGCTTCTCGAGCCATTCCCTGTATCTTCTGCCTATAATGATGAGTATGGTAGCTGTATTTATAAAAATAACAGGATTTACTACGCTTTGAAGAGTAAACTCCTGAAATAATACAGAAAATAAAACTATTACTGCAGAGTTCAGGAAACTTAACAGCAGCAGAGTCCGTGATTTAATTGTGAGATTTGCAATTATTAAGGGGATCACAAGGATGTAGAAGTTTTCTGTCTTCCCGGGATTAATTGCTGTTGAAATCAGTATGCAGGCGGCCAGAGTCATAGTGCAGAGAACTGTTGCCTGTTTGGAAAATCCTTTTATATTCAACAGAAGAGATATTAAAAAGAGAAAAACAGCACCCAGGAGGACTGTGAATACCTGCTGATCTATATCTTGGAGTATGAAATGGCTTATTCCGAATACTACTGAACCGATAATTACCCCGGTGATGGTATAGCTTAAAACATTCATCTGAAAATTTTTAAGATCAAAATTTGCAGTCTGATCTATGGAATTGTATGATTCTTTAATCTTCATCTTTCTACCTTATAATTCCTGTTTTTATGTTATAGCCTTACTTTTATTGTTTGTCAAGAATTAAGATCAATAATGATGTTTTTTAAAATACAGCCTGCCGGGATTTACTGAATAAATTTTATCATAAAAAAAATAATATTTGAAATTATGTGACAGACCATAGAATAGTATTTATGCGTATAAAAAAGAGAGGAATAAAAAATGAGACAATGTATTATCATTCTATCTATCGCAGTTATTGCAGGACTTTCAGGCTGTTCTCCTAAACTTACAAAATATACAAAAGATCAGTGCCGGGAAAACCCTTCACCTCAGGTGCTTGCCGCTGTGGATGACAACTGTATGATGTGTCATAAAAAGGATTTTGCAACTCCTGAAGAGATCTGTGCAAGAAAAACTGTAATAATTGATTCAGTGGTTAACGGCAGAATGCCGAAATTTGGAAGTCTCAGTAAAGAGGATTTACTCATTCTGAGCAAATGGTAGAATATACTATTTCGGCAGTCCGTGACTCTGGCTCCCTGTCAGGTGTCCGGTTTGTTGGAATAATCTTTGAAAAAGTTCTTTATTGCCGCCACGTCATTTGATATAATTCCGTTACAACCTGCCGCAAGAAGCTGCTCATTGTATTCCGCCGTGGATGATATGGCGTAAATATTAACATTTACATTATAGTGCTTTATTTTTTTTACCAGAACAATGCCATTGTTGTATCCTGCAAGAGTAAAATCAACAAGAACAGTCCCTATATCCATAGTGCCGATAATTTTTGAAGCACTGCTTACTGTATCAGCACAATGAACGGAGTATCCTTTTTTTTCAAGAAGAGATTTTATGAGGTACTGTTTTACCCTCGAGTCATCTACAATGAGAATATTTTTTCTTTTTCGCTCCACCTTTTAATAATCTCCATGTGTGGCAGGAATTGTAAATGCAAATAGTTGTTTATCACTCATCGAATCGCCTGTTAACCGCAACGTCTTTTTTTTTATTTTTTTAAAAAAAATACTGCCTTTATTTCATCTGTCACTATTCAGCCTAGTATAAATAAAAAACAGGAGTAACATGATTAAATAACTGTAAAAAAAATTTATAATTATAGAAATGATATTTGTATTCTGGGG
>CAYNFB010000372.1:0-3223 GCA_964396355.1 uncultured Leptospirales bacterium | reverse complement strand
ACAATAATTTTACTGCCTGATTCGCGGGCTGCTGCGGATAATCTTTCTATCTCTTCATCTGAACATTCACCGTTAAAACTGATTACTTCAATTTTAATGTGTTTTTCCATGTCGGATTTAAATGCAGGTAGAAGATTTTCGAAGACGAAAGGATCGCATATTACAAATGCTTTATCTCCAAAAGGAGCTGTTACTTCTCCTAATTTTTTCAGTGAGTCTGGGCCCTGGATATATCGTCCCGGTGAATTAAGTTCAGGGCAGTTGTCTGATGTCGTTGAGCAAGTTGCAGGCACACATAATTTTTTCTCCAACTTTATATTTTATAGAATAAATCTATATCTGTGTTAAACAGGACAAATATTTTCATCTGTCATTGTGTCAACTTAATTATCCGGCAATATGCTGTAATCTAAATATTAAGTTTGTTATCTGGTTTCGTCTGCCTGCTTAAGTTACAGAAAGGATTTCGGGCAAAGATAAATTTTACGATTTTTTTTGTTTAATAAAAATGAAAAATTAATCCTTGCATCTCTTTCCTCTGCTGGGTTAATGATGCATAAATTCTGGGAAGGGGCATATCAGTGGCAAAGGGATATGATGTAAATAAGAAGAGGCAGGAGCAGCTTGATTCACTGGGGCGCGAGCTTACAAGAAGGGCAGGGTCTAAATGTGAGCTCTGCGATGCATCGGGAGTATCACTATCTGTCATGGAGATTCCTCCTGCAGATGAAGATGTTAATTCTGAAAGCTGTATCTTTATATGTGAGGAGTGCAGGGATCAGATCGTTAATCCCAAGAGGTTTACAGGTGAAAGGTGGAGATGTCTCGGCGACAAGGTCTGGAGTGAAACTGCTGTTGTGAAGATTATGGCTGTGCGGATTCTCAATAAGGTCGCGGCAGATGAGCGCTGGGCGGCGGATATTCTCGATGAAATTTATCTGGATGAAGATGAGCAGCAAACTGTGGATGAATATGCGCTCTGAGTCTATTTGACAAGGAGAGCGCTTCTCCCTCCGCGGATAACAGGTCTTTCTGCTGCTTTAAATCCTTTCATCTTCGCGTGATTGAGTGAGGCTGCGAAATCTTTCTCTGACAGGTGAGCCGCAGGTTCGGAAATCAGCAGAGTTCCTCCCTCCTTCAATGCCTCAAATACTTCTTCGAAGAGTTTTTCCTGGTCTCTCACCTCATGGACTACAGCAAAGAGCAGAACAAAATCCACGGTGTTATTCAGATCCTGAATGTTCAGGCTAGAACTGCTGCAGGTTCGTGTTTTTATAATCGATGATAATCCGGCTTTTTCTGCTCGTCTGTCCAGAGCCGATAGCATTTTCTGCTGAAGATCTACTGCGTAGACTTTCCCCTCCTGCCCGGCAAGACCAGCCATGGGTATCGTAAAGAAACCCATTCCCGGTCCCGCTTCAAGTATGGTGAAACCTTCTTTAATGTATGGAGAAAGAATTTTTTCAGGATTCTGATAGAGTCTTCTAAGCGGGTTTGCAAGAACGTATCCCATCCACCAGGGGCAGACCATATTTTTATTATTCATAAAGATTCTCTTCCTCTCTGTTTTCTCCGGCCTCTGCTCCTCTCTTCTCTATTGGGAATTTCAGAATGAATGCCGTTCCCTCACTGGATGAATTAATCGTAACATCTGCATCGTGCTTCTTTATTATTCTGTGGCTGAGAGAGAGTCCGATACCTGTCCCCTTTCCTTTCTGCTTTGTAGTGAAGAAGGGAGTCCATATCTTGGGAATCAGGTGCTGAGGAATACCTGACCCGTTGTCTTCAATTTTAAGCTCCACAGTATCTTTATCGTAGGTTGTGGTGATTTTTATTATTCCGTCTCTTCCTGTATGATGTTCGTTTTCCGAGAGAATTGCATCCTTGGCATTCATAATCAGATTAATGAAAAGCTGTTCAAGGGAGAGGTTGTCTCCGTGAACTTTTGGAATAGTATCATCGAGAACGAAGACGATATCTATGCCGTTTTTTTTCAGCTGTATGTTTATCAGCTCCAGTGCGTTTAGAATGCATACGTTGATGTCCACAGGCTGGAAGGAGTAGCCTCTCTTCCGGGAGAATGTGCGTATATGGTCTATTATTGATGATGACCGGTCTAC
Source organism: uncultured Leptospirales bacterium (assembly GCA_964396355.1). Lineage (GTDB taxonomy): Bacteria > Spirochaetota > UBA4802 > UBA4802 > UBA5550 > CAYNFB01. The sequence goes on along the minus strand of CAYNFB010000372.1, from coordinate 1,103 downwards.
GAGAGCCGATATCCTGGTAAGATCGCTGACTGCCTGTTCATTGTCCAGTTCATCGTAGTTTATATCATCAATCATGTTCTGTGATATTCCCTTGATCCCTGTAAGAGGCTGAGTGAGCTCGTGTGCGATTCCTGTAGTTATCTCTGCAAGACTTGCATGTCTTGAAATCTGCAGAAGTTCCAGATCTTTCTGTTCAATTATATTTTTCAGCTGTTCTTTGCTCTGGCGGAGTCTTGTAATTCTCTGATTTAGTAATCTGTTTTGATTTATAATACTTGCCAGTCTCGAGGAGATGACCTGAAGCTTTCTTGCAAAATCCATCAGTATGATCAGGTAGGTGAATATATAGGTTATTATAACTGATATTATGAAAGTACGGGGTTTTTCGGAGATTATAATGTCAGCTATAAGGTAGACCATGGGCATCAATACCAGAATGGTAATGTAAAATCTGACGAGCATCTTGCCTTTGATTCTTATGAGAAGACTGATATATACGGAAAGGTGGAACAGGGACAGTACCATGAAAGCTCTGTCTTTAAAAAACACCAGAAGAGGCAGAAGCGGAATAAGCAGAGTCAGGAGCCGCAGCAGGTATTTTCTCCGGTCAACAGGGAAGTAATCCAGTACCAGATAGGCGAATGTATAGGGAAAGAGGATCAGCCCTCCATAGGTTATTTCCTGTGAAAAATGGAGATTTATACCATAAACTTCAAAAAAAAGAGTGAAGGTAATAAGAAGAACAGGAACCATATTGAGAATAAGCAGCTTCCCCTTCCTGCTTTTCATGAACACGAAGAGGTGAAGCCATATGAAGAATAGAATGAATAAGAGTATATGTATTGGCAGAAGCTTCAATTATATATTTTCCCGTATTTTCCCAGGTTTAGATTTTTTATTTTCCGACGTAAGCAGTTCTTTCACTTATCAGTGAAAGATTTTCAGATACAGGGAAGTAGAACCTCACTCTTACCTTAAACGGTGCAGGAATGTTTCTTATTATCACAGCACCGCTGGTGGTGCCCTGATTTATTTTCTGTTCCCTGAATGCAGTGAATCTTGTTCTGTGGTTCTCCTCCTGAAAGTTGTAATCCCTCTCATTT
>CAYNFB010000371.1:1305-3251 GCA_964396355.1 uncultured Leptospirales bacterium | reverse complement strand
AGAGGTCGTACAGGTTTACGTACGGGATTTGGAATCGTCGGTTTACAGACCCGTACCCCGGAGTACCTGCATCGATGATAATAATTACTTTTCTGGGAAACCCCGGAAAAAAATATAATAGAACGCGTCATAATATTGGATTTCAAACTGGAGAATTTTTTTCCGGTCAGCACGGGATAAAAGTAAACAAAAAGTCCTTCAACGGTGAAACCGGAACCGGAAAAATAAACGGAAAAGATGTACTTCTCCTCTTTCCAATGACTTATATGAATGAAAGCGGCAAATCAGTAAGAAGCGCAATGAAATTCTACAATTCGGATCACTCCAGTCTAATAGTAGTCCACGATGAGCTTGAACTTCCCTTTGGAGAACTGAAGAACAAATTTGCCGGAGGCCACAAAGGGCATAACGGATTGAGATCCATTATAACAGAAACCGGTTCAGCCGATTTTCACCGAATAAGATTCGGCATAGGACGGCCTGAGAACCCGCATATATCAGTATCAGACCACGTCCTCGCCGGATTCTCCTCCGAAGAGATGAATAGGATTTCTCAGATCATGCCTGATGCAGACAACCTGATTTTATCCATAATAGACAGTATCGGATAGACGGCTCCCCCTCTCCTCCCCGCTGCTGTCTGATTTTTTTATAGACTAATCTTTTTTTTTATTTACGTTAGATATACCAGCATGATATTCTAAACTAATGCCAACTTTAAAAATTAACCATGATTACCGATCTGGAGTTTAATAATGTTTCTCAGAAATCTTTTATCTCTTATTATAGGCGCAGCTTCAACATACGGATTCTATGATTTTATATATCCCAAGCGCTTTCTCGCCTTTCTCATAGGAATACTCGTTTTTTACATTTCAAGAAAGATAATGAAGGCCGCTGCTGCCGGAAAAAGCACCACCGAAACAGCCGGAGATGCCTTTCTAAATATAAAAAAAGAAAAAGCCGTTCGGGAAGGTGTCGAAAAGCTGAGGAATATCCGAAACAGCACCAGAATGATTTCCGACAACCAGACAGCACTGAAAGTACAGTCAATATGCAAGACCGGGCTGGAAATATTCGATTACATCGAAAAAAACCCGGAAGATCTGAAAAAAGCAAAGCAGTTCATTAACTACTACCTCGATACTACTGAAAAAATTGTAAAACAATACGTCGAACTCTCATCAAGAAAAGAAAAAAGCACCGAAGTAACAGAGTCTCTCTCCAAAGTCGAGGCACTGCTTGATTCAATAGATGATACTTACAGAAAACAACTGCATAATCTTCTTGAAGATGACCTTCTGGATCTTAATGTAGAAATAGAAGTTCTGGAAAAAACTATGAGGCTGGAAGGCTGATCTTCAGGCATAATAAATATTACAGGGGGATAAAATGGAATCAGCTGCTCAGGAAATAAAAAAAGAAATTTCGATGGATGATCTTACTGCAGAGGAAAAAACAAAGGTTGAACAGATAACCGCTCAAATAGACATCAATGACTCACAGGGAATCATACAGTATGGTGTTGGCGCCCAGAGCAACATATCAAATTTTGCAGACAGCATTCTGGATCAGGTCAAGGCAAAAGATGCCGGCGACGTAGGAAGCACATTGTCAAACCTGATGCTTACTGTCAAGGATCTGGATGTAGATTCCCTTTCAAACGAGAGCTTCCTTTCAAAAATTCCACTTATTTGAAACCTTGTTTCGGGGACAAAAAAATTCAGTGCCCAGTAGAAGTCCATAGAACATCACAGGGAAGAAATAACCGATGAACTCACCAAGGCAAGAATGAAGCTTCTGAAGGATATAACTCTTCTGGACAATCTCTATGACAAGAACAAAGATTACCTCAAGGAACTGGATATATATATTCTTGCAGGTGAAATAAAGCTTCAGGAGCTTGAGAATAAGACCCTGCCCGAGATTAAAGCAATGGCCGAGGC
>CAYNFB010000371.1:0-1295 GCA_964396355.1 uncultured Leptospirales bacterium | reverse complement strand
GAAAGTGCAGGATCTGTCGCAGATGATCAACAGATTTGAAAAGAAGGTCCACGATCTAAAACTAAGCAGAATGATATCGATTCAGACACTTCCCCAGGTCAGACTCATACAGAACAATGATCAGCTCCTGGTAGAAAAAATTCAGAGTTCCATACTCAACACAATACCGCTCTGGAAGAATCAGGTGGTCATCGCCATAAGCCTGTTCAGACAGAAGAAGGCCCTTCAGCTTCAGAAAGAAGTTTCTGCCACTACAAACGATCTGCTCCAGAAGAACTCCGAGCTTCTGAAAGACAGCAGCATAGAAATAGCAAAAGAATCAGAAAAAGGCATCGTCGAGATTGAAACACTGAAGAAGGTGCACACAAATCTGATTTCAACAATAGACGAAACTCTGAAGATTCAGGCAGAAGGAAGAACGAAGAGGCACGAGGCCGAGGTTGAGCTGACTAAACTCGAAACTGAGCTGAAAGACAAGCTGACGCAGGTAAAAGATTCCGGCGCAGACCTGAAGCTTGACTAGGAGGATTAAAAACCATGAGAGTACTCGTACCCCTGGCTCCGGGATTTGAAGAAATTGAGGCAGTTGCAATAATAGACATCCTCAGACGCGGGGAGATCGAAACTGTAACGGCCGCAGTATCAGAGAATCCGGTCAGGGGCTCTCACGGAATAGCCGTCAGCGCTGACACTGACAGCATTGACGGCAACTTTGATGCAATAGTGCTTCCAGGCGGATTACCCGGAAGCACCAATCTTGCCTCAGATGAACGGGTCATTTCCCTTATAAAAGAAATTTATGAAGGCGGAGGGGCAGCCGCAGCAATATGTGCGGCTCCAGTTGTACTCCACACAGCCGGGATTCTCGATGGAAAGAGATACACCTGTTATCCGGGCCACGAAAAAGACATCACCGGCGCCGTCTACTGCAGTGATCCGGTTGTATGCGACGGACGAATAATAACAGGCCAGAGCGCAGGATGTGCAATTGCCTTTGCTCTGAAAATTGTTGAAGAATTAAAAAATAAAGTGCTTGCAGAAAAAATAAAAAAAAGTATAATTTTTTTATATTGATAGTTTTTTATTCTCATTTTCCATACATTTTCATACAAATGGTTATAAACTTGACATATAGATGCCGATATTATTATTAACAATAATTTTAAAATATTTTAGCAAATGGTAAGAAATAGCACCTATGGCAGTTAATCCTTTCAAAGAATCAAACCTGAGTGATCTCCGCTCGAAGCACCGCCCCAAATGCCATGTGATCAGGGGAAGATCCACGTCTTCAC
>CAYNFB010000370.1:2970-3278 GCA_964396355.1 uncultured Leptospirales bacterium | reverse complement strand
CATCAGAATCTCCTACAGCAAGAGTTGCTAAAGAACCCGTTACCGAAGCGTTTTCATCATTAATAGTAATATTAGTAAGCGTTACGTTACCTGTATAAAGACGGTCTCGGTTTCAACGCCTATACAATGGAGTGGGTTGAAATGATTGATGCCGGTATAATTGATCCTGCAAAAGTTGTTCGTACTGCTCTTCAGAATGCAGCGTCTGTTGCTGGAATGCTCTCTACAACTGAAGTTCTGATTTCAGACAAAGTTGAAGACGGTGGCGGCGGAATGCCAGCCGGCATGGGCGGCATGGGCGGCATGGG
>CAYNFB010000370.1:0-2960 GCA_964396355.1 uncultured Leptospirales bacterium | reverse complement strand
GTTCGATCGTGTCCAGGTACATTCGTTGCAGGACCAACCGAGGGTGTTTCTCGAACTCCGGCTTTATGCTCTGAAGGTAATTGGCTTCGCCCCGGGCCGCCTCGACGACTTTCGTGCGGAATGTACTAAGATTGAATCAATTGATTTAACGGATATAGAGAGGGCTGCCATCAGGCAGCCCTTTTTTTATTTTTAAAATATTGATTATGCTTTTATTCAATTAAACTCTTGTGAATTATATCAGTCTTGTTCATGTCAAATTGACTTATTGAACCGGTTTTACCGTAGTAAAAATCAGATAATTCTGAGGTAGATATAGAGAAATCCATTTCGATCTTGCTGTTGTTTTTATCGAAATATCCTTTTACCGATGTTCCTATGAGCGGCTGGAGAGAACGGCTGAATGAAGATTTCTGAATCGTATCAGGTCCTCCGGGGAAGGGTATGTCTTTTATACTGGAAAAGCCTGAAAAGAAATTTGAATTTTGGTTGGGTATGATGAAACTGCCTTTGTGAACAGAGCCCCATGTCCACTGTTCCATCAGCGGTCCGGATTTTCTGCTGAGAGTTCTTATCGTTTTGAGAAATGCCGCATCGAATTTTTTCTCTCTTGTTTCGATTTCATCAGTTTCGGGATTGTCGAAGTATTTGCTGCTGTTTATTCTGCAGGCATCTGCAAAATTTTTATACAAGAGCGGATAACTGGAATTATTGAAATTTCTGTCAGGGCCGAATACCGGAGAAAGGGTCTCATCCATAAAAAAGTTCAGCATGGTATAGAATAATGTCGGAGCAATATCCCTGTGGTTTATTAAGTAATTCCAGTCACTGAAATATATTCTCGACAGTCTTGATGATGTCAATGGATTTTGTTCAAGCATGGATGTGAAGACAGGAGTCATCTTCTCTGCAATAATAGATTTGCTGTCATTCAATATTGAAGCAATCCTGTTTTCATCATACACTTTCTGTAGAGGGAGAAGCTGCTTTAATCTCAACATTCTTACATTGTCTATTATTGATTTTCTGTATACTGTGCTGTTTATTCTCCCCTGTTCAATAATTCCGCTGCCTGTGATGTGGACACCTGAATTAAAACTACTTGCTCTATAAAAACCGGAAAATCTGTCACTGGTGTAGACTTCCCCTCTCTTAAATACATAGCTGGTTCTTCCTGATTCTATTACTTTGCCGGAAACTGCCTCATAACTGTTTCTGTTGTCAGTTATCATAAAGCATTTAGGGGCTGAATCATTGTTTTTTATCATCCTTGAAAGAGCGGGGATATTCTCTGTAAACGGCGCATTGATCATGAGCCTGATGTAACCCGGTCCCGGCATGACGGACTTCACTGACAGCACTCTGTCATCCAGCTGGATGTCATCGAATAATTCTGTTATGACGGGGCCTTTATCTGTAATCCAGTTGATGTGAAACGAGAGATTTTCATCGCTTGAAAATACTGGGATTCTTACTGATTCAAATTCTCTGAGTCCTCTGTAGCCTCTGTATAGTGCCGTCTCGCCTTTGTATTCCCTGTTAAACAGGTAGAAGTCCTGTGTGTCCGTATTTAAATTAAAATTAGTGAATGTGAATTTTTCAGTTTTAAACAGGAATAAAAACGGCATCCCTGTGCAGGTTATAGCGTTTATCCGTCTGCCTTTAAAAACTATGTTTACAGGATACCAGTCAGGATATGATGTCCGGACACTTTCGCAGCTGTAGAGTGCAGCCGTACTTCCTTCAGTGGTGAGTTTTTTGTCTATAGATACAGAGTAGCCTCTGTTAAATGGGCCGATTTTGTCACGTATCAGTTCCTTTAACCTTCTGAGAATTTTGAGGTGCTTAAGATTTTCCTCTGAATAATTATAGACGTATCTGTTTCTAAAAATATCCGGAAGTATCTTCCCTTCTTCCAGATTAATAAGGAGCTCCTGATTATTTAAATAAGAGTTAGTCCACTCACGCATTATAATGACAGATAACACATCCTCCGGCTTCCACTCTCTCTTCAGCATGCCTCTGATTTTATAACGTTTTCGGATATGATTTATGCCGTCGCAGTAGCTTTTAATATATGAAATATCATGATCAGAGAGTTTTCGTTTTAAATCCTCTGCTTCCTTTGTGAAACCGAGAGATTTGGATAGTTTAATCAGAGGTTCTGAATCTTTTTTGATTATCCTGCCGGGCAGTGCTATTGCAATAGCCCGGTGATATTCCATGAGGTTGAGTCTGTCTTTTGAGTGAATGTAACCCAGAGCGAAGTAAAGATCGTTTCTGTTGTCCGCATCAATCTGAGGTATGCCTGCAGCATCACGGGTTATAGTAAAAGATCCGGATAAAATTGCAGATTCTGTACTGTCGTAATCAATTGTGAGAAATCTGCCGTAGATGAAAAAACCTCCGGCAGTAATCAGGAAAACTGCTAAAATTACGATTAGAGAAAGTAAAATTTTTTTTTTCGCAGACATGTTTATTCTTCTTTTTTTGTTTTTTCTGGTTCGACTATTTCTATCTGTGATTTTATTATTTCAACTTTTGTGTAATAGCTGTCAAGCATTGAGAAATATCTGCCGAACTCCCCCTCTGCATTTATGATTGTTTCTCCTTTTTTCAGCATCGATATTCTATTTATATTTTTTGTGAAAATATAACACTCAATATCTCCCTTCACTGATTTTACCTCAGTAATTACACAGAAATCATAGTCAATGTTCGGCGAAACCACTACATCCTTTACCTTAACATTCTTTAAAACGATAATTTTCTTGGATAATTCATTCCTGAGGATGAGCTGTTTTGCCGGATTATTTGTAAGAGTGATTTCTTCCTTTGCTTTGACAATTTCGTTTATATCCACCCGATCTTTAAAAAAATCTGTTGCGCATGATGTGAAGACGAGAAGAGAAATAAATATAATTGTCTTTTTTATTTTTTTCATTTTTACTCCTGATAAT
>CAYNFB010000369.1:3061-3285 GCA_964396355.1 uncultured Leptospirales bacterium | reverse complement strand
GAAATCATAAATGAATCACTGGCAATGGCGATAAAAGACGGTGCACTTCCCGAAGCAGATTATCCGGAAATCAAGATTGAATATCCCAGGGATGCTAAATTCGGTGATTACGCCATTCCCCTGGCTCTTGAATCTGCCAGGATAATAAAGAAATCTCCCCTGATAATAGGCGAAACATTAAAACAGTACATCGCGCAGCATGCCCTGATCGGACAGATAGATGT
>CAYNFB010000369.1:0-3002 GCA_964396355.1 uncultured Leptospirales bacterium | reverse complement strand
CATCAATATACTCATCTCTCTTAATCAGCTTGTAGAAACAATGAAAAGTGCAGTCAGGGACAAGGAGGCTTACGGCAGGAGAATAAAGGAGACTCCGCTAAAATATAATGTAGAGTTTGTTTCTGCAAATCCTACAGGACCGATGAATATTGTATCGGCAAGAGCAGCTGCAATCGGCGACACAATTGCAAATCTTCTTGAGGCCAATGGTGATCTTGCTGACCGCGAATTTTACATAAATGATTATGGCAATCAGGTCAATCTCCTTGGAAAATCGGTCCTTTCAAGGTACAGAGAGCTTCAGGGTATAGATACAGAATTCCCTGAAGACGGCTATCATGGAAATTATATAAAAGATATAGCGGCAAAACTCCTCAGTGAACACGAAAAAGACCTGGATATAATTGAACCGGAGAAAGATAAAATCCAATTCTGCGCAGAGAAGGCTATTGAGTACAATGTGGGAGACCAGAGAAAAGATCTGGGCGATTTCAATGTACATTTCAAGAGATGGTTTCACGAACGCATTCTCCACGAACAGGGAGATGTTTTAAAGACACAGAAAATTCTTGAAGAGAGCGGGCATATATTCGAAGAGGACGGCAAGAAAGTCTTCCGGTCGACAGATTTCGGAGATGACAAGGACAGAGTAGTTGTAAGAGACGATGGAAGACCGACCTACCTGATGGCTGATATTGCCTACCACAATGACAAGCTCAAAAGAGGCTACGACAGACTCATTGATATCTGGGGCCCCGATCATCACGGCTACATAGCACGGCTTACCGGCGCAGTTCAGGCTCTGGGAAATGAAAAAGAAAAATTCAGAGTTCTAATTGCACAGCAGGTGAACCTCATTATGGAAGGCGAGGCAGTTAAGATGTCCAAGAGGCTGGGGAAATTCTCTACTATGAGAGAACTGATAGAAGAGGTTGGAGTAGACGTTTCTCGATACTTCTTCATAATGCGGTCTCTTGACAGTCATCTGGATTTTGACCTTGCCCTTGCGAAAAAAAACAGCTCGGAAAATCCGGTATTCTATCTACAGTACGCCCACGCCAGAATATGCTCAATATTCAAGGCCGCAGCAGAGAGAAATATTGAATACGCACCGGACAGAACCGTTGAGAAATATCTGAACAACAGTGAAGCCGAAACTCTGATGAAGCTGATTATGAAGTATCCCGAAGAAGTACGCGACGCAGCTGAAAATTTCGAGCCCCACAAGATCGCGACTTTTCTCATGAGGCTTGCTCAGTCTTTTCACAGATTCTATACAGAACACAGAATACTGACAGATGATATTGACAACGCCCAGACCTATCTGGTTCTGGCCGATGCAGTGCGGATTATACTGAGAAACGGACTTAATATCCTCGGTGTATCCGCACCGGAAAGCATGTGACAATAAGATGATAAGAACTGTTATTATCGTTGCAACCGGGGAGGAACTGCTCTATGGAACAACTGCCGACACAAATAGTTCCTACATAAGCAGCAGATTCTTCGGAACAAATTTTCACGTGATCCGCCATATATCAGTGGGAGATAATATCACTGACATAGAAAATGCGGTAAGAGATGCACTGAATCTTGCGGATATAGTTATTACAACAGGGGGGCTGGGTCCCACCGATGATGACAATACCGTCGGAGCCGTATGCAGAATATTTTCCGTTGAACCTGCGGAGGATTCCCCCGGCAGAGACCGTATGGTTGAGTTCTTTGAATCAATGGAAATGGAAATACGTAAAGAAGACTTCAGGATGATATCGGTTCCTGAGACCTCTCACGTTATAAAAAACAACAAGGGTCTTGCACCCGGTTTTTTAATAGAAAACAATGACAAAATTCTGATCTCAATGCCGGGTGTACCCGCAGAGATGACAGCCATGTTTGACGGAGAGCTGCTCCCGTTTCTTGAAAAAAAATTCGGTCTCACTGAAAATCAGAAACTCGCCTACAAGGTATCAGGAATACGCGAATCCGAAGTGAACAGACTGGTAGGAGAATTAGGGCTTCCTGAAAATATAAGATGGGGAATTACAGCTAAAACCGGAGTAAATGATCTGACTTTTCTCTCCGACAGTGAGATTTTTAAAGAAAGAGAGTGTCTGGACAGATCGGTGAGGACTGTTTTTGCTGATTATCTGACATCGACTCTCTGATGAAGCTGGAGTTGTCCGCTGGTGTCGATGTAGAAATCAAGCTCCCTTGAGGGTGACCGAGAGCGGCTGACTCTTCAGGAACGCTTTCACAGCCTCGTGATAGATTAAGACAAGGTAAGCAGATGCCGAAGACAAAAGGAATATTGGGACGGAAGATTGGCATGACTCGGGTGTACGACGAGAATGGCCGGTCCATACCGGTCACGGTCATAGAAGCCGGACCATGTACGATCCTGCAGAAGAAAACCGTCCAGAAAGAAGGGTACAATGCCATTCAGCTGGGTTTTCTGGAGAAGAAGGAGTCCAAGTTGAACAAGCCGGAGGCTGGACACTTCAAGCGTTCCGGCGGCAAGGGCTTCTATCATGTGCGCGAGTTTCGAGTGGAGAACCCCGAGTCCTACGAGGTCGGCCAGCAGGTGACGCTGACGGAAATGGCGGCCATCGGCGACATGATCGATATCGCCGGAAAGAGCAAGGGCCGCGGCTTCCAGGGCGTGATCAAACGGCCCGGGTTCCGGGGCGGGCGGGCCACCCACGGTTCCGACTTCCATCGGGCACCGGGTTCGATCGGCTGCAGCGCTTGGCCCTCGCGGGTACTCAAGGGCAAGAAGATGCCCGGACGGATGGGCAATGAGACGGTCACCCAAAAGAACCTGAAAATTATCGACATCAGGAATGACGAGAACGTCCTTCTTGTTCGTGGCACGGTTCCCGGGGCTAAAAACGGCCTGCTCAATATATTTACAAAAGCCTGATCGCCGCAGTTGCTTTCAAGGAGATTCTCATGGCAGTTTGTGAAGTCTTAAACACGCTGGCAGAAAAAGTGGGCGAGAT
>CAYNFB010000368.1:0-3341 GCA_964396355.1 uncultured Leptospirales bacterium | reverse complement strand
ATAAATAGGTTGCTTTTAATGTTTAACTGGTTTATTATATAGTATCGTAAGAGTTAGTCTTAGTATTTTAAGGAGGTGTTTTTATGCCTGAAAAAATGGAAGTAGGCTGTGCGCGCCCTGTGGGCGGTCCGGCTGAAAAGAATCCTGAGATAATTCAGGAAGAAGCCCTATCAATCAACAAAGAGGAGGTTTCAATGATTAAAGTAGGTCAAAAGGCCCCTGATTTCACTGCACCGGCATATTTTAAGGGAGATTTTGTTAGTCTTAAACTCTCTGACTATATCGGTAAATGGGTTTTTCTCTGTTTTTATCCGGGAGATTTTACCTTTGTTTGAGCAACTGAAGTATCGGCAGTTGCCGATAAATTTTCAATCTTCCAGGATCTGGGAGTGGAAGTACTATCAATGAGTGTAGATTCAGTATTTGTGCATAAGATGTGGAATGATAACGAGCTTTCTAAAATGGTAGAAGGGGGAATACCTTTTCCAATGCTTTCAGATGCAGGCGGAAAGGTCGGTCAGATTTACGGTGTTTATGATGAAGTCGGCGGAACAGAGACCAGAGGGAGGTTTATTATTGATCCCGACGGCAATGTTCAGGCATATGAAGTCCTTACTCCTCCGGTAGGAAGAAATGTTAATGAGTCAATAAGGCAGGTCCAGGCCTTCCAGCATGTTAGAAAGAGCAAGGGCAGGGAAGCTACTCCGTCAGGATGGGTACCGGGTAAGAAGACTCTCAAACCGGGGCCTGATCTGGTGGGTAAGGTTTGGGAAGTATGGAATCCTAAAACAGATGATTAATCTTCTTCAGGGGCAGCCCTTTTGAAAAAGGCTGCCCCCTGGTTTTATTTATTCTTTGATTTATCTGATTCGAGGTTAGTCTATTCCTCAGAGTAACTCAAATCAGATAAATATCTATTCTGTGATAATACGTGTTTTAATACCCTCTGCAGTAAATTCAAAATAAATTCCAATTTTATCAGTGGAAAAATATCTTTTCATTCCCTTCGAAAGTTTTGACTTATCAATATTTTTATTTATGACAGGGGAATGCAGGTTTCCGTAGAGGCTGTTGTTGACCATGCCTGTTTTTTTATCGATTATGTAAGTACCGCCAAGAGGACAGACCGGTTTGAATCCGAAATTATCGAGACATAAATTATCAATCTCCGCCGCTGTCCTGCCCGGAAATAAGGAATGTAACAGCTTTATTGTCCCTTCATTTTGTCTGCTTTTGTCAATGGCGGATTCCATGGTATTCTGAATGAAGAGATCCTTTTCATCTTTCATCTGACCTGGTCTAATTACTGCGCTTATATTAGATTTTTTCAGGTCATTGTACTTTGTTCCTCTGCTAAGCAGGTTCTTCATATAGCTGCCTGTTGTTGTGATGTGAAGAGTCTGATTGTCGATGCAGAAGTACAGTCTGAATGAGATAGAATCAAAAATTGTGAGTTTTAATACATTTACGGTATTATCTTCATATATATAGGAATACCTGCTTGTTCTATAGTATCTCTGTCCGAAGGGAGGATTGAATCTGAGTAGAGAATTAAGCATCCTCTCAGCCTTATCCTTGTCTTTAATCTCTACATCTATCCGCAGGGGATGAAAAATGGACCAGATCAGCAGACCTGCATATAACTCCGATCTGTCTAGATTGCCTCTTGTCAGTGCACCGAAGAGAAGAGATGCATCAAAATCCGCCAGAGGCTCAGAGTCTTTCATGTGCAGGCTAACTTCACCGGTGAGGATGTCTTTGATATTGAGATTACCCGCAGCTGGAATGTTGTCAAAAAATCCCGAACCGCCGAATTCAGCTATTGCCGCGGGAGCGAACTTCATTGTCAGACTGAATATATCCCCCTCGGTCATCCTGTCTGAGTGTAGTGAAATGGGCCTGCCGCCGCTTGATGCTGTGAGCATATTATAAATTGAATTGTTTATCAGAGGCAGGATGCACGTATCCACGGTCATCCCTTTGCCCATTTTAAAACGCACGCCAATGGGGTCGAAAAAGTCCTTCCAGAAATTGTTATAATTATTTGAAAATTGTGTATACTGTCCGGCCTCTTCCTTCGACACTCCTGAAATTTCCATTTCCAGATTTGGGATCATATATCCGATACGTCCGTATCTGGAACTGACTCCTCCCAGCGTCTTCTTCTGAGGGCTGATTCCGGAGAATATTTTTCTGAATTTTCCTGTACCGTCACGGTACCTTTTGAGCAGATTGTATACCTGATCCGGACTGACGGCTTCCAGACCTTTAACTGTTATGTGAAATTTTTTAAGCCTGGATATGTATAATTTTATTTCTTTTTCTATTGTCGGATTTTTCTTCTTTGATTTAAGAGCAATTCTATTGAGCTGTTTTTCAAAAGAAGTCCAGCTTCTCGTATAGTATGAGTTCCTTCCTCTATATAAACTATGTATAGGATCTCCGGTTATTTTCACCATTATTCTGGATTGAGATTTTGTCAGTGCCGGAGCATCAATGAGTTTGATGAGATCCTCTGTCTTCCCGGGGAGTTTTCCTTTCATCTGCTTGTAGTATATTACGTATTTTTGAAAAAGCGTGAGACGCTTAATCTCTCCGAGTCTCCTGGATTCTTTAATCCGGAGTTCAGGGCTCACCAGTCTCCTTATGAAAGGGTCGGAAAGATAGAGGAATCCGTCTTCCTTCTCTCTGTCTGCAGGATATATTGAACGCATATATCTGAAATCATCAAGGGCAGACAGACTTTTTCTCTTCCTGTTTATTGTTCTGATTACTATCTGGGCAGCCTTTTCTGAATTTGTAATCAGCACCCTGCTGTCGGGCAGGGGGATAAGTATGGAGTGTATTGCCCTGTTCTTCGTGTAGAGCTTGCGCCCCTTTATGCCTTCTATTCTTATTGTCTTTTCTGCTGCGCTATATTTTTTTTTGAAGCTGTTTCTGTATTTTTTAATTGTAGCATTGAACAGAGATTCTGATTTTAGCTTATATATAAATGATATATCAGATCCTTCCTTTATGAATGGGTCAGAGCCTGCTATTGCCATTTCCTCTATAACTCTGTCATAGAATAACCTTGAAAGTCTGTTCTCTTCCAGTGCAAGCTGAGTCATAATTTTTTTTCTGGTCATCTGATCAATAGAACGGGGTGCAAATCTCTTATGGAGTGACCCTCCCACCTCATCTAGATAATCAAAGAAATTTAATGCCCCGGTCATGTTGTTGAAATGTATATAATAGAAGTCAAAGGGGCATGATGATGCAAGGGAATGATATTTGTATTTTCTGTCTTTAAGCATTTCCGCAAAGGGATGGGATTTTATTGCAGGAGCCTTCAGCTGAGA
>CAYNFB010000367.1:0-3345 GCA_964396355.1 uncultured Leptospirales bacterium | reverse complement strand
CTATGGCATTGTCGTGGGCCTTAAACTTTTCTTCAGCCTCAGGATTCCCCTTGTTTTTATCCGGATGATACTTCAGTGCCAGCTTCCGGTATGCCTGCTTGATTTCCTGCTCCGGAGCATTTTTTACAACACCAAGGATCTCATAATAATCTCTTTTTGCCAATTTTATCCTCGCTATATAGTGCGACTAATATGAGATATCCTGCAGATGCAGGATATCTCATTGTGGATAGTCACTATTCTTATTTGTCGTCGTCAACTACTTCATAATCGGCATCGTAAACTTTTTCATCGCCCGATCCGGATGGTGCTTCTTCCTTCTCTTCTGCATGAGGAGCTTCTCCCTGGGGAGCTTCATTAGCCTGAGAAGCTTCCTGGTATATTCTTTCTGCAAATGAGTGAGATGCCTGCTCCAGTTCTGATTTGGCTGCTGTGATTGTTTCAAGACTCTCGCCTTCCATGGCTGTTCTCAGGGCTGAAATAGCAGATAGAATCTTGTTTTTCTCATCCTCCTGAACTTTGTCCTCGTTATCTTTCATCATTTTTTCAAGAGAATAGATCAGCGTATCTGATTCATTTCTTGCCTCTATGAGCTCCTTGGCCTTTCTGTCCTCATCAGCATGTACTTCTGCTTCCTGTACCATTTTATCAATCTCTTCATCTGAGAGTCCGCTTGATGATTCTATCTTGATCTTCTGCTCTTTGCCTGTTCCAAGATCCTTTGCCGATACGTGAACAATCCCGTTTGCGTCTATATCGAATGTAACCTCTACCTGCGGAATTCCTCTTGGTGCAGGAGGAATGTCCTGAAGGTCGAATCTGCCGAGTGTTCTATTCTGAGCAGCCAGCTCTCTCTCGCCCTGAAGAACGTGAATATTTACTGCCGGCTGATTGTCTGCTGCAGTTGAGAATATCTGACTCTTCCTTGCTGGAATAGTAGTATTTCTTTCGATCAGCTTGGTCATTACTCCGCCGAGAGTTTCGATTCCCAGAGAAAGAGGTGTAACATCCAGGAGCAGTACGTCGTGTACATCACCTGCAAGTACTCCACCCTGAATTGAAGCACCGATGGCAACTACCTCATCGGGATTTACTCCTCTGTGGGGCTCTTTTGCAAATACTCTTTTTACAAGATCCTGTACTGCTGGTATTCTGATAGATCCTCCAACGAGAATAACTTCATCGATATCGCCGGGAGTAAGGCCCGCATCTTCCATTGCCTTCATGCAGGGAGTCTTTGTTGATTCAACGAGGTCTTCGATGAGCTGCTCGAATTTAGCTCTTGTAAGAGTTGTCACAAGGTGTTTCGGGCCGTTCTGATCTGCGGTGAGGAACGGAATATTAATCTCTGCCTGCATCTTTCCGGAGAGTTCAATTTTAGCCTTCTCTGCTGATTCTTTCAGTCTTTGAAGAGCCATTTTATCATTTGATACATCTATTGCTGTCTGCTTTCTGAACTCATCGATGAGCCATTCCATAATCCTCTGGTCAAAGTCGTCACCGCCGAGGTGGGTGTTTCCGTTTGTTGATTTAACCTCAAAGACTCCGTCGCCCAGTTCAAGAATTGATATGTCAAATGTACCGCCGCCCAGGTCGTATACGGCTATTTTTTCGTTTTCTTTGTTTTTATCCATGCCGTATGCAAGGGCGGCTGCTGTCGGTTCGTTGATGATCCTTTCTACTTCGAGTCCGGCAATCTTACCGGCATCTTTTGTCGCCTGTCTCTGAGAGTCGTTGAAGTAAGCAGGTACTGTAATTACAGCCTTTGTTACAGTCTCTCCCAGAAATTCTTCAGCTGTCTGCTTCATCTTCTGCAGAATTCTGGCAGAAATTTCCTGAGGTGTGAATTCTCCGGATATTGTTTTAATCGTGACTCCGCCGTTGTTGTCATTCTTGACCTCGTAGGGGACCATTGATATCTCACCGGAAACTTCATTAAACTTTCTACCCATGAAACGTTTTACCGATCTGATTGTGTTCTCCGGGTTTGTTATTATCTGGTTTTTTGCTACCTGGCCAACCAGTCTTTCGCCCTTATCTGTATATGCCACAATCGACGGTGTAGTTCGCTGTCCTTCGGAATTCTGGATTACTACAGGTTCTCCTCCTGACATTACAGAAACGCATGAATTTGTTGTTCCTAAATCTATACCGATTATTTTACTCATTATAGTTACTCCTTATGCAATATATTATACAATATTTAAATTTTCTCAATATTTAATTCTTAATTTTTGACTCAGAAAGTTAATCTATTCCTGGTCCTTGTCTTTTACCGCAGCTTTTGCCACCTTTACCTTGGCGCTTCTCAGAACCATATCTTCAATTTTGAAGCCTTTCTGGTGTACCTTCGCCACAGTGTCAGTGTCTGCGTCTTCAGACATCTCAATCTCTACCGCCTCGTGAAAATTCGGGTCAAAGGGCTGATTCTCTGCGTCAATCTCCTCTATACCGTATTTTCCCAGAGTTTCTTCGATTCTTTTTGATATTATCTTTACTCCGTCTGCAAATGAGCTATGTGATCCTTCGTTGTCCTCCATGGAAAAATTATTTGAAGCATCAATCGCCCTTATTAAATCATCATTTATGTTGATTATGTCGCAGGCGAAATCTTTTATTGCAACTTTTTTGAATTCCTCCTGAAGTCTGGCAGTCCTTTTTTTGAAATTTTCAAAATCCGCCTGTCTTCTCTGGAGAAGATCCTTCAGCGTCTCCATTTCCTTGTTCAGTCTGATTATTTCTTCATCCTGAGTGGATATTTCTTCTTCAAGATTTTCCACCTCAGCGCATTCTTCGCTCTCTTCTTCCTTTGGTGTTTCCTCTTCCAGGATTTCTTCGTCTTTTTTTTCTTCTTTTTCTTCTTTAGTCTGTTTGTTGTTCATGGTGACTTTTGCTCCGATTGTATTTGCTGATTTTTATTTTGACATTTTCGTAAGAAGACCGGACACAGCCTTTCCCGTGTAGTCTACAAGAGGGACTACCTTTTCATAGTCCATTCTTGTGGGACCGAATACTCCGATTGCTCCTACGGGCTTGTTTCCTATTTTATATGAAGATGTTACAAGGCTGCAGCCCGTAACTTTTTCATTTTCAATTTCTTCACCTATGAGAATTCTGATTCCCTCATTTCCAATATGATCTTCAAGGATATTCTTGAGAATATTCTTTTCTTCAATAATGTTCAGGAGGCTGTTGAGCCTGTTCTCTTCGACCATCTCAGGTATTCTCAGCAGATTTTCAATACCGTCGATGTTCAGGGTAGATTCCTCATTCTCATTCAGCGCAAGCTGCGCTATGTCTATGGCCATTTCCCTGTTTTCCAGAGAAGATGTTGCACTGCGCAGA
>CAYNFB010000366.1:0-3352 GCA_964396355.1 uncultured Leptospirales bacterium | reverse complement strand
CCCTCATTGACAGGCTTCAAAGTGGAATCACCAACCTCCTGAACCGGAACTGAGTGCAGTGCTAGCCATGAGGCGCTGGATGTATGGAAAGGAGTACTTAGAACCGACACACCGTTTTCCTGAGCTGCATCTTTCAGGTCTTTGCTGATAACCTTTCCGGCTGTAACAATGAGAGCCTTCACTTTCTTGCCTATAACGTAGCTGTGAATATCCTCCCTGTCTCCTGCAAAAACAATAGAATTCTCTGCAGGCATTATATCTATAAACTCCCTGAGAGTCTCAACTGCAGAGGCTGCTACAACTATCTGGGCCTGAAACATCTCCTCCTCATCATTAACAACAATAGGCTGAGCATTAAGAGTCTTTATCAGATGACGCATCGATGTGGATATAATGCTGTTCTTCTGAGGATCTATCTTGTTGAGAATATTCTCTGCGAATGTATTATCATGAAGCGTGGAAAGATAGAGGCCCTCCTCATCCACCACTGGAAGCATCCTGAACCTGTTTTCATTCAGGATCTGCATAGCCTCCCATAGAGGAATATCGTGAGGCAGAGTAACCGGTTTCCCGCTCATGTGATTTCTCACCCTGGGAACCAGATCACTTATAAATTCAGGCTCCTCCACAGAGAAGCGGTCCAGGATATACCGTGTCTGAAGATTAACCTTGCCGGCTCTTGCTGCAAATATATTTTTCTGACCCATGGCCTTCTTCAGTTCACTGTATGCTATAGCCGATACGATGGAATCTGTATCAGGATTTTTATGTCCTATTACATAGACTTTCTTCATATAAACCTCTATTAATTATAATCAATAATACTGAATTTTACAGATTTCTCACTGCCCAGATCAGTCTCTGGATAATAGTCACACCCGTGAATACAGACATCAGGGCAAAGAGAATTACAAGTTTCTCCGGAAATATCATAAAGAGAGTATAGACCACAACAGTCTCAAACCCGCCGGCGAGGCCGGCCGGCATAACAACTGCAGTATCTGACGCCGCCGTTTTCCGCTTCTCCAGAATTGCCGACAGATACATCCACGAGGCTGCGTTCACATAGAAAAGGCCAAGCATCACGGAAAGCATCAGCATCAGACTGTATGATTTTTCACCGGCAGCAAGAGCAAAGGGAATCAGTGCATAAACGGTGAAGTCAAAGATTATATCCGTGTATCCCCCAAGATCGCTTGAGGTCCCGGCCTCCCGGGCTACCGCCCCGTCCAGTCCGTCGAGGAATCTGTTCACAGCCCAGAAAATCAGACCTGCACCGTAGTTCCCTCTGTAGAGAAAAAATGAACAGACAAGGCCTGCCGCCAGTCCCGCCGCAGTAAAAACAGTGGGATGTATTCCCGAAGCCGCCGAGGACAGCGGGCGGAGCAGGATATCCTTAATCCTTCTTAAATATTCATCAAACACTTAAATCACCTTAAATATAGTCTGCATATCTGATTAAATATATTGCCTATAATTAAAAAAATCAGAAAACTGTAAAGTTTTTAATAAATACTCACTTTTTTCTTGAAGAAAAGAGGATGTACACTTTTCATATCAGGAAAACAAAGAGGGATCAACAAAAATGAAAAAGTACAGACTTATCCTGAAACCTATAGATTCAGACAATGCCGAAACAATAAGGATTTACAATAACCTCAGAGAATCCTGTGAAAGACTGAATATATATCTGGCAGACTTCTTCGAAACAGTTGAGATTCTCAATGAAAAGAAAAACAGCGGAGTAGACTTCCCCGGCGGCGCAGAATTAAATATTGAATTCGTAAACGGCCGGATAAATGAAGTGATCAAATCTATGGAGGATATCAGCCAATCCATGAACTCGCTGGTGTACATGGAGGAGGCATAAAATTCCCTGCTGCCGGGAATAAATCCCGGTCGCAGGCCCGGCCGGTCAGCCGTTTAACAAAAATTTATTGATAAGAAATTCACCCTGCATCGGATTAAGGTCAAACTGCTGACATGCCTGCTCTATGAGAGCAGCCTTGTCAGCTTCAGGATTAGCCTTCAGTTCCTCGCCGATAAATTTAACAGCATTTCTGATTGAATCATCCATATCCCCTCCTCCAGTATTAGAGAGCCCTCATATTTTCGGGTTTAAGTATACTCTCATCTTTATTCTTCAGCACATCATCGAGCATTCGAAGGACATCCCTCTGCTGCTCGGGAAGATTGGCCTTGATGGGCAGATAATTTGAAGCATGGTTGGAGGTGAAGTAGCACTTCCTCCTGACATTCATGTTTTTAATTATTGTCTGAAGCTCCTCAAGCAGTTGAAACTTGCCTGGAAGAACGAATTCACCTCTTTTATGCTCCTGGAATAGAGGAGTGTTCGGCAAAATCATAACAGTCAGTGCAGAGGCAAAATCAGGCGACATCTCTCCGAGAAGCCTGCCCGTATCTCTTGCATGCTCGTGAGAGAGCTCTGTTCCGCCGATCCCGAGAAGAACAGTCTGAGAAAGCTTTATGCCCGAACCGATAACCTTTTCGGCAGCAATCTTCATCTTGTCGGGGAATGCTCCCTTCTTTATTTTACGAAGCACATCCTTGTTTCCGCTCTCAATGCCCTGATATATTACAGAAAGTCCCGCCTTTCTCAGAAGCACAAGCTCCTCAGGTGTCTTGCGGAGTATGGCCTTTGCGTTTCCATAGACATTGATGCTCTCGATCCTGGGATTCTTCTTCTTTATATAGTTCATGATTTTCAGAATATCATCTGTGGGCAGAATAAGCACATCTCCGTCAGCAAGGAAAGCTCTCTTAAACTGATGCCTGTAGCTGCTTGCCTCGTCAATATCCTTCTTCACTGTTTCCCAGTCCTTGACCCAGAACTTCGGTTCAAGATCCTTATATGCCCCGCAGAATGTGCACATGTTGTGTGAACATCCCACAGTGACCTGAATAATCATGCTGTATGCCTCGGAAGGAGGTCTTATCACATGTCCTACGTAATCCATATCAACACCTCATTATCAATATATATATTAAGAAATTCTATTTTTCAATTTCTTTCTTCATAATTACAAATCTCCCCTCCTAAGTTCAACCATTATTTTTCAAGTTAACCTGAGAATTAATTCATATCTTCATAAAAAACTTGACAATATAAACATTAGTTTAAAACACTTGTTTAAAACTAATGTTTAATGGAATCAGCCATGGAAAACAAAGCAGAAACCAGAGATAGAATCCTCATTACCACCCTGGACATGATAGGAACAGAGGGGATCGGAGGGGTCACGGTACGAAAGATCGCTCTTTCGGCAGAAGTGAACATCGCCTCAATAAACTACTACTTCGGAAGCAAGGATAAGCTAATTGCCGCATCACT
>CAYNFB010000365.1:0-3418 GCA_964396355.1 uncultured Leptospirales bacterium | reverse complement strand
TATTAAAATGAATGATGATATATTCAGCAGAATTTCAAAGTGGTTTTACTCATATGCTGATTCTTTTCTTTCGGGGGAGGAGGAGGCCGACGGGAATTATATTATGAAGCGTAATCACAGCACTCTGGTCTGTGAGAATATTGTGCGTATCGGCAGATCAATCCCTCTTTCTGATCACGATCTTAATCTTGCCCGCATAACGGGCATTCTTCATGATACAGGAAGGTTTGAGCAGTTCAGGAAATACGGAACATTTTCCGACAAAATCAGTGAAGATCACGCTGCTCTTGGTGTGCGCGTACTTCAGGACGAGGGAGTTCTCCATTCTCTCGGGGAGGAGGATCTCTCATCTGTTCTGACTGCTGTGAAGTATCACAACAGGGCCTCTGTTCCTGATGTGAACGATGAGAGGACAGCTCTGCTCTGCAGGCTTATACGCGATGCGGACAAGGCCGATATATACAGGGTTGTGACCGAATACTATGAAAATTCAGCACAGGAAAGAAACAGCGTTCTCGAACTGGGCCTTCCCGATTCGCCGGTTATCTCTCAGGGCGTCATTGATGCAATCCGGGCGAAGAAGATTGTCTCATTGGGTGATGTGGTAAATATTAATGATTTAAAGTTTCTTCAGGCCGGGTGGGTATTCGATATAAATTTCGGCGAAACACTGAATATTATAAGAGAGAGAGGCTTTCTTGAGAGGATTATCAGCTCCCTTCCCGAATCACCGGCGAAAGAGGAGCTTGGAGAGATCATCCTGAATCAGCTGACCTCTCCGGTTTTATGCAGTCATTACTCGTGATTACTCAGAGTCTTCCCTCCCAGGTAGTACCAGAGCAGGAGAAACAGAATCATGAAGAAGAATGTTGATATCATTGGCAGCCCGGGATCCTTTACCATGCGCACCTTGAGCTGAGCCCTCTTCTCCTGAGCCTTCTTGCGGAACAGCGCCGAGTCATCGCAGGTGGTTACGATATTATCCTTCTTAATTTTTTTATCCATCATGATGAGAACACGCCAGTCGTTGAATTTGACATATCCGGGCATCTCCAGAATGTGATTCTCTCCCGCCGGGCCGGTTATCGACAGCCTGATTTCCTTAAACTGCTTCGCAAGTGCAGACGACTGAGGATAATTTGCGAATTTAATATCATCTATAGTAAAGCTTCCTGATTTGTCGGGCAGATCAACTCTGTCTCCTTTTTTTATGGGGACATTCTTCCACTCGCCCATTACCATTGTTACCGCGTGTCCCAGAAGAATTCCCACAAAGAGAATGTGAATGAGCGACGGCGCAATAATAATGGAGAAACTCTTCATAGGCATTGTCCTGTACAGCGGCAGCAGTGTGCGCAGCCGGAGCAGAATGCATGCCGATGTATTTATACCCAGAAGCAGAAGAAATATGAACAGCGGAGCCATCCACCACAACAGGATATAGTCGTTAGGATTAAGGGATGAGAGCCAGCTCTGAATGGTCATGCTGTTCAGTGATCTGAAGAAGCTGAAGTTGGCATTTGCCGTCATAGAGCCCCCGAGAAATGAAAATGCCGCACCTGTGAGAAACCAGACGGCAAGTTTAAGATTGCCTGTTTTTTCAATTATTTTCCACATTACAGGAGGCCTCCTATTCTTGAAAAAGTCATTTCGTGTATGCTGTGGCCGTAGGTGGTGATAATTACCATTGCTCCGGCTGCAGCTGCCCAGATTGCACGTTTTCTCACAGTCCAGTCGGGAATAAACCGCAGGTGGATATAGGCCGCATATGTGAGCCAGATAAATGCCGAGGTCATGTGTCTGGGCCCCCAGCTGAATGTGTTTCCCCATCCGACGAAACACCACCAGGCTCCCACAATCTGGGCTATGCTGTAGAAGATGAATCCCCAGGTTACTATTTTATGGAATGTGTCGTCGCCTTCTTTCCCTGTCGCCTGAGTTACTGCAGCAAATCCTCCTGCGATGAAACAGGCAATTGCTGAGTTTTCTGCAATTAGAAAGAGTATCGCCCATATGGTCTCCTTCTGCGGTGTAGGCGCGATTATTCCTCTTGAGTAGAGACAGGTGAAGAGCAGAGCCGCAGTTGTACCCGCAAGTACAGGCAGAAGAGCTCTGTTTTTATTGCCCGCGAGAAATAGTGTGATTACACACATAATCAGTGGAATAAAGTAGGGGCCTTCAAATACGGGAATAAGTACAAGGGCCCCTCCCAGCCAGCCCCGGCCCAGAATGTACAGGGATATAAGAATTGCTGTAATTACGAGAAGTCCAAATATAAATCTTGTTTTCTCTGCAATGACCAGTATCAGTGCCGCTGCAGAAACGGCCAGAGCTGCGTAGATCAGCCAGTGCTGTCCTGTAAAAATCATGATATTTTGTCATTTATAGGTATTTTTTGCATATTATGCTTCACTTTAGGATCTCCTGCGAAATTGAATGTACTATTTGTCTCCCGGCGGGAATAATCTGGATTAGTGCCGCACTGCGCTTTTAATCTCCAATAGACGGATTATTAGTGCCTGTTGATTGTAAAAATTAATATCTTCAAAAAAATGTTACAAATTTTTACTAAAAAGTACAAAAAATTACATTCAGTTAATAATTATATTGACACTAAAATTGTCAATATAATTATTATGCCTGTTCAGACCATTTAGTGTGTGTTGTATCTGGCCTGTGTAAACAGTGCATAATTTATATCCTCATGCGTGTGCACAGCGAGTCAATATTCTGTATTACTCCGTTATGCTCCCGGAGAAATTTTATGCATACAAACAAATAGAGAGGGTTTTATGAAAAGAATATGGTTTATTTTATTATCAGCTTTGATGATTTCCTCTTTTACAGTTCTTCCTGTTTTTTCTCAGGATGAGGCTGTAAAGGATGAAGCAGTTAAAGATGAAAAGGCCAAAGGAAAGACAGGCGTCTTTACCATTGGTGAAATTGTTGTAAAGGACAGGGCACTGGCAAGCATCGAAGATGCAGGCACAACAACAGAGGTCAGCGCAGAGGATATCAGTGCAAGGGGAGACAAAGAGCTGGCAGACAGTCTGAAGCAGGTTCCCGGTGCAACTGTGGAGATATCTGCAAAGGGAAGCACCAGATTTGCTCTTCGAGGCTATGATCAGGATATGGTCGCCATTATGGTTGACGGTATTCCAGTATTTGACCCCTATGAGTCAAGCATCGATATTTCACAGATTCCCGCATATGGAGTCTCAAAGATCGTTGTTAACAAGGGAGTATCTTCTGCTCTCTATGGTGCAAACGGCATTGTGGGAGCAATCAATGTTATAACAATGAAACCTGAGGAGATGTATGCAAAGGTCTCTGCAGAATATGGACAGTATAATAACTACAACCTCAATGTTTCCCAGGGTGCTCCCCTCATTCCTTCGATTTCCAACTTCACGGTGTA
>CAYNFB010000364.1:894-3421 GCA_964396355.1 uncultured Leptospirales bacterium | reverse complement strand
TGCTGGAAGCTGAATAAACTGGGATATGACGTGAAGCTGTATAAGTGATAACTGCTGCAGCTGATATCAAAGCACAATTTTTTAATTTTTCTCCAGGATAGATGCCATATCATTAAAAGACTGCTTTAAAGCTGTTTTAAATTTCTTTAAATCAGATTTATTATGAGATTTACAGGAAAGCACAAAATTAATACTGTTATTATATATGAGGTATCTTGCAGCGTATCCATCATCTAATGACGGCCCGTAACCGGCAAAAATAAGTCCCGATGAATTGCTTGTGCTTGTTGACATGAAATTCTCTGTAATGCTTTTGTAACCCGGAGAATCAAATATCCCGGGCAGCTGCTGATCAGGAAAGTGCATCTCATGCATTTTCCTTAATCCGAAAAGATGGCGGTCTATGCCGCAGCCGTTTTTGCATTCAGTAATTCTTTCAATATGTTTCTTTGATGCTGTGATCAGATTGTCTTTAGACTGATCTTTTACAAACTGAATAGATTCTCCGGTTACAGGTCTCATCGCTTCGGTCCTTCCCTTTAAAAATTGTTTGGTCATAACAGCTTCATAGGTGTTGTGAACTTTACCGAAAGTATTGTACTGAGCCAGCTGAATCCCGATCTGAATAAAGCTGTCGGGGCTTATTTTTAAATCTTTTATCTTATCTTTCCCAAAATCAGTAAAAGATAATACTTCAACAAAAAGGTCATTATAAGCTTCTTCATTTAATTTTTCTGCTTCTGAAACTGCTGATTTCAGGGAGTCATCTAATGTAAATAAAAGCTCCTTCGCCTGATTTGCAGAGTTTATAACTTCACTGCCTTCATAGGGTTTCATATTCTTATAAAGATATCTCACAAGATTGCCCAGTGTAGTTCCATCAACACCTGAATGTTCATAGTTTACGGCAGCACTGCGGCTGTTGATGATGAACTGGAGCGACTTGTCATACCATCTGCTGCCGGGATCTCCGCATAACATTGATTTAAACATTTCTGAATCATCATATATAATGTTCTGATCTAAGACTATAAGAGCTAATGCGCTTTCAATCAAGTCAATTGATTGAGAATTGTCTGAATTAATTTTTCTTAAATGATTTCTGAAACCCGCCCACTGAGTTCTGTTAAGAGCAGTCAGGTGACCCGCAGCATTATCGCCTTTATCTCTGGAACTTTCAATAATGCGGTTAATGCTGCTCAGGATTGCTGAATAATCAGATATTTCTCCTTTTTCATTTATAACATTCAGGATGTAGTAATGGCCGTTCATGAAAACTGCTATGTGCCCTGTATCTGAAGCGGTCTGCAGTACATCTTTCTCATGGCCGGGAATTCTTGATGTGCCCAGAAGCGTCTTATACTGACTCATGCAGAGTGGTGAGGATCCCTGATAATCTATTTCTAAAGTTTCATCCTGCAGAATTTTATGATATTGAAATAGTGCAATAATTAAGGCTGCTGTAAATTCACCTTGTGAGAGATTCTCAACCTGTTTGTTTTTATCTAAAACGAATGCCACATTGCTGTTTATGGGTAACGGCAGACGGTTTTTGAGGTAAGTGTCATACCAGAACGGTTCCAGCCAGTTGGAAATATCCTCCCGGTTCTTCCATTGATTTAAATACTCCTGTAAAACAGGCCCCGGGCCTTCTTCTGATTTAAATAAATTAATAACCTTTTCTGTAGAAGAATAATCCTCTTCGCTCAGCATCGGAGAACTCCATTCAAGCAGCTTCTTACTTGAGCTTTCAAGTGACGGTATGGGGAGACCGGGTAAATTTAATTGCTGATCATACATTTTCATAATAAAACCTTCACCGTTTAGTAATATGCTGAGCATTGACTGATTCTATTCTCAGGGCCTGATGGGGGAAAAATGACACCAGATTAAGCTTCTAACAGAGAATATGTTTAATTGGTGAAGAATTAGTACAGGAGAAAATTATGACAAGCAATTTAATATTGATGCAGTAAATATTTTAATCAGCAGAGGCAGATAATTTTCTGAAGCAGACGGGCCTTAATCTTAAGGCATATTTTTTATAAGCTCATTAACTGCACTATCTGCAACTTTTATAACATATCCCTGAACGGGCCTGGTGTAAGTGAAAACATTTTTATCGGAATCAACAACGTTAATCTTCCACATAATAACACTGCTCTCTATGTTTACCGCTCTAACATTAAAGCCTACAGTTGTATGCTCAAGTTTGCCTGTTGGACTTTTATCTGCTACCTGACCCTGAACGTAAGAAGTAACCTGTCCTAAGACAATTACATCTGCATTGAGCATTTTGCCTATTTTGACTCCATTTTCAAGAGTAAGCCCGGTGTTCTGAAGCTCAAGTTCCCTTATGACATTAAATATTTTTTTTCTCTCAATAATCTGCCAACCGGTTTTTATCAAAGATGATTCGAGGGCATCTCTGATCACTCCTGCGGCTTCAGAAGGGAAGTCCGGGGCGGATGCGATGGATGGAATCAGGCTTCAGAGGGCCAGGTTCTGGATACTAAAATAAAGGGGC
>CAYNFB010000364.1:0-884 GCA_964396355.1 uncultured Leptospirales bacterium | reverse complement strand
CTAAAGATTAAGATGAACGTTACTCTTATACACCAAAAAAACCTTTTATTAGTGTGATACATGACCCTCCTGTAAAAAAAGTATTATTCTGGTGCCCTGAGTGTAATGTGCCTCTTATAGGGAAGAACTGCTCCTGCGGCTTCAGGAAAAAATTTCTTATATTTTTCACTATTATTATCATCAAGCGGAAGCACTACAAGTGTTTTAACTTTGTAGCTTTTTATCCGGGGGTTAACATATACACTTTTATCTAAAGATGAGCAGCCGGCTAAAAACAAAAATATTATAATCAGAATTTTCCTCATTGATCTTTCCTCTAAATAATATGATTAATAATACTATACTGCAAATTATATTATTCAACAATCTTTTAGAATAAAACAACAATAATATATTTACTGAAAAAAGGATGATTTGTCATCCCGCTATACCGGTACAACTGCTTTGTCATACCGGATAACTGCTTTGTCATTCCCGTGCAGACGGGAATCCATTGATCTGAACTTATTGTTTCGGCCTGAACTTTGAACTTACCGTATTGCATATAACGTTAGTAACACATCTTTATTGTCTCCTGAATCAGGTCGTCTTGCCAATAGTGAAAACGTCAGAAAACTGACGTTTTCACTATTAAAAAAATGTTGACATAAAAGAGTCTAAACCCTAAGCTTGGCTCTGCCAAGCTTAGGGTAGCCGCGCCGCCGCTTAAAATTTAAACCATCCCGAAATCCTGAACTATTCTGTCGTCCCTGTTTCCCCAATTTATCTTATTTATATTTCTCTGTCATTTCGGACCCCGTTACTTTTCCGTCATCCCGGTTTTACCGGAACTGGTTTCTGCCCATTTAAGTAATACATACCTTTATATGATCTATCAGGTTAAA
>CAYNFB010000363.1:0-3421 GCA_964396355.1 uncultured Leptospirales bacterium | reverse complement strand
CGGCATGGAACACACTGTCCGCATGATTCATGCTCAAAGAAATCAAGAATCTGAAGCATGTAGTCCACAGGACATGTGTCCTCATCGGCAATCATAACAACACCCGATCCAAGAGTAACTCCGGCTTTGGTTGTCTCATCAATATCAAGAGGCAGATCCATCAGTTCCTCTCCAAGTATACCCCCTGCAGAACCGCCCACATGAGCAAACTTGAATTTTTTACCGTCTTTGATTCCATTACCGAATTTTTCGATAATTTCACGCATGGTTGTACCCATTGGCAGTTCAACCAGTCCTGTGTTATTCAGTTTGCCTGAAAGACAGTAAAGTTTAGTTCCGGTACAGTAGGAAGGACCTGCATCCTTGTACCAGTCAGCGCCTTTTTCCATAATCATCGGCACAGACATATATGTTTCAACATTGTTTACATTTGAAGGAAGACCTTTGAATCCTGCGCCGCCCGGGAAAGGAGGTTTGAATCTGGGGTATCCTCTCTTGCCTTCCATGGAATTTATAAGAGAAGTCTCCTCTCCGCAGACGTAGGCTCCTCCTCCTTCCTTGATAAAGACATCAAAATCGAAGCCCGAACCGAAGACATTCTTGCCTAGAATTCCCTTCTCTCTTGCCTGATCAATGGCCTGCTGGAGACGGAGAATAGATCTTCTGAATTCTCCTCTGATATAGATATAACCTTCAGTTGCACCTATAGTATATCCGCAGATCATCATACCTTCCAGAAGAAGATGAGGATTTCCTTCCATCAGTATTCTGTCCTTATAGGTTCCGGGCTCGCCCTCATCTGCATTACAGATGACGTACTTCTGCATGTCGCCCTTGCCGACGAAAGACCACTTCATTCCTGTGGGAAATCCGGCACCGCCTCTTCCCCTCAGCCCGGAGTCTTTGACTACATCAATGATCTCCCCGGGTTTTACTTCTTTTATTGTTTTCTCAGCAGATTTATAGCCTCCGTTCTCAACATAGCTGTCTACGCTGAGAGGATCTATTTTTCCGATATCGGCAATAAGTCTCTTGGTCTGCCCTTCCACATCGAGAATACACGCCTTGTCCTCTATTTCAGGACCGCAGTTCTCTCCGAGTTCAGGCTCCTTTCCTTTATATGAAGCAAGGATTTCCTTAAGCTTTGCCTCTGTGAGATTTCCGTGAAGATCATAGTTAATCATCATCGCCGGAGCGACATTGCATACACCAAGACATTCGCATTTTTCCAGATAAAACTGGCCGTCTGCAGTTGCCTCTCCAGGTTTGATCCCTAAAATCTCCTCAATATTGTCAAATATAGTCCTTGAACCCATTATATGACAGGGGCCGGACTTGCATACTCTGATAAGATACTTTGCCCTTTCATTTTTATTGAACATAGTATAGAAACCTGTAAAACCGGCAACGAAGCTTCGGGGAATATTCATTATATCAGAAAGATTCTCCATATCCTCTTTACTAACCTGGTTCTTCCCTGACATGTTTTCAAGGTCTCTCATTATCAGCATAAGATGTTCCTCACTGGAACCTCTATTCTCAACTACTTTCTTTATATCTTCTATTGCTATCATATCTCCCCCCCTACACTGCGACCTTTTCAATTTTACAGGCGCAGACCTTGTATTCAGGAATCTTACAACCAGGGTCAAGTGCATCAATTGTAAGCTTATTGGCTGCTGCCTCTGCAAAATGGAAAGGAATAAAAACTACATTGGGCTTGGGTCTCGTTGTTACCTTTGCTTTAAGTCTGATGCTTCCCCTTCTCGTTGATACAGCGACAAGATCTCCATTGGAAAGGTTGTAATTATTAGCATCATTGGGATGGATTTCTATATACGCCTCGGGTACAATTGCATCAAGAATTCTTGAATTCCTGGACATTGTTCCTGTATGGAAGTGTTCAAGAACCCGTCCTGTTGTTAAAATAATCGGATACTCGGGATCAACATCCTCAGCAGGAGGAGTGAATTCGATACCGGACATAAGCCCAAGTCCTCTGGAAAACTTACCTTTATGGAGGTATTGAGTTCCTGGATGATCTTCAGTCGGACATGGCCACTGGAGAAGTTCCTTTTCCATACGCTCATATGTGAGACCAGCGTAAGATGGAGTAACTGTCCTTATCTCTTCAAAGATATCCTCAGCCTTGGTGTAATTCCAGGTATGGCCCATTCGTTTAGCCAGTTCCATTATAATCCACCAGTCTTCCCTGTTATCTCCAACAGGTTCAACTACCTTATGCATTACCTGAACGCGTCTCTCTGTATTACTCGCTGTTCCCTCTTTTTCAAGAAATGAGAAACCGGGAAGTACTACATCTGCATACTGTGCAGTCTCAGTCATGACTATATCCTGAACAATCAGGAGATCGAGTGACTCGAGAGCTTCTATTACGTGATGCTGATTAGGATCGGACATGACGGGATTCTCACCCATTACATAGAGAATTTTAACGTCTCCCGCAATAGCAGCATTGAGCGATTCAACAATTGTAAGTCCTGGTTTCATTGAGAAATTGCTTCCGCCCCAGGCTTTTTCAAATTTCTCTTTCATTGCCTCATCACCGACTTTCTGATAAGCCGGATATACGGCATTGAGTGCTCCCATGTCGCATGCGCCCTGAACATTATTCTGTCCCCTCAGAGGGTTAACTCCTCCGCCTTCAACACCGAGGTTGCCCAGCAGCATCTGAAGATTAGCACATGATTTAACACCATTTACGCCTGACTTAAACTGAGTAATACCCATACAGTAGTACAGCGCCATTGGTTTTGCTTCTGCGAGTATATGAGCAGCATCAACGATTTTCTGAGGATCATCGAGTCCGCATATTTCGGCAACGTATTCAGGATTGTACTTCTCCACTGCTGCTTTAAGATCTTCAAAACCTTCACATCTGTTTGCGACATATTCCTTGTCTTCAAGATTATCGCGAAGAATAACGTGCATGAATCCGTTTAGGATTGCAATGTTTGTTCCCGGTTTAATCTGCAGATAAACATCGGCATATTTTGACATCTCGATCTCTCTCGGATCGACTACGACTAATTTTTTCCCTTTTGTAATCATTTCTTTCTTTATCATAGAACCGATTACGGGGTGATTCTCTGTAGTATTGGAACCTATTATAAGATATGCGTCTGATACAGGTATTTCTCTTATAGAGTTTGTCATTGCACCTGAACCAAGTGTTGCCGCCAGACCGGCGACAGTAGAACTGTGTCACAACCGGGCGCAGTGGTCGACATTGTTCGTCCCGATCACCGCTCTCATCATTTTCTGTAATAAATAGTTTTCTTCATTTGTACATTTAGCAGACGAGAAAGCCATGATTGAATCAGGACCGGTTGCTTCCTTTGCTGCAGACTTTCGTTTAAAGCATCAAGGGATTTATATAAATCTGAAGAATCAGCCATGG
>CAYNFB010000362.1:0-3430 GCA_964396355.1 uncultured Leptospirales bacterium | reverse complement strand
GGGTATGCACTCTTGAATTTTTTTTGAACTCCGTAGAGATAACCAATGTGAACCAGAATACTGTTTTCCTTTGAAAAATTGTAATACTTTATATAATAGCTTATTGCAAGAGAATACTTTTCTTTCTCCTCGTGAGTCCGCGCCAGATAGTAATAGATATTCTTTGCGTCACCTTTCTTCAACTCCAGAGCCTTATAGAACATACGCTCTGCAGCATCGAAGAGACTGTTTCTGAATGCGGCAGTACCGGCATTTACCAGAGCCCTGTATGCCTTCTCTTTATCATCCTGTCTCAGCCTTATTCTGCTGATGGCGACGTAGGGAGAGATAAGGTTATTACCGTGCTTCATAATCGCGTTGAGAACCTTTTCTGCATCCTTGTCATTTCCCGTAAGCTCATTATAGAGAGCAAGAGATACAAGCCCCTCGAAGGAACGGGTTCTCTTTACTCCGGCAAGGTACTCAAGAGCCTTCTCATTTCCTTCAAGATAATATATTCTGGCAAGGATGTAGCGGATCTTTGTGTTCTTCGGATAAATCTTCTGATACATGAGCGCATATTTTTCAGCTTCTTTCACATTATAAAAATTCATATTAGACTCGGCAAGCATGAACACTGCATTAGAATTGCTGTTGTTCATCTCATAGACCTTCTTAAAGAAGAAAGCCGCCTTTGAAAAAAGTGATTTGGAATAATAAATAAATCCTGTATTATAATATGAGTTCTCCAGATAGTAGACGGGAACATCTCCCTTCTTCGAATTCTCTATAACTTTTTTAAACATCTCCAGAGATTTATCCGGCTTCTTGGCATACTTAAAATAGTGGACTCCCATGAGATAGAGACTATAGGTATTATCAGGCTTGAGTTGAAGATACTGTTCTATTATTTTCGCTCCTTCTTCATAATTCTTAGCAGCAATCTTCAGGCCGTAGATCCTGTTGTAGGGAGGGAAGTAATCCTTATCCGCTTCTATTGACATACGCGCAAAATTTTCAGTCTTCTCCGGATTACCCATGAGATAGTGACATTCTGATATCTGGAAGTAGACTCTGCCCATAGAATTTTTCGATTTCAGAGACTCGGAAAAACTTACAATTGCCTTTTCCAGAAGAGAATTTCTCTCATCTCTTGATTTTGCATTAACAGCTAAATTTTTATAGTAGAGACCCGTACTGTAGGAGGCCCATCCGTCCCCCTTCTCTGAAACAGAAGCATTCTCTTCGAGAGCTGTGAGGTTCATGGAATTTCCGGAAAAGAACAGAATAGAGACTGCAAAGAGGAAGACAGAAGTTTTTTTCATTATCATTATCCACCATTTTATTAAAAAAACCAGAATAGCCGTCTTTTGTCAGATGTCAAACAGATTTGACAGGAGGCATGCGAGTGATTTTCTTTACACAGATAGAACACTGCTGTTTCAGATTGTTACTGAACCGGCCAAAATCTTTTCTTTATTCAGCCGGTTCCGGATTATAAGTATAAAAAATAACGTTTTAACATATATTGCGTTATTCCTTCCCGGCGTATTTTTCGTGTTTCTTAAAAAACTCCTTACACTTCATATCTATTCCCCGATCAGGAAGATTAAACCCGTCATAAATAACTCAATTTTATTTTTGTAACAATAACTCTGCCTTAACACCTTAATAAACTGTTATCAGTAATATTTATAATACTGCGGAGGAACGCGATGTTTTTCGGAATTGACCCCTTATACTGGATGATGATGATTCCTGTTCTAATTCTGTCAATGACAGCATCAATGAAGGTAAAGAGCTCATTTAAGAAGTATTCAAAAATATCCGTAAGGTCCGGGATTACCGGTGCTGAAACTGCCAGAAGAATACTGGATACCAACGGGCTGCGGGGAGTGAAAGTTGTAGAAACCAAAGGATTTCTCTCTGATCACTACGACCCCACGAAGAAGGTAGTACGGCTTTCACCCGACGTATACAGAAGCAGTTCCATATCCGCCGTGGGTGTTGCGGCCCATGAAACCGGTCACGCTATTCAGCATTCCAGGGCTTATGCGCCGCTTGTTCTCAGGAATACGATGGTGCCCGTAGCTTCAATAGGATCAAATTTTTCATGGATAATAATTTTTGCAGGATTTCTGCTCGGTGCTCTAAGTCTGGTTAAGGTCGGAATAATTTTATTCTCTGCTGTTGTTGTATTTCAGATGATCACTCTGCCCGTAGAGTTTAATGCATCAACAAGGGCAAAACAGATTCTTGCATCTCAACATATAGTCTCGGGGAGCGAACTAGCGGGAGTGAATAATGTGCTCGGTGCAGCAGCAATGACATACGTCGCGGCGGCGGCCTCATCAATTGTTACTCTGCTCTACTTTCTCATGAGAGCCGGTTTCCTGGGCGGAGACGAATAAACGTAATCATAAACGATACCTTCAGTAAAACTTGAGGCCCGGAAATTCCATAGAATTTCCGGGCCTCCTTTTATCTTTCTTCTATGTATATTTCAGCAACATTGATTATGTGATCCCTGATCCTCCGGTATGAATTAAGCATATTCATATAGCTTACACTCATAAGCGGATCCATTTTTGTCCTGGAAAGACGCTGGAGGTGTCTGCTCCTCAGCTCCCTGAAGTGATGAGTTATTGACTTCCCTTCAGAATATACAAAGGGAGATTCCAGCTTCTTATCTTTCACAACAGCCCGGTTGATTACAGAAAAATACTGAACGACCTGATCATGGAGTTTATCTATCTCCTTCCTCTTCACTTCATTGAGTTTAAGATCATTGTCCCTGAGTTTCAGAATCAGTTTGAGAATATTTGCAATATAATCACTGACAGATTCATATTCATCGACGATGCGCAGCTGAGCCTGTGCTTCCAGTGTCTGGGAATGAGCAAGATCAGAGGACATTATGCTTATAAGAAAAGTTGTAATTTCCTTCTGCATGGTATCAAGTTCCTCTTCCCTCCTGAATATATTCTTCATACTATCTTCAACGGCCTGACCGCTGTTTATCACATTCTTAAGATCATCGAGCATTTCTGTAATAATATTACCCATGTTGATTATTTCACGTTTTGACTGTTCCAGTATTATGACAGGTGTAGCGAGCATTCTCACATCAAATCTTGTCAGCCTTACCTGATCTTCCTTTGAGTCATCGGGAACAGTCCTTTCAAGAAATGCGGCGAGATGTGAGACAAAGGGAACATGAAAAATAACATTTATAATATTGAACATAGTATGCGCAACGGCTATTCCCTGAATGATGTAGGGAAATGACTCGACTCCATTGAGAATTCTCACGGTATTGATGTCCTCTCCCACTATGACCGGGATTATCTTTATGAAAAATCCGAAGAGAGGCAGGACCCAGAGCAGCCCTATAAACTTTATCAGAGTATGGGCATAGGCCGCGCGCTTAGCGTTGGTTGTCGCACCCAGT
>CAYNFB010000361.1:0-3443 GCA_964396355.1 uncultured Leptospirales bacterium | reverse complement strand
TATATTTCAGCGCTGCTGGCCTGCAAGGCCATTGCCATTCTTCCCGAGGAGATGCCTCTGACTGTTCTGCGGTGCTTCTCGTAGTACGATGTTGCGATCTGGAGTTCAGTGGGACTGATGTTCTTGATATCTACTCTGAAGGCCTCCTCCAGCATGGAAGCTGTTTCATTGTGGATGGACACGGCTGCATCCTCGCCGTATCCGCCGGGAAGTGTTATTTTATAGCGCGGTGCGGACATAGAATCACCGGCACAGCAGGATTCTGCACCTGCGGAGTGAATAAAAGCATCGAATATATTTCCGCACTCTTCTTCCTTCATAAAGGAAGGATATCTGACCATCCGGATGCCCAGTGCAGCAGTAATTTCTGGAGGAATGGAATCGCATTTTGAGCAGATCAGTTTTTCTCCGCTTTCTGCTCTCCAGCGCTTTAATATGTCCGGGTAATTGTCTCTTATTTCTCTTATCCGGCTGATGTGAACAGTCATTTCTCTGCTTTCCATTGATCCCGTCTCCTGTCTGTTAATGATTTATCTGTATAAATAATAAATCATTTGAAAAAAAAAGGGTATTATTGAATGTTAACAATGAAATAATTTTAGAATAATTTTCAAGTTGAAAATAAAATGGAGTTTTAAAAATGGCTACAGAAAAAACCGGAAGTCCCAGGACATCTGCAAAAAAGGCACCCTATCTCTCTGTGGTACTGCCTGTTTACAATGAGGAGGAGAGCCTTGAACTTCAGTATAAGGCGGTTCTGGACTCAGTTAAGGGATTGAAGAAGAGTTATGAGATAATATTTGTCAATGACGGAAGTGTTGATAAATCGCAGGAAATACTCGCGGCTATTGCAAAGAAGGACAAAAATGTTAAGATTATAAATTTCAGAAGGAATTTCGGACAGACTGCAGCTATGGCCGCAGGCATAGATCATTCTATCGGAGAGATTATAGTATTTATGGATTCTGATCTCCAGAACGAGGCTGGTGATATCGGAAAGCTCATCGAAAAAATTGAAGAGGGCTTTGATGTGGTCAGCGGCTGGAGACAGAACCGTCAGGACAAGATGGTCTCGCGGAAGATTCCTTCGAAAATCGCAAACTGGCTCATTGCAAAGGTTACGGGAGTGAAGCTCCATGATCTTGGATGCTCGCTGAAGGCATACAGAGGCGGGATCTTAAGAGAGGTTAATCTCTACGGGGAGATGCACAGGTTTATTCCCGTACACGCTTCGTGGCTCGGTGCAAATATAACAGAAATTCCCGTAGGACATCACGCGCGTCAATTCGGTGAATCGAAGTACGGTATAAAGAGAACCTTCAAGGTGGTCCTTGATCTTATAACCGTTAAGTTTTTGGGTTCATACTCGACGAAGCCCAATTACGTTTTCGGCGGCACGGGTTTTCTTCTCTTCTTCCTGGCTTTAATAAGCGGTATTTCTCTGGTACTGATGAAGATAATATCCGGTGTTGACATGACAGGCAATCCGCTGATGATGCTTACCGTGCTTCTTATAATAGTTGGTGTCTTATTTATGCAGATGGGTATTATCGCAGAGATAATGATTCGCGTCTATCACGAGACAAGACGTAAGCCTCCCTACAGCATCAGAGAGAAGATAAACATTAAGTAGCGTCTATTTTTCCTTCTCGTCCTCTTTGCCGCCAAAGAGAAATTTTACGGGGTGTTTCTTCAGCTCTTTCGAGATTTCCTGCATTGTCTTTGCAGTCTCTCTGAAGGACTGGAGCATCCCTATTATATCTTTCTGGGAAGTCAGGAGGATTGAGTTAATGCTTGTAATACTGCTGTTAAGGTTGGTCATCATCCCCCTGATATTCTGTCTGCTTTCAACTGAAATCTGCTGAACCACATTAACTGTGCCTGTTAGAGAGGCCAGCAGCTTGTGTACATCCTGAAGTATTGCCTCCAGGTTGACATATTCAAGTCCCTCTATTACATCCCCGTTCAGCAGAGGATTCCCCTTCCTCTCGGGATTTCTCAGCTCAATTATTGTGTCGCCGATTATGTTCTGATTCTGAATTATTGCAGAGCAGTCCTCGTGGAGATCGATGTCGCGTTTCAGTCTCATTGTGGCAAGAAAATGCAGTGCAGGCCTGTATACAGGAGTGAGTTCAACAACTCTGCCTACGTCATATCCCTTAAGCTTAACTGCTGTACCCTTTTTTATGGCAGAAATATTATCTATCTTCAGGTATACATCTATTGTTGAGCCTGAGAGAGAATATCCCAGTTTAAGAGTAATGAAGAGGAGCAGAAGTACAACAGGAATCAGTACGAAAATTCCTACTCTGAGCTCATTCTGGTTTCTGCCTGTTAAAAATTTCATATTTATCCATCTCTATAGTATTGCCATGGGGCCTTCGACCGTATTGTTTCTGTACTGTATTACGTAGGGATTGTCAGTGATTAAATAATCATTTTTCGTCCCCTGAAAAACTATACGGCCGTTAAAAAACATAATATATCTGTCTGAAATATCAATAAATTTTTCAGGGTTATATGTTATTATTATGAGAGATTTGTCCGGGTCAGTGGATCTCTTACTTAAAATGTCAAATATCGTGTGTATATTCAGAGGACAGTGATTTTCAAATGCATGCTCGATGTAGAGCAGATCCGGGTCAAGAGAGAGTGCTCTTGCAAATGCAGTCTTGAGTATTTCAGATCTTGTCAGATCGTAGGGCCTCAGTTTTTTACAGTGGTCCAGGTTAAGATCATATATCAGCTTGTTAATATATTTCTTCACCTCTGATGAGGACATCTTTGAGTGATATTCCATG
Source organism: uncultured Leptospirales bacterium (assembly GCA_964396355.1). GTDB lineage: Bacteria > Spirochaetota > UBA4802 > UBA4802 > UBA5550 > CAYNFB01. The sequence goes on along the minus strand of CAYNFB010000361.1, from coordinate 642 downwards.
GGAAGAGAGATGTTCTGTTCTGCAGACATATTGCTCAGCAGGCCGTAGTCTCCGTGGAGGTAGCCGACTTCCTTCTTGTAATTATGCTGTTCCAGATAGTCAAACTTTTTTATATTCCTTCCCTTGTAGAGAATTTCACCTTCGAATTCGACATCTATATTTATTACAGCATCGAAGAGTTTCTGTGCTCCTGAATCCTCTGGCCCGAATATAACGATGGTTTCACCTCTGTCTACCTGCATACTCACGTTATCCAGATATGTAACGGTATTTGATCTGTAGATGAGGTTCCTGATTTTTAAAATTGAATTTTTCATTTTATTTTTCTATAGGTAGAATAGTACTGATACTACAATATTTACAATTATTGCTACAAACAGAGTCCTTATTACCGCTTTCGATACGTAAATGGGGATTTCAAATTTAGATACAGGCATAAATCCGTAGTAACAGCAGATGAGAGGAATTGTTATTCCGAATATGATGCTCTTTATCAGGCCCGAGACCAGATCCTTGAAGGTGAAAGCATCAAGGAGTGTCTGGGCAAATACGTCCACAGGTATGTATACCACAGTCTGTGCAATGATGTAGCCGCCGATAAATGCAACTATATCGAATATTAATATCAGACTTGCTATTGAT
>CAYNFB010000360.1:0-3447 GCA_964396355.1 uncultured Leptospirales bacterium | reverse complement strand
AAAATATACTGACGCTTCAGTGAATTAGACTGGCGCTTGAGTAAAATATACTGACGCTTCAGTGAATTAGACTGGCGCTTGAGTAAAATATACTGACGCTTCAGTGAATTAGACTGGCGCTTGAGTAAAATATACTGACACTTCAGTAAAATATACTCATCGATGAGTATCAGAGACACTCCCGAGAGTATCAGAGACACTTCTGAGAGTATCGGAGACACTCCCGAGAGTACCGGAGACACTCTGTATATTAAATTAAATGCTGCCGATATTTCTCTGTTCACTGCGAACCCTGATTTTCTCCGAAGGGTGATTCCCCGTATAATTTTATTTTTTTTCATTGTGACTGTTAGTCTCCAGAATTTTGCAAAAGGGTGTAAACGCGATCAGCGAGGCAGCAGGACGCGTACCTGCCGGCACAGCAACAGGTCTTTGCGATAAAGCCGGCCTCTTGCGACTCCTCCGCGTTCCTGCGGAAGGCTTACCCCTCATTTGCCGGGGAGGCTTCCTTTTTTTGGTTTTAATCTTTAGTCTTCCTCAAATGATCGTTTCCAAAATGGGTTGGATTTTTTTGTACTGCTTAATTTTATAGTTACCGTGTTTGATCTGACCTCGTGTCAGTCAAACCCGGGCCTCACGTCCATGTTCGGCTTTCTGGAAAGAGGAAAGGTGCGGTCTGAAATTTCCCTATCCGTATCTGCAGTATTTAGTTTATGGGAAATCAGTAAGTGAGCCTTCCCCGAGTGGCAGCGTCATGGTTTCCAGTATTTGAAATTCATAATGTACGCTGTTGTACCGAGGGGTAAGCGGCTGGCAGCATAATTCTTTCATCCCGGTTTTACCTGCCGTGATTTTCGGCTGCTGCAAGTTGTAAATACCGGGATCTCATAGTGACGATTCATGAACTTTTCGCCATTCCAGGACAAAGAAGATTCCTTAACCTGTAGTCATTGTGTTAAAACGTCGTAGAGACGCACGGCCGTGCGTCTCTACGACGTTTTGGATTCATTTATTTTTAGCGGGCAGGGGACTTTTAACTTTTTGACTACCGTGTTACCCTCTGTACGTTTCATGGTGTACCCTTTAGTCGATGCGTTTTTTGACATCCTGTCCGCATCGACACTAAGTCCATCCTGGGCTGTTGGCTGCAAATCACGGATTTGCCTTTCCTGTGCGAAGAAAAGTCTGTCCGGGTGATCCCTGAATCTTTCAAGGGTAATGAATACAACATTAAGGCATTTTCATGTTACTTTCACTATCCCCGGGAAGCTATTCGGCTTATTGTTTGATAGAAAATATGATACTCTACAGATAATACCTCTGGCAGCAGAAATATATAAAAGTTATCTCCGGTCAACTGCCGGGGTAAAAGAGAAATATATACAGCCGGGATATTTGCTACTCTTCATAAAAGCGGCAACAGCCTAAATTTTAATCCTCGAGTACATCTTATCGGGATAAGTGAACTGATAGATGAAAATCGGGCGGGATCATAAGGATTGATTTTCCGCCTTATAGAATACATCTACCGCCATAATTCTTATTAACTATCTTCGCAATGTGTTATAAATTAGAGCTTGACGTTATGCTTTGATCGGTATTATTTTAATGATAAGTGAAGGCATGAGTTGGGGCGATTTTTTTTCGAAATTTTTAGGCGCAAAATTTAATAACTTAATTCATGACCGGGAGTATCCCGGAAAAAACACTATACCGGGAAAGTCTTGATGAAAATATATATGTAGAGAGTCTGCTTGCAGGACAATATCAGAAATAATTTCTGATTCACATTCTCCTCAAAACAACCCCCATCATATTATATACAAGCTGGGCCGCCGCATAATCGGAGACTCTTGAGTCTTCTGTAGGCGCAAGCTCCACCACGTCAAATCCCCTGATTCTCTTTGAGTCAGGTATTGAATCTATTAATCTGAAGAAGTCGTACCAGAGAAGGCCTCCTGGTACAGGTGTTCCCGTATGGGGAAAAACCGACGGGTCGAAGCCGTCCACATCTATTGAAATATATATATCATCGGGAAAATCTGCAGGGAAGGTAATCGAAGAGATTCCTTCCTTATATATATGTGAGGCATCACGATATGTGATTGTGGAGCTGTTTGCAGCTCGGTAGTCTCTCTCCTCTAATGAGTAGGCTCTTGTTCCTATCTGTATGAGGGGTACACCCTGCTCGTGTATGCGGCGCATGACACATCCGTGGGCAAATTTTACTCCCTCCATCTGGTCTCTCAGATCTGCATGGGCATCGAAGTGAACCACTCCGATGTTTTCAAAATGTTTATTATGGGCCATTACCGGCGCGTATGATACGGTATGTTCCCCTCCGACTATAACAGGGATTTTGCCTCTTTCCAGTATGGATGCTGTTCTATTCTCTATATCAGCCAGTACGTCGGCGTCTCTGCCTCTGCAGTCTATGGCAGAACAGGTGTATATTCCTCTTTCAAGGGGGACGGAGTATCCGTCGAAAGTCTCAAGCTGCTGGGATGCTTCGATTATCGCATTGGGCCCATTTGCTGTCCCTGTCCCGTAGGATACGGTTTTTTCATAGGGCACGGGGAGTATGTGAAAGAGAGAATTCTCTCCTGCCTCCCGTGACCCTTCACTTTCGAGAAAAAAAAGTCTCTCTGTCATGACAGCCTCCCTTTAAAGTCAGAGTATCCGAATTCTCTGGTGTGGAGAATTACGTCTTCAGCCGAATCGTAGTAGTGAATCGCCGGCAGCTGTATTCCGTTGAATGTATTTGTCTTTACCATGGAGTAGTGAGCCATGTCTGTGAACACCAGGCGGTCTCCTCTCTTCAGAGGTTCGGGAAATGAATAGTCTCCGATTACATCTCCCGCAAGACATGACAGGCCTGTGAGTCTGTAGGTGTTATCATAAACGCCGGGCATTGCTGCTCCGATAATCTCCGGCCTGTAGGGCATCTCCAGCACATCGGGCATGTGCGCCGCGGCGGATGTGTCAAGTACTGCAATCTTCATGCCGTTGTCCACTATATCGAGCACTGTTGATGTGAGAAATCCGGTGTTCAGTGCAACCGCCTCGCCGGGTTCCAGGTATACATCCACATCGTATTTTTTTTTGAAATTATTTATAAGTCTGCAGAGCAGGTCAACGTCGTAGTCCTCCCGGGTGATGTGATGTCCCCCTCCGAAGTTTACCCATGTGCATTCTTTCAGCAAATGGCCGAATTTTTCCTCGACTGCGCTGAGCGTCCTTTCCAGCGAGTCGGAGTTTTTCTCGCAGAGCGTGTGAAAGTGCAGTCCCGAAATATGTTCAGGAAGAGTCTCCGGGAAATTATCTGCGGTAATTCCAAGTCTGGAGAAGGGCGCGCAGGGATCGTAAATTTCGTGATCGGTTTCCCTGTGGCCGGGGTTGATTCTCAGACCGAAGCTTATCTCACTGGAATGTTTTTTTATTAAATCT
>CAYNFB010000359.1:1909-3455 GCA_964396355.1 uncultured Leptospirales bacterium | reverse complement strand
AGATTGTACTACGCTATGGCTGATGCCTACTACTACGTGCGTCCGGGAATGGCGCTTTTTAGTGAGGCTCTGAGCCGCGACGCCAGCTTCTACTTCCCTGGATATTCTGTCTCCATGCTCCCGCCTGAACTCTCAGAAGGAATGATATCCCTCAATCCCGGTGTAGAGAGAAGAAGCCTGCTGTTTATCACCGAAATAGATATGAAGGGAGAGCCTCTGAATACTGAAGTCATCAGGGCGCGAATTTTGAGCCGGGCAAAGCTCTCATATTCGGGAGTTCAGAAGTTTTACGACGATGTTTCGGGAAACGGACTTGAGGGCATGGAATACACCTCCTCTCTGATCTGTCTTCAGGAGGCGGGCATCATCCTCCGCGGTCGAATGATTGATAGGGGAGTTGTTAATTACGAGAGGCATGAGCTTAAAATCGAAATAGATGAAAGCGGAAAAAAACTTATTTTTTCAAACAATGAAAGAAATGATGCCTCAAGATGGAATGAGCAGATGTCGCTGCTCTGTAATATGGAGGGGGCAAAGATAATAAGTGACCATCCGGGCGATGAGTCAACCGCTCAGCCTGTTTTTAAGGTCCATAATGCACCCAGGGGCTCCAGCCTCGGACGGCTTAAGAATATTATAGATGATGTTGTGAATATTCACGGCCTTGATCCTGCCCAGTGGACGTGGTACGAGAAAGACGGCGAGAGCCTGGCCGAATATCTCGAGAAAATAAGAAGCAACGGCTATGCTTCAAGGATTGCCGGCACAATTGAGAGACAGATACTCGTCACAAATGAAAAATCAATATTTTCAGATGAGCCGGGTATTCACTACGCCCTCAGAGCAGGACTATACGGACGATTCTCCTCCCCCATGAGAGAGATAGTGGGAATTTTTACCCATAAGGAAATGCTGGAGAAACTCAAATTTGAAAAACCGGCTGAGGAGGAGTCTGATCTTCTGCTCAGGGAAGATGTAATAAAGGCCGGAAACAGGTCCAGAGATCTCCAGAAGGGAATAGAAAGAATGGTTAAGGACGAAGTGCTTGATTCGCTTTTTTCAAAGGATCTTGATCCTGCTGCCGCAGAGAAAACAGTTCACAGGGGCACAATTCTCGGAATGAAGGAATCCCGCATGTACGTGCTTCTGGATTTTCCGTCAGTGGAAATCAAGGTATACAGAGAGGATATCGAAAAAGCTTCAGGACAGTCCTTCTCTCTGGTTAATAACGGGCTGAAGTATGCAGGTTCAGACGGTTCAGCCTTTATGTCCGGATCAGAGATCGATTTAACTGTTGTTTCACATGATGAAAGAGGAAAGTGGCATCTCATCCCGGCTGTTTAATAGTATCCTCTGACAGCTTCAGGGTAACCACTGTTGCTCCCCAGTTATGTGAGTCATCGTGAAAGACAATCACCCGGGGATGTTCTTTAAGAATTGCATGGATCTGCTGCTTCTTCCGGGATTTTCCCTTGCCGTGAATTATCCGCACTGTGGGGTATTTTTTTTCTACTGCATTTGATTCAGACATGAAATGCTCCCTTCA
>CAYNFB010000359.1:0-1899 GCA_964396355.1 uncultured Leptospirales bacterium | reverse complement strand
TTTTCTCCTGCATTTGCCAGGAAGCCCATTATAATTTTTTTTGTGTCAGCCGGATGAAAGTGGTGAAGATCTACTTCGCTGCCCAGATCTATATTAACCGGGCGCTCTTCTTCGGCCTTCTTCTGTTCCCTGGCTGCCCTTACTCTCTTTGACCACGTCGAGTCTGGATCTCTTTCCAGTTTTGAATATATACAGCCGCAGTAATCCTGTCTGTAGAATCCAAGCTCCCTTGACAGTTCAACAGATTTCTTAAATCCGTCCTTCTTCTTGAAGTCCGCCTCGTAAAATTCGATGCCGAATTGCTCTGAGAGTTCTCTTCCTGACTGATTGATTTTTTCTGCAATCTTATGGGGGCTTATTGAGAGGGATGTTGCTACCACGTCAAAATTCAGCTCTTTGGCTTTCTCGAAGGTTTTTCTCAGCCGGAAATCATAACACTTCCAGCATCTGGCTGATTTCTCGCCGAGATACCTCTCCTCTTTTACGTGTTTTACCCATGCAGCGCTGTCCGGCTTATCAGATAAAAGAGGGAATCCTCTGTAATTGCTGAATTTAGTCAGTTCCTCCAGACGAAGATCGTGCTCCGCTACAGGCATTATGTTTGGATTGTAGAAATATGCACTGACATCAAAATCCACGGTCAGTATTTCATAAACATAACACATGCATGGAGCACAGCATGTATGTAAAAGCAGTTTTTTTTTATCCACTGCTACTTAAGGTACTTATCGAAAAACTGTGAGACTTCTTCCGCTTTATCCGGTTCTGCCTTGCTGTCCAGCCATAGCAGAAATTTAGGTCTTACCTGATTTTTTGTTTCCGGACAGTATTCGTGGTGCAGTACGTATTTGGCCATTTCATACTTTACTTCATTAAAAATGTCTTCAGCCATGCAAAGGTTTTCCGGAGTAGATCCGATTTTTTCACATATCTTCACAATTATATCGTGTTTATCGATCGCTTTAAGCTCGTCGTGACAGCATGTCGAGTACAATTCATTGCACAGACTCATTTCGTCCGCAAGCTCCGGAACAAAAGCCTTTGCCTTTTTATCTACCATTTAAGTGCCTCCTGATATATGAAGTAAAACCACTGATACACTCTATATCAATTACTTCAATGAAATTTTTATTCACAAAAAATATAAGTCAATGCTGAGAGAATGTCAAATTTTAATAAAAAAAATTAAACAATTTTCATTACAACGACGGTTATGTCTGTTTCCGGTGCAGCCTTTCCCATGAAATTTTCGAATGCGCTCTTAATATGATTCGCAATCTGCGACGGAGTTTTTGACCTGTGTTCTCTAACTGCCTGACGGAGTCTGAGAAGTCCGAAGCTGTTTCCGTCATTATTCTTTGAGTTAATCATTGATCTTGTATAAATTATACCAATATCGCCGCTTTTCAGCTCTGTTCTTCCCTGTCCGAATTCTGACATGGGGTCGTAACCCAGGGGAGAGCCCACTGTGTCCAGTGAATCGAAGTCATTTTTCTCTATTCTGAATATCTCCATGGGGGGGAATCCTGCATTTGTGTAGAATATCCTCTTCGTTTCGGAATCGTAGTATGCGTAGAAGGCTGTAGCAAGCTCCCCTCCGCCCCTTGTGTACTCGTTTAATACAAGATTTATTCTCTTAATCATTATGTATGGGGATGCGCATTCATTGATGCATGCATGAAATACCGACCGAAGCACCACTGAGTAGAGTGCATTCTTTATTCCAATTCCCGAGACATCGGTGCACAGTATACCGATTGTTTTCTTTGTGGGCTGAATGAAATCGAAGTAGTCAATTCCTTTTGAATACCTGGGTGCAATGAGTGAACTGAATTTAATACTCTTCATGTCCGGCAGAGTCCTGGTGGCTGAGCCGTATAGAATATCTGAAGAGAGCCC
>CAYNFB010000358.1:0-3464 GCA_964396355.1 uncultured Leptospirales bacterium | reverse complement strand
AAACGTTGAGAAAAGTTGTCTGATCTGTATAAACAATCTTACAGGTTTCGCTTACCCTAGTTACATAAAGCACCAGACGGACGTAATTATCAATCCGTACTGCATCGCCCTGTGGAGCCTCTTCATTATAATAGCCGTAATCGGCATAGGCGTAATCTGAAAGTGATCCGCTCTTGGGATCACTCCTCTGGCATCCGGCTCCGTGAATATCCGTCCATGATCCCTCATCTAAAGAATCACTGCTCCCCGAGGAAAAAAAGCATCCCCAGAAGAAGAATGTACACACCGCAGTCATGAAACAAAGTAGAACAAGTATTCTTTTGTTCACCGGGTTCACCTCAATAGCTTAGATTCACGATAATAATTATATGATATTTATATCATTAATTGAAGAAGGCCTCGACCGTGCCGAGGGGGATGGACGCCGTTTTTCCATGATCGTGTTTACAGGTAGAAGAACGCGCATGAGGAGACGACATATCTTCAATAAAAATTATCAGGTAATACCGTCCCCGGCTTAATCAGATTCAGGAATTCCTTTACATAAATAGAGGTAAATAATAAACTGTATACACAATAGAGTGAGAGAGTGCAGGAATCCCAACATGAAGCTGTCCAGAAAAATGCTCAAAGCAGGATGGGTCATCACCGCAAAAGATGACGGTTCCTATGAAATTACCGGATCAGAAAACCAGCAGTACAGATATTCTCCTGCATCTTCTGAGTGGTCGCGTCCGCTTGAGGAGATTGAAGAGTCTCTGGAGACAGATATTCAGCGGATCAGAGAGGGTTCTCTTTCTCCGATAATAACAGCATCGCGCTTAACAGCTCTTCCTCACTTTAAAAATTCATCTCAGCCCGCACAGATGATATGCAGGAATAAATGGGCCGACGGCAAAACAGTTCTGCACCTGGGAACCGGCAGGGAAGTGAATGCCAGGGCGGAACTTCTTAAATCGGGATGTATTGAGGTGGAGGATTATGATCCGAACTTTTACCCTGATAAAGGGGTTCTGGATAAACAGTATGACGTAATAATAGCAACCTATCTCTTGAACATTCTGCCTCCCCATGAACGCCGTCCCGTATATAAAATAATAAGAGACAATCTTAAGGATGACGGTACAGCCTATATTACCGTACAGGGAGTATGGCCTGTTGAAAATAAATACAAAATAATCGCCACATATCAGGATGGTTATCTGATGCAGAGCGGTTTCAATAAAACTTTCCGGAAAGGATATACCTCCGATGCATTTCTCGAAGAAATAAAAAATGAAATCGGCGGAAAACCGGAACTGATTAAGATGTTCTACAGCAACTCCTTTGCAAAGTGGACAAAATCATGATTATACAATCCCTGATTAGACTCAAAAATAATACTGTGCAGAGACATTCAATAGAGGAGATTTTCTGTAATCTTCAAAATCAGAAAGAGTACTTTCTGTTTCCCTGACAAAGGCAGTCATCACCCCTGCGGTTAAATCAAAATTTTCAAACATATTGTAATTCAAAGAAAAATTTACAAAGAGCCCCCGGCCTTCGAAGTCGTAAATAGAGAAAGCCTCGCCCCGAACCAGAGGCGTAAAATCATAGCCCAGAGCAAGAGACAGATAATGGCTGTTCAAGGTGATTATCCGGTTAGCCAGTACATCATAGCTGCTCTGATAATATCCGTAGAGTGCAGTCTCTGCAACTGCAGCCTGAAGTTCACTGCTCTCGTTTACCGGTGAGCTGTTGTAAAAGTATTCCATCAGGAAATACAGTCCGCCTGAAAATGTATATTCGTATCCCCCTCCGCCCTGAAAATAACTTTCATCTTCCTCTGAATCAGCATAGAGGATTGCCCCTGTGAGCATTCCATCAAGAAGCACCCGGGCAAAGTCAAATGCGATGGTCCTACGCTGAGAGACGTAGCCGCCCAGGAGCGCAAAATCAGTATTGAAGGGGGAGGTCTTGAGACGGACGATATAATTCGTAGTACCAACCTCAATCTCTTCAAATGAGTCATTCTCCCTCCGGGGATTGATAACTCCCGCAAGCTCGGCCGATTCACTGATGTAGTAATTAAGACGAAGCGCGTCTGTTCCCTTCTGATCCTCTGCTCCCTCAACAAAAGTCGGAGACAGAGGATTGAACAGATCAAGGGGATTCCACAATCTGCTGCTTCCGAAGCGTATGAGCTGACGGCCCGCTGAGGCGGTAAAGTCGCCTCCGCTTAATTTGACGTAGGCCCTGTGGAGTTTCACCCTGCCGTATATATTTCCCCGGTCTCCCGCGTCCCAGGAGAGATGAGCCGGATCATTGTATTCACTGCCCTTCCAGTAGAGATCGAACTGCCTGCTGTTGCGGTAATTGGAGGCAATGACCTCGCCGTCAATATCGGCGTGAAACACGAAGTTAGATCCATAGAGTATTTCAGGACTGAGCCGCAGCCGGTTAATATCTGCTGTCATGCCCTTCTTCTCAGTCTGGAATGCTCCTTTCTCCTGGTACTGATCATTCTCCTGATAAACCAGCAGGTTCTTATAGTAGCCGCGAAAGCTTCCGCTCCATCCGATGCTCTCAAAGGGATCCTCCTCCTGTGAAAAAAGGGATGAGCCGCTGAACAGAAGAAGAGAAACCATTATAATATAAAATACGGTTTTCACGAATTCCCCTTTTTAATGCTGATCACTCTCTATTTTCCCGTCTCTGATTTCTATCAGTCTTTCGGCCCTGTCCATCACCATGGCATCATGTGTTGAAAAAAGAAAAGTCGTGCCCTTCTGATGATTTAGCTTTTTCATAAGATCAAGAAGAGCTGAACCTGTTTTCTGATCAAGATTTGCAGTTGGCTCATCTGCAAGAATTATATCAGGGCCCGAAACCATTGCCCTTGCTACAGCCACCCTCTGCTGCTGACCGCCCGACATCTCGGCAGGCCTTCTGTTTACTTCATTTTCGAGGCCCACCTCTCTAAGCATTGAGGCAGATCTTTCTCTCCTCTCCTCTTTGTTCACACCCTGAAGAAGCATTACGTATTCCACATTTTCCATTGCAGTGAGCACCGGTATGAGATTATATGCCTGAAAGATAAATCCTATTCTGTTCAGCCTGAGAACAGACAGCTCTCTCTCGGACAGTGCGTTGAGATTATTCCCTGACACAGAGATTCCGCCCTCCGAGGGTCTGTCGATTCCGCCAATGAGGTTAAGGAGAGTAGTCTTGCCCGACCCCGAAGGCCCTGCTATTGCGGCGAATTCCCCTCCTGCAATATCAAGACTGATCCCATTGACTGCATGGACTGCAACGCCGTTTGTATCATATGTTTTATAGAGTTCCTTTATTTCAATTACATTCATTAGATTTCCCCGCATATTATATGTAGTTAAGAGCCTTGAGGGGCCTGATCCTTGCGGCCTTGACGGCAGGATAGACTGCTGCAATCAGTGCTGTAAAAAAGACGATAACAACGGCCGCTG
>CAYNFB010000357.1:0-3465 GCA_964396355.1 uncultured Leptospirales bacterium | reverse complement strand
ATCATTTCTCGGCGACAAGACCTGTCTGAATACCTGCGGCACCATCTTTTATGAATCAGCCCGATTTGCACCTTACGTAGAACCAGGCATAATGAAGCTCAATGATACTCTGCTTAGTACATATTACAGAATAGGTCTTCTCGAGTCCCTGTTCAGGCCACTCGCTGTTTTTTATATGGACTTTTCTCTGCTTGTTTCATTTGCCACGAGACCAACCGGCGGAACAGGACGCCTGTACAGAGAAATGGCTTCTGAAATCCGGAAAGATTCTGATTGATCTATTCTCCTCCGCTTCCCAATTTGATGAAAATTACACTAATGCCTTGACATACTACTTTTTGTGTGAAATTATAAATAAAATACTTTAAAAGTATGTTCCTAATTATATGAAAAAAAAGAAAATACTAATAGTCGAAGACCAGGTTATCATTGCCATCGACATCAGGAATACTCTTGAAGGTCTCGGCTATGATGTATCCGATACTGCAAGTTCCGGTGAAGAATGTCTTGAATCCGTTATGCGGGATGTCCCTGATCTTATTCTAATGGATATTATGCTTTCCGGAGAACTTGACGGAATATCGACTGCTGAAAAAATACAAAGCGAGATGGATATTCCCATAATATATCTCACGGCTCATTCCGATGAAAAATCTCTTGAAAGAGCAAATCTTACCGGACCCTACGGATACATTGTCAAACCGATTGAAGAGAAGGAGCTGTATACAGCAATTGAAATAGCCCTTCATCGCTGTGATATAGACCGGGAGCTGAGGAAGAGGGAGGTCAAATACAGGACTCTTTTTGAGCAGTCTTTCGATCCGATCTTTATGGCTGATGACCGGGGAATAATTACAGACGCCAATCAGGCTATGATTGAGCTGTTTGACTACACTGAAGATGAGCTTCTTGGCCTTAAGCTGCGGCAGCTTTTTGATGATGTTGAGCATTACAGAGAGTTTGTCTATCAAACTGAAGAAAAGGGCTCTGTAAAAAATTTTGATACGAGAATGAGATGCAGCAGCGGGAAAATTATTGAAGTATTTATAACTCTGAAGAAGCTTGATTCCAGCCTTCATGTAAGTGAAGGTTATCAGGGAATAATAAGGGATGTAACTGCATATAAGATGTATTTTGAGGAACTGCGGAGATCCAGACAGGAATTGCGTGATCTTTCCTCTCACATCGAATCTCTCAGGGAAAAAGAGAGAACCGATATAGCAAGGGAAATTCACGACGTTCTGGGTCAGTCTCTTACCGCCCTCCGAATAGATCTTTCATGGCTTAAGAAGAGAATTAGTCCTTCTGAGAAAGAGATGGTCGAAAAAACAGGCATAATGGATTCCCTGATCAATGAAATAATTTTTACCGTGAGAAAGCTTTCAGCAAGTCTGAGGCCGGGAATTCTCGATGATCTGGGACTTGGAGCAGCTATTGAGTGGCAGAGTGCTGAATTCAGAAAAAGAACAGGTTATGCATGCAGAGTGGAGTGTGAGGAAATAATGGAACTTCCTGAAGATATTTCGGTAGCTTTTTTCAGGATATATCAGGAGTCTATTAATAATATATTGAAGCATGCCTGTGCATCTGAAGTCGGTATAGTCCTCAGGAAAAATGATAATATAGTGGAAATGACCATAGCTGATAACGGAAAGGGAATAAGCAGCAATGATCTGAGCAACCGGGGCTCCTATGGAATAATCGGTATGAGAGAAAGGGTCAATTCACTCAATGGAAATCTATCAATAGATGGCATTGATGGGAAGGGGACGACAGTCAGGGTTAGGATTCCATGCAATGCAGGAGAAAGTCATGATTAAAATAGTCATCGCAGATGATCATGAAATAGTGCGAGCCGGTTTAAAACAGATAATATCAGATGATGATGAAATGGAAGTAGCAGGTGAGTCTCAGAGCGGAGAACACCTGATTGAACTTGTTAAGAAAAATGATTATGATGTAGTTCTTCTTGATCTCAAGATGACAGGCATGAATGGTCTTGAAGTGTTGAAACATCTGAAACTGATAAATCCGGATCTCCCTGTCATAGTCCTCAGTATGCACGCAGAGGATCAGTATGCAGTGAGAACTATTAAGGCCGGAGCCTCCGGATATATTACAAAGGAAACTGCTGCTGAGAATCTTATTGTGGCGATAAGAAAGGTATTTTCCGGAGGGAAGTACATCAGTCCTACCCTTGCTGAAACGCTTGTTGACAGCATTGCCGGAGGCGGCTCCCTCTCCCCCCATGAGAATCTCACTGATCGTGAGTTTCAGGTCCTCTGTCAGATTGCCTCAGGCAAAACTGTCTCCGAGATAGCATCGGAACTTTTTTTAAGTGTGAAGACCATCAGCACCTACAGGCACCGTGTTATGGAAAAGATGAATATGAAAAATAATTCAGAGATAACAAGCTATGCGATGAAAAATAATCTTCTCGAAATGTAGCTCTCCGGTTTAATTTCTGTAGGACTATGTCCTACAGAAAAAGTACTCTTCTCTTACACAAAATCTCTCCTTAGTCTCATCTAAAAAAAGGCTTTTCTGAAGTAATAATAAGGGTTTGTCCGATTGTGTAAAATCTCCGGATGTGATATTTATTCAACAGTTAACAGCTGCACAGGGAGAAATATGAAAGTTCTGGTTGTGGATGACAGTTACATGATTCGAAGCAGGCTTATCTCGATGCTTTCTGTGAATGAAAATGTTCATGTCTTCGGGTTTACCGGCGAAGAGGAGATGGATGAGATTGATCAGCTCGAACCTGATTTTGTTATACTGGATATCAAGCTGAAGAACAGAAGCGGTGTGGATATCCTTAAACAAATTAAGGGACATATTCCGGAAGTGAAGGTTGCCATGCTGACAAACTTTTATGATTCTTATTATATGGATCTTTGCAGAAGTTTCGGCGCAGATTATTTTTTTGATAAGTCCATGGATTTTGATCGTCTGGCAAGTGTTATTGATGACTACAGCAGAATAAATTAAACGGGGGGATACAATGAAACAAAGTGATTTTTTTGATATGATAGAAAGTGAAACCAATTCTGAATTTTTCAGGCGAATCAGGAGTATCGGCTGCAACGATAATGAACTTGTCTTTGATTTTAATAAAATTAAATCTTTTGAACCGGGAATTATAAAAACTATCTGTATCGCCCGCAGATTTGCTATGCTGGACAACAAAGATATTATTTTTAAAGGGATACCGGAAGAGACAAGGAAACTCATTGAAAGCAAAACAAATGTTGCCGTTGCTTTTTGATTTATAGGAGAAACGTCTGCTTCATTCTTGTTGACATATTATATTTTCATGTCATTATACGTATAAGGACATGAAAATGAAAAAAATTGAAATTTTTAAACTGACCATACTCATTTTAATACTTCTTCTTTCTACTCTTCTTGTCTGTTTTTTTCACATTGTGAAGGGTGAAGAAACAATTTTCACTCATTTTTTCT
>CAYNFB010000356.1:0-3494 GCA_964396355.1 uncultured Leptospirales bacterium | reverse complement strand
ATGAGGTTGATGCCGGGGCAGGCACAGGACGTGCCGAAAAGCCCGGCCTTCTCCCGCATTGATTAAAAAGGATTAATGATGGGAGAAGGGATGGGGTATCATGAATTTATTGATGTAGAGACGCACGGCCGTGCGTCTCTACATCTTTACCGAATAAGTTTTCTATCACAGAAACCCTCGCCCATTGTTTGTTTTTGATAATTACTATGGGAGAGGGTGGCCGGCAGGCCGGGCGCCGCATTGAGCAGTTCGACAAGCTCACTGTGTCACCTGTCGAAGTGTGAAAGGCTTAGATACACTTTAATTAACCTGCCTTATCCTCCCCGGCAGCCTTCCATTTTATCTATTGACAGAAACCCCCTCCAACCGCTGAATTGTTTTAGAAAATACTGAAACGGAGTCCTCATGCTTAATGATATAAAGAAAAATCCCATGTACCGCTATCTGCTTCTTCTCACTATTGCGTCAGTTGTGGGCCTTCAGGGGTGGAGAACGCTTTTCAACAACTTTGCCGTTGATAGTGCAGGCATTGACGGCTTTCAGATGGGGGTAATCCAGTCGGTACGTGAGATTCCAGGATTCCTCTCTCTGCTTGTTGTATATATACTTCTCGTAGTCAGGGAGCACAGGCTCTCTGCAGTTTCTGTGCTTATTCTCGGGGTTGGTGTCCTTGCAACAGGATTTATGCCGTCCTTTGAGGGGCTCATGCTTACCACATTTATACTGTCCGTGGGATTCCACTACTTCGAGACAACCAATCAGTCCCTCACCCTTCAGTATTTCTCGGGGCTTCAGTCTGCAGTTGTCTTTGCAAGGCTGAAGAGTCTCAGCGCTCTGACAAATGTTTTTGTAGGCGTGTCGATATGGGGGCTGTCCTATTTTCTCAGCCTTCCTTCTCTTTTTGCAATTGTAGGGGTGCTGGTCATAGCCGCCGCACTCTATGCGCTTAAAATCGACCCGGCTGATAAGGAACTGCCTGTCCAGAACACGAAGATGGTTATAAAGAAGGAGTATTTTCTTTTCTATATGCTTAATTTTTTAAACGGCGCAAGACGGCAGATATTCGTGGTCTTTGCTGTATTTCTGCTGGTTCAGAGATACGGTTTCTCAGTTCAGGCAATTACAGCATTATTTATTATAAATAACGTTATCAATTACTTTATCACACCCTATATCGGAAAAGCGATCAACAGGTTCGGAGAGAGACGCATGCTGTCGGTGGAATACGGTTCACTGATTGTAATTTTTCTCTCCTATGCAGTCTTCGACAACGGATACGTCGCGGCATGCCTCTACGTTCTTGATCACGTCTTCTTCAATTTCGCAATTGCAATCAAGACCTACTTTCAGAAGACTGCCGATCCCATGGATATTGCACCATCAATGGCTGTGGGTTTCACAATGAATCACATCGCAGCCGTGGTTGTTCCTGTTTTCGGAGGGATTCTCTGGCTTGTGGATTACAGAATTCCATTTATCGCAGCCAGTGCTCTCAGCGTATTCTCTCTGATCTGTGTGCAGAAAATTAAAGTGAAGGGTTAGAGTCATGGAGAAAAATAATCATGCAATAGTGTATATAAAGCTTCTCTTTACTGCCATGTTCTGGGGAGGAACATTCATTGCAGGAAGAAGCATTGCAGGAACTGTGGGGCCTTTTTCCGCGGCATTCATCCGCTTTGCAATAGCATCAATTGCACTGTATCTTATTATAAGGAAGAAGGAGGGAGGGCTTCCTCTGCCTGGAAAGGATAAACTGCTGCCTGTACTGCTGCTTGGTATAACTGGGATATTCACATATAACGTGTTCTTCTTCAAGGCGCTTCAGCATATCGGCGCGGGAAGGGCGTCTGTCATTGTTGCAAACAATCCGATTTTTATAGCATTTATCTCTGCTCTTGTATTTAAAGAGGTGCTGAATTTTCAGAGGGTTACGGGAATACTGATCTCTGTATGCGGCGCTCTCATCGTAATTACAAGAGGAAATATAACTGAACTTCTGAGCGGCAGTATCGGTCCGGGTGAAATCTTCACCTTCATATCTGTTGCAAGCTGGGTTACATATTCCATAATAGGAAAAATCGTCATGAAGGATTTTACTCCTCTTCAGGCCGTGACCTATTCTGTGATAATCGGGGCGGCTCTGCTCTTTATACCGGCCTGTATGGAGGGAATGGTGTCAGATGTATTTACGTATAGAATAACAGACTGGCTGTCTCTTGCATATCTTGGACTCTTCGGAACAGTGCTGGGATTTGTCTGGTACTATCAGGGGATATATGCAATAGGCGCCATGAAGGCCGGGCTGTTCATAAACTTCGTGCCCGTTAGTGCGGTTTTCTTTGCATTTCTCATACTCCATGAACCGCTGACTTTTTCCCTTCTTGCCGGATTATTATTTGTAAGCACAGGAGTTTATTTGACAAACCGGCCTGTTAAGAGTTATAATCCTCCTATAAAACAGTAAAAGGAATAAATCATGAGTGAAAAAATATATGAAGCCGCAGACAGGGCCGGGGCTCTTCTTTCCTCTCTGACCTGTGATTTTGCAGAGATACGCCTCTCTTCAAGTCTCAGCTCAGGCATCGCCCTGTCGGGAGATAATACCGATTCTGTCACATCGGGCGAATCTGTTGCAGGGTCAATCAGGGTCCTTGTAAAGGGCGCCTGGGGATTTGTCACATTTAACGATTTTTCTCTGCTTGAGAAAAATGTAAAGCGCGCAGTTACGGCCGCCTCTGTGATAAATGCAAAGGAGAAGGTTGTACTCGACCGGAGGAATCCTGTCCGGGAAAATTTCTCTATGAATATGGGCCGGGATTTCCGCCATATTTCCATGGAAGAAAAGTTCGCCCTCATCGAAGGCTATAACCGTATTTTAAAGAAACCCCATAAGATCAAGACTACCAGAGCTATTTACAGGGAGTCTGCATCTCTCTATGCATATCTCAACAGTGAGGGATCCAGACTTGTCTACGACCGGGGCTACTGCGGTATTTCCCTTACGGCTATTGCCAAAGACGGGAGTCTTATCCAGCCCTTTCACGATTCAGTCTCGGGTTACGGCGGCTATGAGGTTGCAGAAAACAGAGAGGACATTGCCGAAAGCGTGGTGAAGACCTCTGTTGATATGCTCTCCGCCCGCCCTGTCGAGGGAGGGACCTATAAAGTTATTCTCGACCCTAAACTTTCAGGCGTCTTTATTCACGAGGCCTTCGGTCATCTGTCAGAGGCTGACTTCATCTACGAGAATCCGAAAATGAAGGAGATGATGGTTCTCGGGCGTAAGTTCGGCCCTGAAAGCCTTAATGTTGTTGATTCAGGAAATATGCCAGAGCTTTCCGGGTATATTCCATTTGATGATGAGGGCGTTATGCCTGAGAAGACCATGCTCATAGAGGACGGCGTGCTCTCAGGCCGTCTTCACTCGAGAGAAACCTCGCAGAAAATGGGTGAGGAGCCCACGGGAAACGGACGCGCAATAAATGTAATGAGAC
>CAYNFB010000355.1:954-3510 GCA_964396355.1 uncultured Leptospirales bacterium | reverse complement strand
GGAGAACTGTCCGGATTTGAGCAATAAGATGTAACAGCCCGATTTAACACCATTGAAGGTTCAGACAATATCAGCCGCATAATAGTATATAAAAAAACAGAAATCAAAATTCCGGACAATAAATCGCACATGATTAAGGCTCTCAAACTCGTCCCGAAGGCCTGAATGTTGACTGCGCCGCCTGTCATACAACCCTCCCCATCGGATTTATATAAAAACCATTAAACAGGCTGTTAGCTGAAAATCTTCTAAAAAGCTCAATAAGCGCCGGTTCTCAACAGGGTGAAAAAAAAAGCCCTGTTTATATCGATTGACAAAAACCCCTCCTGAACGGATACAGACACTATTATAAAATTTTTTAACACAGGAAAAAGGCACATATGCAATTTGAAGAACTGAATATTATCAAGCCCATATTAAAGGCTCTGAAAGAAGAAGAATATACTACACCAACAGCAATACAGGAAAAAGCAATTCCCCTCATACTAAACGGCAGCGATGTACTGGGCAGTGCTCAGACAGGCACAGGAAAAACCGCTGCCTTTGCCATCCCCATACTGCAGCATCTCTTTCAGGTACGCGAGCAGAACAACACTCCGCGAAAAATCACCTCACTGATAATCACTCCTACACGGGAACTGGCCATTCAGATAGGTGAGAGCTTTACCACATATGGTAAATATACAGGTATAAAAAATACTGTGATCTTCGGAGGGGTAAGCCAGGGTTCCCAGACTAATGCTGTCCGCAGAGGTGTAGACGTCCTCATCGCAACACCGGGCAGACTCCTTGACCTCATTGATCAGGGCTTCATCCGCCTTAAGGATATTGAATACTTCGTTCTCGATGAGGCAGACCGCATGCTCGACATGGGCTTCATCCACGACATCCGCAAGATCATCGCTAAATTACCGGTTAAGAGACAGTCCCTGTTTTTCTCTGCCACAATGCCTAAAAACATTGTGAATCTTTCAAAGACGATTCTTAATAATCCGAAAAAAATAGAAATAAGTCCTGTTTCATCCACTGCCGATACAATACAGCAATACCTCTACTACACCAATAAATCGAGCAAGAAGGATCTGCTCTACCACATACTTGAGGATACAAAAATAGATCAGGTTTTATTATTCTCCAGAACTAAACACGGTGCAGACAAGATTACACAGAACCTCAAAAAGAAAAAAATCACAACAGCAGCCATACACGGCGACAAGGCTCAGAATCAGAGACAGAAAGCATTAACTCAGTTTAAAAATGGTGAAGTCAGAGTCCTCGTTGCAACAGATATCGCGGCAAGGGGTATCGACATCGACAAACTGAAATACGTGATAAATTACGATATACCCAATATTTCAGAGACCTACGTCCACAGAATCGGCAGATCAGGCCGTGCAGGAGAAGAGGGCACTGCTATTTCCATCTGTGAACCCGAAGAAAATGCCTATGTAAAAGATATTGAAAAACTGATAAAACAGAAAATTAACATCGTCGGCGACAACCCATTTCCCCAGACGGACAAACCGCTGAATGAGGCCGAAAAGAAAGAACTGGAAAAAGAAAAGCAGAAAAGGAAGCAGGAATTTTTTGCAGCAAAAAATAAAAAACAGAACAGGCCTAATTCATCATCGGGACAAAGGAATAGGAGATAAACTTGAACAGGCTGAATGATGCTTCATTCAGGTATAAACGATGGAAGATAAATTTAGATTCAGGACCGCATCAGAAAATGATATAAGCAGTATTATGAAGATTGAGGACTCATCCTTCATAACAGGAATCTCCGAAAGAGAGGAAGTCATTTCTGAAAGAATAAAGGTTTTCCCTGACGGATTCTACCTCATGGAAGTAAACAATATACCTGCCGGATATATCTCAACGGAAATATGGAGTTATCAGGAAATAGCTGATATTGAATATTTCAAGTTAGGGCATTCGATAAAAGAAAAACATAGTCTCCCGGGGAATGAGCTCTACATTTCCTCCATTGCCCTGCTGCCCGATTTCCGCGGGAGGGGCCTGGGAGAGGCTATGTTCCGGGAATGCCGAGACCGCATCATCAGCAATAATAAAAACATTGAATATGAAATACTGATTGCCTCCGAAGACTGGACCGGTGCAGTGAAGTTATATGAAGCATGCGGCTTCCGTAAAATTCACAGCTTTAATAATTTTTTCACCGATGACAGCGGCCACAGCATACCAGGCATTGTGATGAGAAGATATTTAACGCCATAGCCTGAAGCACGAGGCAGTCCTAGTTAGAATCTGTATTGATTTCCTCATAAAGAGGCGGCTTCAGAGGCAGCTCGGGGCCTGTGCTCACCCAGGTGAACCAGAGAAGTAATAGAATAAGCGGGATTGACGCAAAACCGGTGCCGATCCATTTTACAATATTGCCTGTCTGACTATCCGATTTTCTCCCCCATATAAAGAGAATCCACGGCAGGACGATGGTGAAGAATAATGTAATTATTGCCGAAACCGCAATAGCCTCTCCTGCAGCTGAGGAGTCTCCGCCCATACCGGCAGCCACCATCAGTCCTCCGGTGAAAA
>CAYNFB010000355.1:0-944 GCA_964396355.1 uncultured Leptospirales bacterium | reverse complement strand
CAATAGATATTATAATAAGAAAAACTATCACTTAATTACTCCTCACGCCTTTTCTGTCTGATGCTGCATCTGATTTCTTCAATACTTATCCGTAACATTCTTTAAAGTAAATCCTCGTCTGCATTCGAAATACAGATCTCTGACGACATTTCAGGCCTCCATCGTTACTTTATTACAGGAAGACCATCTCTGTATTTATAAGCCTTATCCTCCTCATTTCGCTTAACAATGCAAAATGAAGAAGAATCGGCACCTTTCAATTATTTACCGTAAAGAAACACAGTATTATCTTTTACAAAAAAATCTGCAACCCGACTGTTTTCGGAATCCCTGCTGTATACTCCAATCAAGGCAGAAACTATAACAATTGCAAAAACCATCCTTCTGTTTTTCATCTGTCTCTGTTTCAAAAATTATAGTTGTCAATAACTGATAAAATCAGTCCGTTTAACAGTAAATAAATGTTATTTCCTTTCCAATGAAATTTTTCCTGAACGCTTCTTAGATGCCTCTACCCACTTACCTCTCATTTTATCACCCTTTACTTTGAGATGCATGATTCCATCTCCACGCCCGCCGGGTCTGTTCTTAGTATAGTGATATTTCAGAGTGACAGAATCGCCGGCAAGAGTTCCTTTCCCCTCCCACCTGACCTTTTTAAAAAAGTACATATATTCTGCTTTTGCTCTGATATTTTTTCCGCTGCCGGTTATGTTGATACTGCCCTTGTATCCTTTAAGCTTCCACCTGCCCTGAACATTCCGGTTCTGTTGCGATTCGATACTGGTTTTCTCAACATCTTTTTTGACAGGTTTTGCTGATTGTTTTACTGTGGAACCGGCTCTTGTGATATATTTCGTTTTGGAGTATAGTGATGGAGAATAAATTTTCCGGCAAGAGCACCTTTACTGGTTGTTCTTCTCCAGAAAAGAGCCATGATAATT
>CAYNFB010000354.1:0-3538 GCA_964396355.1 uncultured Leptospirales bacterium | reverse complement strand
TTCTATTCTCTTCAAACTTCATACGCGCCGTCTTTATCAGAATTTCTGCGACCAGATAGGCGCCGTCATCGAGAAAGTAATTCCCCTTCATTGCACCGTGGCCGGAGGTCTCGATTGCCAGATGACATTCCTGTCCAACGCTGTTGAGTCGTATTGCTTCATTAATCACATTCCGGTATCCCCGCTTAAATCTGTGATGATGACCGCCCAGAGTCTCTTCAATATATGCGGTGAGTCCGTCTGAGGTAACTGAATCGGTTACTATCGAAGTTCCCGGATGTTCCTCCAGCACAATGGACGACATCAGCGCTATCAGGCTGTTCCTGTTTACAATCTCACCGTTTGATGCGACAACTGCGGCCCGGTCAACATCGGTGTCGAATATAATTCCAAGATCGGCTTTTTCTCCAAGTACGGCAGATCGAATGCTCTCCATAGCCTGGCTGTTCTCGGGATTAGGCTCGTGATTGGGAAACGTGCCGTCAGGGTCAAGAAAGAGACTCCCCGTAATATCCGCCCCGAGAGGGACGAGCACCTGATGAGCAAAGAATCCGCCGGCGCCGTTTCCTGCATCCACTACTATTTTCAATCCGGAGAGAGGCTTCTCGAAATTATCTTTTCTCTTAATGCCGTCCCTTATCTTCTTAACAAAAAGTTCAGAGTACCGGTCAATGAGCATCACCTTCTCTGCATGGGAATGATCATCTCCATCTGGTGCGGTACTCTCCGAAGCCATGGACAACAGAGATGTGATATCCGCCTTTTCAAGGCCTCCATCTGATGTAAAAAACTTAAAACCGTTCCTGTCAAAAGGGAGGTGACTGGCTGTAATCATCACCGCACCGTGGCATGAAAATTCCTCAATCACCGTGCTCATAAACATCGCGGGAGTAGAGGACATTCCGCAGTCCAGCGCAGATGCACCGGCAGATATTATTCCTCTTATAAATCCTCTCTTAAGATCAGATCCTGTTATCCGGGAATCCATACCCGCAGATATACGCAGATCCTTTACCTCAACATTCAGTCTGTCCGAAAGCCAGACTGTGAATACCGCTCCGAGAACAGCAGCACTTTCAGCATTGAGAACGGCATTTTCACCAACTGCAAATCCTCTTATATCTGAACCATTCTGTAATTTATTCCATTCAATATCCATCATACAATCCCCAAAAAATATTATCCACAGATAACAGCCGTTGTTTTCAGGTGTCAATAAAATTATCCTCATGCATAAAGAGACATAAAGAAAGATTTTAAGAAAACTCAAAGAACAGTAATTTTATCAGGCAATATTGAAATATACAAAATTTTTCAGTATAATATTAGAACTCCACCATAGAGAAGGAGGGAGAATATGGATATCAACATAGTATACACAATACCGGGAATATTAATATTAGTTGCAGGAAACCTCATTGTCTCCTTTTCACCGGGCAGATATAAGGCGCCTATCGGATACAGAACCGTACTGTCTATGAAGAACATGGACGTCTGGAGAGCCGCGAACAAAACCTTTGGAATTATACTTTCAGTTGCCGGAGTTACTTCGATTATTACGGGACTTATCTTCTTCTACAAAACGGAGGGTCTTGCAGGAGTGATCGTGGTTATGATTCTTTCTTTTCTATTCGTCTTCATTGCCTTTACAATTACCGACAGAATAATAAAGAGCTACTACGATGACAACGGATACAGAATAAAATAGAAAAGCCCTGGCCAAAATATTCTTTACAAAGAAGAGATAAAAAATACCCTCTCACTATTACATTCACTAATGGAGATTGACATGGCAATTACATATAAGGACTCAGGCGTAGACGTCGAGGGGGGCAACCGTTTCGTAAAAAAGATTGCCCCCTTTGTAAAAAGCACATTTTCAAAAAATGTCATAACAGATTTAGGCGGCTTCGGAGCCCTCTATGCCGCTGATTTTAAAGATATGGATGAACCTGTGCTTGTCTCCGGTACTGACGGAGTAGGGACAAAACTCAAACTTGCTCAGATGGCGGGGAAACACGATACAATAGGCATCGACGCCGTTGCCATGTGCGTCAATGACATCATAACAAGCGGAGCCAATCCCCTCTTCTTCCTTGACTATATATCCTGCGGGAAATTAGACGAAGATAAAATGGTCGACCTGGTCAAGGGTATTGCCGAAGGATGCAGACAGAGTGACTGCAGCCTCGTAGGCGGAGAGACAGCTGAACACCCCGGAGTGATGGCCGAGGATGATTACGACATCGCCGGTTTCTCAGTCGGAGTGGTTGATAAAAAGAAAATAATAAACGGAAGCAGAATCTCCGACGGTGATATCATAGTCGGCATTCCCTCAAGCGGAATTCACTCAAACGGATATTCACTGGTACGGAAGCTCTTCTTCGAAATAAAGAAGTATGAACTCACTCAAAAATTCGCCGATCTGGATGGCGATCTGGGGGATGTGCTTCTCACTCCCACAAAGATCTACGTACGTGCCCTGAAGGCCTGTCTTGCGAAGAATATTGACATAAAGGGAATTGTTCATATTACAGGCGGAGGATTTTACGAAAACATCCCCAGAATTCTCCCCGATAATGCAGCAGTAACCATTAAGAAAAATGCGGTGCCCGTACTTCCCATATTCGACATAATACAGCGGGAGGGAAATATCTCCGACAGAGAGATGTTCACAACCTTCAACATGGGAGTGGGAATGATGCTCTTCCTGGACAAAAATACTGCGGACAATGCTGTTGCGGAGCTCAAATTCAAGGGCTACAGTCCGGCAATAATAGGCGAAGTCGCTGATTTTGAGGACCAAAAGGTAACTATTCTCTAAAATAATCACTCTTTTCAGGCAGAATTGCCGATAAGAAATATATACCTGAAAAGAATAATTATGAGGATGAGCTATGCGCAGGTTAACAGCAATAATTGTACTACTATCTTTCTGCACTATTCTCTTTGCTCAATCGGCTGCCGATGACAAGAAGGCCGCCGATGGTAAAGATAAAACAGCGAAAACCGAAGAGAAGACGACTGCTCTTCCCCTGGGATACGGCTCCCTTACATGGGGGATGTATCTATCTGACGGGAAGGACAAGATAGCGGGGCGGCTTACCTATACCGATGAAAAAACTATCATTGTATCATCAGACGGAGAACTGGAATACTACTATGGGTTCTTTTACCCCGACCCTGAGCTTACTGCAGACAAAATAACAGGCACGACTGCTGCGGATACAGACACCGGTACCCCTGCGAAGGATACCCCGAAGGATGAAGGCAGACTCTTCTACGTATCCCTGAAATTCCCCTATCTGGACAAGGATCAGGTCTATGAAAAAATAAAGGCCAGGTACGGCGATCACACAAGCGAAAATATCAAAAATGATCAGGGGGCAATTGCCTGGGATTCTGAAAAAACAATAGTGATGATGTGGATTGACAGATATGAAAAAAAGCCTTTCTGCAGAAGAATAATATACATCAGCAAGGATATCGCAAAGGAGCTGAATCAGTACAATACTAAAATTTTCCATAAGGCTGAGAT
>CAYNFB010000353.1:0-3553 GCA_964396355.1 uncultured Leptospirales bacterium | reverse complement strand
TCGTCAAAACTATATAAATGATTTCTTAAATAAAAAATCCGTCCGGTCGTTTTTTATTGTACGACAAGGTTTAGTTTAAGTAAATAATTTTTTTTATTTTTTTTGGAATAACTAAATTTTTTTGTATTAATCGGAACGTCGTTCTGTTATCTGTGATGAAATTTTGCTGGCTTATAAAATAAGACTCATATTTCAGTATGTATAACATACTGAAATATGAGTCTCTGAAGTGGTTGTGTAAAGGAGCTGCTGTTAAAAACTAAAATTTCTTGTTGCTCTTGCGCCAGATTCTCATTTTTTCTGCTTCTTTTATCAGTTCATCCTGAAAGTCGGGATGGGCTATCTTAATCAGTTTTTCAACTCTCATCCAGGTAGGGCAGGCTGTGAGTCTTTCTACTCCGTATTCAGTTGCTACAAAATCAACCATCTGTCTGGGGATGGTCACTATCGTGCCGGCTTCCAAAGTCGGAACAATTCTTGATTGAATAACCCCTTCGCTGTCTTTGTACGTTGAGGCCAGACATATGAAACTTTTGCCGTTTCTGGACTTGTATGCGCCCTGAATAAAATCGGTCATTCCTCCGTTTCCGGATATCTGGGAAGGTATTCCGTTTATCACGGTGCTTTCTGCATTGACCTGTGAAAAAAGATCAATCTGAACGGCGTTATTTATGCTCACAAAGTCATCTATTTGTCCAATTACATTGGGATCATTTGTGTAATTCACGGGATAACTTGACAAATATGAATTATCATCTATGAAATCATATAGTTTCTGAGAACCTACAGCAAATGTGTATACACATTTGTGACGATCTATATTCTTCTTCGCGCCGTTCATGCGTCCCGACTGAATCATACTGATAAATGCATCAACAAGCATTTCTGTGTGTCCGCCCAGATTTTTCAGGTCAGACTCTGCTATCAGTTTACCTACAGCATTGGGCATTGCACCTATACCCAGTTGTATACAGCTTCCATTCTTTATGTAGGGCATTATATTCCGGGCAATCATCTTGTCTATTTCTCCCGGTTCAACAGGAGGTGCAGCATAAAGCATCTGATTGTTCGGCGCCTCTACTATGAAATCCACTCTGGAAATATGAATTGAATCCTCAGTACCCCCGAGACATCTCGGCTGGTTGCTGTTTACTTCTATTATTACAAGTCCGGCTTCATCTGCAAAAGCGGATGTTGCTGAATTCTGCGGGCCGAAATTAAAAAAGCCTTTCTCGTCCATGGGACCTGTCTGACATATTGCAACTCCCTTTACGTTGTCTTTGAGTTCCGGATCATCATATGCGGCTGATCTGTAGCCCTTGGGGATATCAAGATCCCGTACGTAGTAGGGCGCCCTTTCATAAAGTATGGGTGAATAATAAGGATTTTGATTAACCTGAAGCATCCTTGTCAGTTTACTCCAGTGCCAGTCGTTATAGATGAAGCTGTCAGGGTATTTCAATACTTCCGGCGGAGGAGGGACTGTTACAGCACAATATACCGTTAAAACTATCAGCTCTTCATGTCTTCTTGCCAGGGCCTGATCAACGATTACAGGTTTCCCGTTAAAAAAACCGTAATCTACTACATCTCCTGAGTTTATACCCTTTACTGCCTCATCGGGCGAAACCAATTTTTTCTCGTACTCTTCAGTAAAATTATCAGAACAATTTGTTGTTAAGTTCATGTGGATCCTCCACTATTTTGATATAGCGGATTATGTCTGAATAAATGCCTTCCCTTTTTAATAATAAAACTTTTTATATATAATTTAATAAGAAAATACCACAAGTGAAACTAATTCAGATTCTCTTAATTAGCAATAGGTATTTTGTAAAAAATAATTAGCATAATTGATAATTTTATATAGGTAAATTTCCTATTAAAATATTTGCAAATAACCTGATTACAGTTTTTTTTTATAAAAAAACTGAATGTGATCTGAAAGTTATTATGTACTGCTTTTGGGGGGAGTGGTTAGGCCCCTCCGTTTAGAGGAGCCCTTTGTTTATCCTATAAATAGCGACTTGGATGAAAAATCGGGATCGCTCGTTGCATTGAGGCCGAGCTTTCGGAGTCCAGCTGCATCTCCCGGAGGAGGCATATGGGTCAGATGTATTTCGCATCCGGCGAGATCTCTAAGTTTATGAAGGGCTGCCTCTGCACCGGGATTTGATGTTGCGCCTATGGCTAGTGCAATTAAAGTTTCCTCAAGGTCAAGACTGACCGGTGAACCTCTCAGTATCTCCTGCTTGAAGGTTGTGAGAGATGTTAGAATGCTGGGAGGCAGCAGATCTATTGAGTCGGGAAGTCCCGAAAGTTTTTTAACTGCATTGAGCACCACACTGGCGGTAGCATGGAGGAGGGGGGAGTTGTTTCCCGTTACTATTTCCCCATCTGGAAGCTCAAGTGCGGCTCCGCTGAATATGCCCTTATTACCCTTTTTCTTCTCCATAGCTGTTTCTGCTGCTTTGTGGGCAGGTCCCACAACTTTTCTGTCTTCAGGTTTCAGCCCCAGCTCCTTCATGAGAAGTTCAACTCTCTGCACCGTCTCTGTGTCACATAGACCCATGGCGTATTCGCATGAATAGCGGTAGTATCTTCTTATTACTTCCTGCTTGGATGCTTCCTGCACCACGGCATCGTCTGTTACAGCAAATCCTGCCCTGTTTACTCCCATGTCTGTGGGAGATTTATAGTATGAAGGCGCCTCTGTAATTTTTTCAAGAATTCTCTGTACGAGCGGGAAGGCTTCAATGTCTCTGTTATAGTTTACCGATTTTGTGTTGTAGGCATCCAGGTGGAAGTGATCTATCATGTTCACATCTCTAAGCTCGGCAGTGGCTGCCTCATAGGCTATGTTTACCGGATGTTTGAGGGACATATTCCATATGGGGAAGGTCTCAAATTTAGCATATGCGGCATTTTTTCCCCTCCTGTGTTCATGATAGAGCTGAGACAGACATGTTGCAAGTTTTCCGCTGCCGGGACCGGGACCGGTTACAACAACGATGGGTCTTTCTGTCTCAATATAGTCATTGGCGCCGTATCCCTCCTGGCTGACAATGAGATCTACATCAGTAGGATATCCCTTCGTATACTTATGGGTGTAAACCTTCACGTCCCGTCTTTCCAGTTTACTCTTAAATGCCTGGGCAGCAGGCTGCTCGGTATATCTGGTTATGACCACAGCGTCAATTTTTATACCCCATTCTTTAAACTCATCTATTGTTTTCATCGCATCTACGTCGTAGGTTATTCCAAAATCTGCGCGGATTTTTTTCTTCTCTATATCGATTGCACAGATGCACATGATGACTTCAACAGAGTCCTTCATCTTTGTAAGAAGCTTCATCTTCACGTTGGGATCAAACCCGGGGAGGACCCGTGCTGCGTGATAGTCGTGAAGAATTTTTCCTCCGAATTCGAGGTAGAGTTGTTCAAATCCCGAGTTGCGCACTCTCCCTAGAATTGCCTCGCTCTGTTCGCTCAGGTATAGTTCATTGTCAAAACCTGTTTCTGCCATTTTAGTACTCCGTTTATATTTTATTAT
>CAYNFB010000352.1:0-3560 GCA_964396355.1 uncultured Leptospirales bacterium | reverse complement strand
TATCAATAGATTTCATAGTTATTACAGCATTCTCAAATACCGAGTCCTTCTTTGCCACTTCCATTGCAAACTCAAGAGCATCAAGTGAAACAGCGCTGAATTCACCGACTGCAATAATTATCTCATTGACGCTCTCTGCATTGTTCTGTTTAGCCGCATCTTCTACAATATCCCTTACGCTCATAGCAAGACTGAGTTCATGCATTGTATACCCCGTATATTGCCTGACCGGCAGAAATACCGGCATCATTGGCTGGAATTTTTTTATTAAAGAAAACACGCAGTCCCATTGATGCAAGTCTTTTTTCCAGACCGTAAAGCATTATTCTGTTCTGAAAGACCCCTCCGCTTAGGACTACATTTTCAATATTCTCTTTAGAACAGATTCGCTCTGCAGTTAAAGCGCCGGCCTCAATGAGCGAATTATGGAAGAGCCTTGCAAGATAAGCGGAGTCTCCTCCCCTCATTGAGTTTAGTTCCCGGAAAAATCCAGCCGTATCAGGGATATAAATGCCTCCGTCATTAACCAGCGGCATTTCCAGAAAATCCGGAGTCTCTGACTCCAGAGCCTTTGCTTCCAGATAGATTGCGGCCTGAGCCTCATATGATACATCATTGCCGAATCCCAGAAGTACCCCCGCTGCATCGAAGAGCCTCCCTGCACTGGATGTGAGAGGAGAGAATTTTCTATTCTGTGAAATAGTAAATATGTTCTCCAGCAGATCCTCGTCTTTTGAAGAACATATATCAAAGAAATCTTCCCTCTCCAGCAGCCCGGCAAGTATTCTCCATGGCTCATGAATAGCTCTCTCTCCCCCGGGAAGAGAAAAGCATCCCAGATGGCCTTCTCTGGTGAAAGAGTGGAGATCTCCTGTGAAAAATTCCCCTCCCCAGATTGTCCCGTCTTCTCCATAGCCGGTTCCGTCAAAAATTATTCCTGCAGCCCGTCCCACGAGTTTATTCTCAAAATATGCAGAGAGGAAGTGCGCGTAGTGATGCTGGACCTGTTTAATTTCGATATCTCTCTCTTCTGCATAGTCCCGCGCAAATGAAGTTGATTCATAATCCGGATGTCTGTCTGCAACTATAAGATCAGGTTCGGCCTGATAGTAGTCAATCATCTCATCCACTGTATCATGAAAATGAGCAAATGTTTCGGGAGTAGCAAGATCCCCGATGTGATTGCTGGTCACCAGATTACTTCCCGAAACTA
Source organism: uncultured Leptospirales bacterium (assembly GCA_964396355.1). GTDB lineage: Bacteria > Spirochaetota > UBA4802 > UBA4802 > UBA5550 > CAYNFB01. The sequence goes on along the minus strand of CAYNFB010000352.1, from coordinate 2,347 downwards.
TAGAGATATTGCTCTTCAGCTCAGCGCCCAGAGCTAATATTTTACGTAAACCTGAATTTTCAATTTTAAGAGGAAAAGGCATTCTGCCCCGTCCCATTCTCACACTGATTTCATCTCCACCGTGAATCCACGAAATGCTGTCATCTGCCCTCCTGAGTATTTCTCTGTTATGGACGAGAGAGACATCAACAATCTCACTTAGTTCTGTAAGCGCCCTGTCATCATCAATGATAAGAGGATCTCCGGCGATATTGGCGCTGGTCATAATAAGAGGTTCTCCCACAGCATCGAGTATCAGCCTGTGAAGAGGAGTATAGGCAATCATTATCCCCAGGTAGCCGTTATCAGGCGCAACAGAGGGAGCCAGTTCTTTTTTAAAGTTTTTTCTGATTATTAAAATTGGAGATACAGCTGACTGGAGGCACTTCACTTCATCTCTGGAAATATGCAGATATTCTCCGGCCATTTCAACTGATGCAAACATAACAGCAAAGGGTTTGGCCTTTCTCCTCTTTCTCTGCCGGAGGAGAACCACTGCTGATTCATCAACGGCGCTGCATGCGATGTGATATCCTCCGAGACCCTTGATGGAGGCAATCTTTCCTTTTTTCAGGGCATTGACTGTTTCATCAAAACCCTCTGTGACGGGACCGCAGTCCGGACAGGAAAACCCCTCTATATGGAATCTCCTGTTCCCCGGATCGTTGTACTCGGCAAGACAGCGGGAGCACATGGGAAAATCCGACATGGTCGTCCTCTTCCTGTCATAGGGCATGTCGCGCATATAGGTATATCTGGGGCCGCATTCGCCGCAGGTTATGAAGGCATATTTGAAGCGTCTGTCTGATGGATCGTTGAACTCGGCCAGACATTTTTCACAAATCGAGATGTCCGGAGGAATGCTGAAACGCGCCGGCCCCTGCTCGCGGCTCTCTACTATATTGAATGATTTATCTGAACCGGCCGGTTCCATTGCCGCGGATTCATAGCTGTTAATTACAGCCTTGCCGGGGATAAAAGAATAGAAATCATTCTCGAAGGCCAGCACAATATCTGCGGGCCCCTCTATCTCTATTTCAACAGAATCTCTGGTGTTAATAACGTGACCCGAAAGTCCTACGGACATAGCCCTTCTTGCAATGGCCGGACGAAAACCCACGCCCTGAACAATGCCTGTTACAGTGATTTTTTTTCGTATATTTATTAGCTGCATAAAAATCCAATTTGTATTATTTTTACTGCATTAGTAACACCGGACTTAAATTTGTAAATAAAATAATAAAAAACTTGTCCATACAGGAACTGAATGTATTCTGAAATATATGACAGGCAGAACGACAGACAAGATATGCATACTCGGCACAGGCAGCAGGCTGAGAAGAGACGACGGAGCGGGATCTGTTCTTGCAGAGCGCCTGGCATCGAAAGGTGTCACCGCATTTGACTGCGCCACAATGCCAGAAAACTTTACAGGCAGAGTAAGATCTCTTAAACCGCATACTGTTGTAATAATTGACGCATGCGAAATGGGAATAGAACCAGGAGAATTTCGGCTTATTAATATTGAAAAAATTTCTGACTGCAGCGGATTTGACAGCCATTCCATGGCCCTCTGTGACCTCATGGGCTATTTAAAAACATTCGTCTGCCGGGTACTGTTTCTCGGCATTGAGCCGGAAAATATTGATTTTGGCGAGGACCTGACAGAAAATGTTAAGAAGAACATTGAAATTCTTGAAGATATATTACTCAGAGGAGCTCTCTGTGAAATTGAAGAGCTGCCCTGGGATTAACCCGCATCACCGTCCTTCAGCTCGTTCTTCTTCCTCTCCTCTATTCCAATGACCTGAGAATCGCCGTATTTATCGTAGTTTGCATTGAGAAAAGTCTTCTCCATCCAGATTACATCTTTTGGACAAATGGCCACGCATTCTGCGCAGTAGGTGCATCTGCCCAGATAAAAGACCACTCTCTTGCTCTTCTTCTCTCCATCCATAACCGGATATGATTCGACTGCGTTGGCTGGACAGATCCTTTCACACATCACACATCCGATACAGTTTTCATAATCGTATGCAAGAGTTCCTCTGAAATTTTCGGGAACAGGAATATAGGGATTGATCGCCCCCCTTTCAAGGAGATCCGTCATCGATTCAGGTATATGCTTTGCAGGAAAAATATTTGTCGCCTTCTTCCCGAAGAACTGCTCCAGCAGTCTTGTTACAATTGCAACCATTGCCCCTCCTACATTGTCACCAGTGCGGGATCGAGATAAATCAGCAGATACCCGCTAAGGCTTATAATTGTCATTGTAATTATCAGTATTTTAGAGACCTGGGATATCCTG
>CAYNFB010000351.1:0-3574 GCA_964396355.1 uncultured Leptospirales bacterium | reverse complement strand
GTTTAAGATTCAGGCGGTATGTGCCATATCCGTAGGGATTTGTTTTATCATCAGATATTATAGAAGATGACCAGGGCGTATCAAAAGCTATTATTTTTCTATTATCCTCTGCCTGTTGTGAAGTAAAGTCGTCATAATTCAGAAAAATATTCTTGTAAAACTCCCATTCGCCTGACAGTTCGTATGCAGTATCGTCTGAAATTTGTATTTGTATCTGCCCTTCTTTGCAATGTTTCTGCTGATAAACGCAGCAGGTGAAAGTAAACAAAAACATTACAGGAATCAGTACTAAAATTTTTTTTTTGGAAAATGACATTGCTGAAGCGTTCCTTCTTTTATGTGAAAATTTAAGGTGAAACTGTATTCTCTATTACTGAAGCAACTTGGTAATTCCGGTATTTATAAAAATTTCTGGGATGCTAAGAGGCCATAATAATTTTATATTTGGTCTTGATTAACAAGGAAGAGGATGCGTAAGCATCCTCTTCCTTGTTGGCTGTATAGAAAAAGTTTTAAATTTCTGCTACATTTTCGTAAAAGTCTTCCTTTCTGTCAACAGGAGATTCCTGATTGACATCGACTCCTGTCTGCACAGTCCTTGATCTTTCCTCTCTGTATCTGCTGGAGCTTTCCTTGTTTTCGCTTTCATCCTCAGATGAGTTTTCTTCTAATATTTCATCCTGAGGGCTGTTTTTTCTATACTTATAGAGAAGTTCTTTTGTGCTCATGTTTTTCCATTCTCTGGCTTTTGAGATGTGTTTGCCGTTGGGATAGGTATCAAGATATGACTGGAATTCTCTTGCAGCAAGATCGTAGTTTTTTGCAAGGAAGTAGGAATATCCGGTTTTAATAAATGCATCCTGATCTTTGTGGTAGATACTATTTGACCGGACTCTTTTAAAATATCCGGCTGCCTTTGAGTAGTTCTTCAGGGAGAAGTAGGATTCTCCAATCCAGTAGAGAGCATTCTCTGATCTGTTCGAATAGGAAAACTTTTTCAAATATCTGCGGAAGAATGTAATTGCAGGGTAGTATCTGCCTTTTCGATAGCTGTTAAGACCGCTTTCATAGAGCTGTCTCATATAGGACTTGTTTATGTCATCAGTATAATAGCTGAAATTTGCATAGTATTTGAGAAAATAGTCATAGAGATCGTATGCCTGAGTGTCTCTTCCCATTCTTTTGTAAGCTCTGGCCTTGCCGAGAATTGCCTCCTCGTTGCTTCCGTTTTCAGTAAGTGCCAGGTCGAACATTCTCCGTGACTTATTCAGCTGACCATTCTTGAGATATGTGTGGCCCAGTTCAGTGTAGACCCGGCTTCTGAAATCTCTGTCTTCGCTGAAATTCAGAGCGGTGAGCAGATGATGGATGCCCTCTTCGTCATACCTTTTAAGAATTTTCAATCTTGCGATTCTTGCTTTTATTTCCTGCCTCATGTCGCCGGGGATATCTTCGTTGTTTTTCAGGATGTAGATATATTTGAGATAGGCAAGCCTGTTCAGGTTGAGTTTCTCATAGCTCTGGGCAATGTAGTAGGACGAGTCCAGAGAAGAATCGGTTCCCGGGTATCTGGCAATTACTGTTGTGAAAATTTCAATTGCCTTGTTGATCGCATCTTTTGAACCTCTTTCATAGGACATCTTTCCTTCAACAAGAAGTTCCTTCGCTTCTCTGTCGGGTTTAACGAAAGAATCGTAATAGCCAAAGAGGGCAACTCCAAAAAATATAAATAATATTCCCACAAGCATCCACTGTTTCATGTGTAAAAACTCCTCATTACTTCTGTTTTATACTATAGCTCAATATTTCAGCCATTGCAAGGCTATTTCAGTCTTTTTAATGCGAAATCTCTCCAGAACAGAGCTTCATGGGAGAAATTCTTTTTCACATCTGGAATACTCAGATATCTGATGCCCCGTTCGTATTCTTCAAGTTCAATATATGACTTTCCGATAAAGAGCAATGCCTCTGCTTTGCTGCTTTCATTATCGGATTGCCTGATAAAATTGATCAATTCTTTTACAGCCAGTCTGTAACGGCCTCTGTAAAATGTTCTTTTAATGATGGAGTTTAGTCCTCCGTCTACGGCTGATATCTCCGGAACGGATTTTCCCTTTTCGTCTTTTTTTTGATTGATAATAGAATCTTTAATGGTAAGGGGGGATCGGGTTATATTTACACCCGCTGCAAGTTCCCGGCCTTCAATGCTTTTACCTTCAATTATACCGTAGTAGAATATACCACTTTCGGGATTTTTCACTGTAAAACTTTTGGACTTTATACTTTCGGTTCCAATGATATTTTTCTCTATCTCACGGCTCCCGGGTTTTCTGGAGGATGATTTAAAGAGCCTTAATTTTTCTGTGCCGCTATTGCCCGTATAATCCCAGTTTATAGTCACTGTTTTGTTTCTGTATGATGCATCAATTTTTTTTATTTTATAGGGAATGCTTATTACAACGGGAGTCTTCGTGTAGTTTGAATCAAGGTCAAATCCGATGTCTGAAGAACCGTCGCTGTACCGGGGAAAAACTGCATAATAGAATTTTCCCGGACCCGGATTTACGTCAGTATAAATTACAGTATGCTGGTCGGCTATTTTTATAAGCCGGGCAAATTTTAATTTAAATGTGGAGTTAATCATCTCCTCTGATCTGTATATTTCATATCCTGCAAGGACCTTCTCTGTTCTTGAATTTGACTTTACCCATTTTATAATGACTGATTTTCCCTCCCCAAGGTAAGCCCCTACGTTAAGAGGGGATGAAAGGGTTTTTCCTTTTAAATAAATACCGGAAGTAGTGAAGTTTTTTCCTGGAAGGGGGTTGAAGTATTCTATTCCGTTTTTATCAACAACTGTTACGGCGTAGTAATAGGAGCCGTATTCGGGCACATTCCTGTCACTGAAATCCCGGTCTTTGGTTACCGTCAGTTTGTCTGCAACTCCGAGCTCACTTCTTGAGTTTATTACACTCCTGCTCCTGTACAGATTGTACTTTATATTATCTCCTTTCGCTCTGCCCCAGCGGACTCTTACGCTTTTGTCTTTTGTCTGAGCTTCTATGGAGTCAGTCATGCCGGGTTCAACGTAGAGAGACACCGGTTCAGATGTAGTGTTTACACCTCTTAAAATTTCAATTTTTCTGTTTAGCAGATTTTTCTTGGCCACTACTGTGTAGTAGTACTTTTTCCCGGGATTAAGGCCTCTATCTATGAGAACGCCTTCCAGGGACGGATTGAATATCCCTACAAGTTTTGATTTGAGTACATCATCGCTGCTGCTGAAGGCAGTTTCTAATCTTCCTACTACGAAGTCTCCGTCATAGGATCTGTTCATTGACCATGTTATTTTTATTGAATCATTGGTGTATTTTATTCTTTCAGCGTGTATGTTATATGCGATATGGGGCGGTCTCTGACTCTCCTGGGAGAACAAAAATGTCCAGCAGATCGTCAATAGCAGAATGATTGTCAGTAATCGTATTTTCATCACTTTTCTTTTCATCAATCGGGAAGCACCTATTTTTTTTTATTATCGGACAGTATCTTCTGATTCTTTAGCGGCTCAGGCGGG
>CAYNFB010000350.1:0-3581 GCA_964396355.1 uncultured Leptospirales bacterium | reverse complement strand
GTTGATTTCTTTATTCATAAGCCCGAGGGAGCTATCTTTCTATGGCTCTGGTTTCGCGGGATGAAAATCGACAGCCATACCTTATATGAGAGGCTGAAGAAGCGGGGCGTACTGATTGTGTCGGGCCAGTATTTCTTTCCCGGCCTGGAGGAGGAGTGGCAGCATAAGAATGAATGCATCAGACTTACCTATTCTCAAAGCAATGATGTGGTTGCAGCCGGTATTGAAATTATCGCCGATGAGGTGAGAAAGGCCTACTGATCTCCCGCCACGCTGTTTTTTACAAGAGTCGCGAGTACGGGTTCTGGAACATCGGCAAGATGGGGCAGGAGTTCATCCATTGTTTTGAAGGGACGGGCTAGAATTATCTTTGACGCTCTCTCCCTGTTTATTCCCGGTATTGTTTCAAATGCCTTGGGGCCTGCTTTATTCACATCAAAGGGGAGTGCAAGGCCGGCCAGTGATCTCTCCCTCTGACCTGTTACAAGAACCCTGCTGAATGTGCCCCTCTCTATTTCGCCGGGAACCTTTACTGTAATTGTATAGCTTCCGATCCTTTTCCCCAGGGTGTAGCCGTCTCTGGTCTCCAGCATCATATTGTTTTCGAGTATTGTTCCCGAGGGATAGATGCTCCTGAGCATTGCCCTGTCTATTTCATTTCTGATTCTGTCTCTGTAGTATTCGAATCTCCCGGTGAGCTTTCCTTTAATTTTCGGTTTCTTCTCATACAATGCTGTTCCGGGATAGGGCATTAGTTTTCTGATGTTAATTCTCTTTATCAGATAGCCCTCATCGGCCATCCTTTTCAGGTATTCGTAGTTTATTCTGAATGTCTCCGTGGTTTCATCTTTCAGGCCGTGTATGAGATTTATTCCCGGCAGAAGTTTGGGTATTCCGTTGCGTCTGTCTCCGCCTACCTCATTTAAAAGCTTTACTGCAAAGAGAGCCTCATCGGGCAATACCTTCAGTCTGTTTGCCTTAACCACTGCAGGATCGAATGATTCAATGCCGAAGGGCAGAGTGTCTCCCTCTGTCACCGCATCGGCAATAGCCTCCAGTGCTCTTGATGATTCATCGGGCCAGCAGACTATAGAGCCGGGATTGCCGTTGTCAATATTCAGCACCTCAATTGATCCTGAATCTTTCCTGTCCTTCAGCTCGCCGAAAAGTGATTTTACCGCATCCACATTGGGTTTGGGGAAATCTCCGTTAAATTCATTGAAGGGCGTCATGTACTGTATTATATCGGCCTGTCTTCCTATGCGGAATCTTGTAACTCCGTTTGATGTGAGAGTGTCTACCTCTCTGAGTATCTGGTCCTCACGGCGGAATTCAATATTCTTATATAGTCCCTCGGAGCAGAAAGAACAGTGTGTGAGTCTGGGACAGCCCCGTCCGGTTTCGATTTCGCAGATAACATTAGGGAACCAGGGGTGCATTTTAACAACGGATGCCCCGAGAACCGACCATCTTGATATCTCATCAATGCTTCGCGGTGAATCCTCGGGATCTCCTGATGCAAGGGACCAGGCATATTTTTCCAGATCATTGTCTATTACATCTATATCAAATTCACCTGTACCAAGAGCTCTGTTTATCAGCCCTCCTGCGGCGATGTCCTGTCTTTTGTTTTCTGTGAGTATTCTCTTAATCTCAGAGAGTGTGCCGATCTTTGCTCCCAGATATCTTCCGGGCACCACCGCTCCTCCGATGAGAAATACCTTGTAGTAGTCCTTTTCAATTTTGTAGTCTCTTTCCCGGAGGTGATCTATTGTCAGATAGTCTATGGCAGATTCATCGGCTCCTCCGTCAATGAGGGCGCCGTAGATATATCTGGGATAAGGAGATATGAAGGGAGGGACTCCCAGGCATGCAGGTTCGTCCACGTAGCAGTCGAGTATGAGGTATCGTTTCATAGGCCCTTCAGCGCCTCATCGAGGGGAACTGTCATGTGGCTCTGGATCTTTGCTTCCAGCTCAAGGACGAATTTCTTGTTTTCTATTATCAGTTCCTTTATCCTGTCATTTATTCCGTAACGGTCAACCAGATCGGATATTCGTTTATCCAGAGACACCACCTTGTCGTGCATCACCCTCTTGTCGGCATAATAGATTATTTCTTTTTCAAGAAGAGGGCCCGCTGCATTGAAGTCTTTGAATACAACGTGATTCTCAACAATTTCAGCAATTTCATCATGTCCCAGGCTGCGGAGAATTTCCCCTCCTGTGATATCATGCCTGTGGTCTCCGGTTTCAATTGATTCTGTCTTTGCTATGTCGTGAAGAAGTGCAGCTGCTGTGAGGAGATCTATGTCTGCTTCATCTTTGTCTTTGAGGTTCTCATATACGGCAAGGGCCACATTCATCACCTGTATTGAATGGTCTACAATATTTGGCAGCATTTTGTATTCTGCGATCAGAGCCATGCACTGGTCAAAAGTAGGGAATCTGTTCATTTTTTTAACTCCTGACATAAGTGAATTCCCCTGAGGGATCATTGTCTACTGTTTTTATGAAAAAAAACACATTCCTGTATTTTTTAATATGCCTGTTTACATCACAATAACTTTAAATTTATTGACACTTCCGCCTTCCGAAATATCTCTGTCAATTGATGTAAAAATAGAACGGGAATAGATATAACTTAATGGGAAGCAATGCGCATTTTTATCCGATAGACAGGTCCAGACTGGCCAACTATAAGAATGACAGATTATTTGTAAAGACGGGAGACGGCTCCTTCGATCTTTATAAACTGGCAGGCAAGCAGGTCAATGTACAGGATGCACTGGAACTTGATCTTTATATACATATTGAGGATAAAGTTAAACTCCTCAGATCAAGACAGGCCCAATTTAACTCCAGATTATCTTCATATATTGATGCAGGCAATCATGATAAAATCAGACATGAATTTACCGATCTGGTGAATGAATCTGTCTTATTTCCCGACAGAAAAACCTTTGATAATTTTAACGATACTCTGGGAATCTTCGTAGATAAGAGCATTAATAATGTCTTTCCCCTGGAAACCCTGTTCGAGTTTTCATCGAGAGATTTTGCCACAGGCATACATTCGATTAATGTCATGACCTTTACTGTGGATTATCTCATCAGGGACGGATTCAGGAGAGATGACATTTCGCAGATTTCTCTGGGTGCGCTCTTTCACGACATGGGGAAGTTTCAGATAGATATGAATATTATCCAGAAGCCCGAGGCGCTGACCGACGAGGAGTTTTCCGAAATAAAGAAGCATCCTCTGAACGGATATAATATACTCAAGGGTATGGGATACAGTGAGAGCATCTGCCAGATTGCTCTGGAACACCATGAAAAAATAGACGGTTCAGGGTACCCCCGGGGAATAAGCGACATTCCATATATGAGTCAGGTTGTCGGTGTTATCGACTGTTATGAGGCTCTCATCAGCAATACGAGATTTTACAAGTCGGGCATGTCTTCCTATGAGGCGGAGAAAATCATTCAGTCGGAGATTTCACGGGGCAAATTTAATAAGAATATCTTCTCAAATCTGATGGCTCTATTCGGATTGTGTCTGTTAAGGGAGAGCTCAGGCTC
>CAYNFB010000349.1:0-3598 GCA_964396355.1 uncultured Leptospirales bacterium | reverse complement strand
TTATTTAGTAATCGCGAAACTATATCTTTTGTTTATTTTTCCAGTCACTTTTCCGCTGCGGTAAGTTCCAATCCAGGTTTCTCTCCACCTTCTGTTATAAATGTAAATCTTTCCACCTTTCACTTCACCGTCAAGTTTTGTTGTGCCTGCACGTTTGTTTTTAAAATTAATCTGATTAATAGTAAATTTTGTACCGGATACAGATGTTACCAGAAATGTACCGTTCTGTCTTGCGCTTGTAGTCCACTTTAAAGTTTGACCTTTCACAAAAGGTTCAGTTGGAGCAGATGAGGATACATTAGATGCTGAAGTCGTAGCACTGAGGGTAAACTTATAGCTTTTGCATGAAAATTTTCCGGGGGATGTCTGAACCAGAGTCTCAGCAGGCCACTTCGCCCATTTTAGAATCAGTTTTGTGCCGTCAAATGTCCATTTACCTGGATCGTTATTAACTGCACGTTTGAATGTGCCGTTTGAGCTGAAGATTACCTTATCTGTCCAGTGTCTGTGCACACCCTGGTACACGCCTGGTGTAAATGCTGCAGAAGGTGCTGCTGCAATCTGTTCTGTTATATTAAAAGTATACTTAGCAGAACCGGCTAGTAATTTTCCGGTAATTTTATTAGATGAAATGGAACCTTCCCATATCTCTTTCCAATTCCCGGTATTTATTAGTACCATTTTTCTGCCGTTATCAACTACTGCACCATAGAGCTTAATAGTACCTGCAGATTTATTCCTATCGTTTGTCTGCTCAACTTCAAAGTAATTTCCCTTTACTGCAACAATTTTCATTGCTCCTTTTTGTCCGGCACTTGTTGACCATGACAATACCTTGTTATTGGTTATCATTTTAGCAGAAAGTGGTGAAACCAGTACCAGGAATGCGACTAAAACTATCAGGCTTTTTTTCATTTAAAGTCTCCTCTGATTTTGTTTTAAGAAATAATGCGGTGAATGTATTATTTCTTAAATTGATGATGATTCCGTCTGCAGAAAAATACTCCTGAGTGATACGGATCTTCATTTTTTCAAACCGGCTTATGTAGAACATAAGTCCAATTTTCATCCGGTATTACTATTTGTATTATGAGAAGGGTCAATATAAATAGTATATGCCACCCTTAACGTTCCCTTAATTATTCCATAATTTATATATTGACAAAAAAAGGCAGTGAAAAGCTTTTCTTTATTATGAGCAATCCAAATACGATAATCAGAACTTCAAGATGCATTATTCTGTTGGGATGCTCATGCTTTTTTATTTATATGGGCTTTCTTTTAGTGTCATATTTTCACGGCATTGACCGTCAGAAAAGGGAGATTGCAGATAGTATTTTCCCTAAATTGACAGAAAGAGTAGATGCCAGGACGGAACTTTTTTTTAAACCTTCAATTACAGGTCTGTCGCTTCTGTCTGAAACACTGGACTGGCCTGCTGTTATGCAGAAGGCGGTATCCGATCCCCGGCAGCTCAAGTCTGATATGAAAAAATGGGCGGCAGAACTTGAGATAAGCTCAATAGGGGTTTCAGACAGATATAGAAGAATTGTCTGGGATTACTGGTCAGAAAAGCCTATTGTTCTTGATCCGGCACTGCCCAGGGATCAATGGTTTTTTGATTTCTGGAAAAGAGATAAAATACCGGACTGGACATTTACCCTTTATTCGGAAAAACTTACAACAGATTATCATCTCTATATTGACCGGCTGATACGCGACAAAAGAGGCCGCCCTGCCGGAAGCATCGCCGGACAGATCCCCCTGGCCCCGCTTAGCAAGCAGCTTCTGGAGATAATCAGTGAAGGCCAATGTATAATAATCCTTGATGATCATGGGAATGCTGTAATTGATATATCATGCATGGAGATGGTGGAAGGTGCCAGACTCTTCGGAATTGATAATTTTAGAGTTGAAGGGAGCAGCAAAAGCGGAAATGACCAGCTGATAGAAAAAATTTTGTCACGGAATTCTGATTATGGAAATTTTAAAACAGGAAACAGACATATTTTTTATAAAAAGACCTCTCTCTTTAACGGGGAAATGCCAATCCTGACCATAATGGATGCCGGTTTTTATCTGCAGAAGGACCGGAATCGGCTGATAAAAGATCTCTTGGTTTTATCAGCTGCATTCATACTGTTTATCGGCGGTGTGCGGATCACAATGATGCTTTTTACCAAAAGACTTAAATATCTCACAGGTAAACTGGAAACAGATAAATCAAAGTTTGAAGATCTTCTCTTTATTGTTACACACGGTTTTGGAAATGAAATTCTTCTGCTTCAGAAAAATATCGCCGCTATCCCGCATGAATTCTCCGCAGGAATAAATTTACGTCTTAGTGAAATATTTCTGATGATACAGAACTCTGTTAATGCAGCACGGCTCGGGAACAGTAAAGATCTGATTATTTCCAAACCATACAACTTTACATGGCAATGGGAAAAACTGACAGGTAATTTTAAACCGCTCTCAAACGGGAAAGGGCAGACATTCAATTTCAATCCTGCTGTGGACTGCATGATTAATAATGATGAGGAGATGGTCTATCAGATCCTGGCAAACCTTGTTTCAAATGCAATAAAATATGCTCCCTTTGGGGGAATTGTTGATTTGAAAGCCAGGGTGGAAGGTGAATCTCTTTTTATAACTATTGGTGATACAGGCCCCGGATTTTTACCCGAAGAGAATGTGGAGCTGTTTTCCAAATTTAACAAACTAAGTGCAAAACCGAGCGGAGGAGAGCGTTCTACAGGACTTGGCCTTTATATTGTAAAGCAGCTTGCTGATGCCTGCAATATAAATCTTACACTTTTACATGGCACAGGAGAGCTTTGCGGGGCACTGTGGAAGCTTGAACTTCAAATAGTTCAGTCCGGAATATAACAGTATCCCGTTCCGCGGTGAGTTTCAATTTTCCCCGCTTCATGGCCATGCATTTTGAGCAGATTTTTCACTCTATTCATATGCACCCAGATTGAATTATCGCTGACGTAAAATCCCTGCCAGATTATCTGCCCGATCTTTTCTTTACTATACACTTTTCCCGGATTTACTGCAAGAAGATAGATAATATCGAAGGTCTTGCCGCTCACATCAAAGACCTTATCATTCGAAAATATCTGACGTGTGTTCCTGTCGAGTATCAGATTTCCGCAATGAATCTGCTTTGATTTGGCTGGTTCATATTCGCCAAGAGACCGCTTAATACGTGCCAAAGTTTCTCCTGTGTGATAGGGTTTTGTTATGAAATCTTCCGCTCCAAGCTTACAACACTCCAGACGTTCCTCCATATCCAGGGTTGAGGACACTATAATTACATGAAGTTCAGGATTGATTTCCAGGAGCTGAGATATAATAAAACGGCCGTTTATATCAGGAAGTCCCAGATCCAGAAGAACAAGGGATATTTCTTCTGACCTAACAGCCTCAACCGCAGGTGCTGCGGCTGAGGCCTCAATATAAGGGTATCCCTCCTTTCGAAGAATTATTGAAAGCGATTCCCTGTCTGCATCCTGATCGTCTACAATCAGAATAGTAGGTTTATATTCCATATTTATGTTTTAGTTCCACTTCAATCTTATTGCATTACAAT
>CAYNFB010000348.1:0-3602 GCA_964396355.1 uncultured Leptospirales bacterium | reverse complement strand
CATCTCCTCTCGCTGCGAAGAGACTCGCCACCGCGCCGTAACCTAGCCTGTTAGGGGTCTATAGCCGGATTGGTAACCTGTGCAAAGACCTGTTTGAAGTAGTTAAAAACAGGCTGAGCCTTATCTGAAAAAACAGCAAGAGGTGTATCTGTACCCATAGAACCTGTAGGTTCCTGGGCGTTTTTTATCATGGGAATAATAAGTGAATCGATGTCCTCCCTGCAGTATCCAAAGGCGAGTTTCATTCTGTGAAGCTCCTCTGCATCCATCCGCACAGGAACATCTTTCTTTACTGAAATGCTGTCAAGAACTACTCTGTTCCCCTCGACCCATTCTCTATAGGGCTTCCGGTTTGCAATATTCTCCTTTACCTCGCGGTCGGGTATTATTCTGCCTTCCTCGGTGTCAACGAGAAGAAGTTTCCCCGGCATCAGTCTGCCCTTATACTCTATTTCTTCAGGTTTGAAAGTCTGTACTCCAACTTCAGAGCCCATGACAATCATGCCGTCCTTGGTCATCACATATCTGGATGGTCTCAGGCCGTTTCTGTCAAGTGTGCCGCCGATATATCTTCCATCACAAAAGACCATTGATGCAGGCCCGTCCCAGGGCTCCATAAATGTTGAATGAAATTCATAGAAATATTTCAGATCCTCAGGAATAGGATTCTTTTCATTCCATGATTCAGGAATCATCATCATCAGCGCATGAGGAAGAGATCTGCCCGATGCAACGAGCATCTCTACAGCATTGTCGAAGGAGGCGGAATCACTCTTTCCCGGTTCAATTACAGGAAGCACCTTCTCAATATCATCGCCGAGAATATCTGAAACAAAATCTGACTCTCTGGCCTGCATCCAGAACCTGTTTCCCTTAACTGTGTTTATCTCGCCATTGTGAGCAAGAAGCCTGAAGGGCTGAGCAAGATCCCATGAAGGAAAAGTATTTGTACTGAATCTGGAATGAACCAGTGCCATGGCGCTCTCCACCCTGTCGTCGCGAAGGTCATTATAAAATCCCTTAACCTGGGCCGGTGTGAGCATTCCTTTATATACTATTGTCCTTGATGAAAGTGAAGGGATATAGAATTCACCGCTGCAGGACAGACCAGACTCTCTCATTTTTTTCTCAGTCAGTTTTCTCAGAATAAAGAGTTTTAGTTCCAGATTTATATTTTTATCACTCCCGGGTCCTATAAAAATCTGTTTAATCCGCGGTTCAGATTTTTTAGCAATATCCCCGATATCAGAATTGTCCACAGGCATTTCTCTCCAGTCAATAACAGAAAGTCCCTCCTCAGTAATTACCTCTTCAAAGAGCTCAGAACAGGCCGAGGCGGACTGCTCATCATCAGGAAGAAAGACGAGTCCGGTACCGTATTCACCGGATAATGGAAGTCCCGGAACTTCCTCACTATAGAATGCGTGAGGAATCTGAAGCATTATCCCTGAACCATCACCGGTCTTATTGTCCGCGCCTTCAGCCCCGCGGTGCGTCATTCTTTCAAGAACTTCAAGGCCCCTCTTCACAATGTCGTAGGATTTCTTTCCTTTTATACTGGCCACAAAACCTATTCCGCAGGAATCGTGTTCATACTCCGGATCGTAGAGACCTTCTTTTACAGGTTTTACATGATTCATCTATCATTCTCCTGATTCTCAATTTAACATCAGCTCATGGCGTAATAACATCTATAGCTAAATACTGTCTGATTTTTTCATTCCATGCCGAATAAATACCGCTCCATCAGCATTATACAACTTAAAAAACGGTCACTCCGATTCAATCAAAAAATAAATCCCATGTTACATGATTGTTAAATAAACAGCTAATTTAACATTAAATCAAAAATCAGAACAAAACCACTTTTCTCATAGAACAAACACCCGGCTGCCGGGGGCATGGGAAATTTTTTATTGACACATAAATCATGCATCAATATCTGCAGAGATACAGGTGAATGAGGCCGTTTATTCGTCGATAAAGCAATACAACTATATCAAAAAAACCTGGTGTAATCTGCACAGAAGCTCAAGAAGGAAAACAGTGAATAATCTGAACAGCCCTATTAAAGGATATACATTTATTTTTCTCGCAGCAATTCTATGGGGAAACATAGGCCCCTTCTCCAAGCTCGCCTTCAGTCAGGGCATTACTCCAATGGAGATGGCATTCTGGAGAGCAGTCATTGCATGGTTCTTCTTTGCAGTCCATGCCGCCGCAATAAAAGAAGTTGCAATACAGAAGAAGCACATCACACTGCTGAGCATCTTTTCATTAACAGGTGTGACTTTTTTTTACAGTTCATATCAGATTGCTGTCAGCAGAGGCGGAGCGGCTCTTGCGGCAGTTCTTCTATACACGGGCCCCTTATGGGTATGCGTAATTTCACGTTTCACTTTTAAAGAAGCAATTACACCGATGAAAACTGCGGCTCTTGCTATGACCGTGTCGGGCGTTTTAATGGTTTCACTCGGACAGACCGGCCCTGCAGGCATATCAATCGACCTTATTGCTGTTGCGGCAGGCCTTGCGTCGGGTTTCTTTTACTCTCTCTATTACATTATCGGGAAATACTTCACAGGCACTTATTCATCACCCAATTTATTTCTCTATATACTTCTGCCGGGAGCCGCGGCAATGCTCCCTTTTGTCCAGTTCCACCACAAGAACACCGCTGCGTGGGCGGCAATTATTGCAGTAGCCTTCTTCTCCACCTATATTGCTTTCTACTGCTACTACAGAGGCCTCCAATATCTCGAGGCATCAAAGGCCTCAATTGCAGCGACTATTGAACCTGTAGTAGCGGCAGCTGTTGCCTTTTTCTGGTGGGGGGAAATCTTCGCCCCCATGGGTTACGGAGGTGCCGCTCTGATTATTCTGGCTGAGATATTAGTAATACTCGATGATCTGGCAAAAAGAACAGACCGTCCATAATCTCACCAGAATGCTCTCTCCGGACTCATATTGAAACACCCGTCAGACAAACCGAAACACGAAAAGACCTTGACCGGCAGAGAATATCCGCAATAATCAGCACAGAGGTATCGGTATGAAAGAAATAAAACCAGTCAGCGGCACCTGTGATACAGGATCATCGAAGGTAGACTATCTCCACTATCCGGGAAGCGGACCGGATCTGGTGCTTCTTCACGCAACCGGTTTCATGCCCTGGCTCTGGCATCCCATAGCAAAAAAACTTACAGATTCATTCAACATATACGCGCCATATTTCTGCGACCACAGGCATGCAGATCCCCACGAGGGAGGCCTGAGCTGGCAGATTCTTGCCCATGATTTTTCGTCATTCTGCAGGGAGATGAAGATAGAATCTCCATGTATGGCCGGCCATTCAATGGGAGCAACGGTGATAACACTGGCTGCCGGCTATGGAGAAATCAATCCTCAAAAAGTCATACTCATTGAGCCTATATACCTTCCCGAGAATATATACAATGTAACACTGGCAGTGGAACAGCATCCTCTGGCGTCCAAATCAATAAAAAGAAAAAACTTCTGGTCTGACAGATCTGAGGCGAGTGAATACCTGAAGAATAAAAATCTCTTCAAAAACTGGGACAGCGAAATGCTTGAGATTTACC
>CAYNFB010000347.1:0-3607 GCA_964396355.1 uncultured Leptospirales bacterium | reverse complement strand
TGTAGATAAGTTGTACTCAAACTTTGACTATTTCATTTACAATACTGTATCAGACATCTTTTTACTTGATTTCAGAATTTATTTATTGTATTAATTTAAATGAATCATTAAATATTTAATTCATTTAAATTTCATGGAGGTCTTCTATGGCTGAAGGCGGTTTTGATTTCAAAAATTTTATTGATGAGACAAAGGCTGTAATTGTCGCTCCGGCTGATTATTTCAGCGCAATGCCTAAAGAGGGCGGTCTTGCCGAGCCGTTGATCAAGGCGGTTATTTATGCATTCATAGCAGGTGTTATAAATTTCTTATGGATGATTTTATAAAACCTATTTTAAAATTTCAAAGTACTGCCGAATATATAGAAGTATGTAGTTATATGGTTAATAATGGCGGTATTTTTACACATAATACAGATAATAATATTTTTCCAGATAGAAAAAAATACGCGTAAAGAATAGTCTGGCACGTATCTATTTACACTGGAACGTCTCTTAAGTAGAGACGTTCTTTTCCGTAGTAAGTGCGGTTTTTGGATTTCTTTCAGGTATAAGCCTGTGGCTTGGAGCTGTCGTATCAATTGCGATTTCTCTTTACGGAATATTTATGCTTTATATGGCTCTTACAAAGGCTCTTGAAGGCAAGGATGGTGTTGCTAAGGTTATCTCTATAGTTCTTGCTGCAATACCTGTTCTGATGATTCTAAGCACTCTGCTGTGTATGAAAGGAGCATCTACCCTGCAGGATGAGATGATGAAGAATATACCTACAGCCGATCAGCAGAAGGTGAAAGATCTGATGAACAAGGCTCTGGAAGAGGCAAAAAAGCAGCAGCAGTAGTAGATATTACTATCAGGGCTGCCCGTTGCGGCCCTGTTACTCCTCATTCTTTATTATAGAACTATCAATCAGATAACACATTATATACTCCTCGATTGTCCGGCAGGGCCCTTCCATTTTGGATTTTTGCCGAAATTCGGCATTTGCCTTCCTCTTAGAGAAAAAAGTATACATATCTCTGGGATCATCTGTCTCAGCAGAGACGTATGCTCTGGGCTTCTTCAGGACAGAGTCAATATCCTCACCGGACAGTGAAGATATGCAATTTTCTGACATATGAGATTGTATAAGTTTCATCTCCTCATGGGACAGGCCCATGAGGTATTCCTTTAGCGCCTCCAGTTTGTCCTGGTTAAATAATTTGTCTTCAAAAAAATTTGACCAAAGAGGGTGACTATTTTTGCAGAATGAGGTGATCTCTGTTATTCCCGTCATTGTTCCATATGAGGGATTTAATTCTTTTTTCAGCTTCCATAAATCTGTCAGGATGGGGGAGAGCTCCTTTACTCCCCTATATATTCTGTAGTCCCATATTCTGGCCAGAAATTTTGCTGCAGATGATCGTATTTCGTAGGGAATTAATGCGTCCGAAATAATTGAAACAAATACATCTTCAGTTATTACAGAAAATACATTTGAGGACACTATCATTGAGATTTCAGTTTTTTTTTCGCATATTGAAGGGAGATCTCTGCATAGATAAGAGAGAAGAAGAAAAAAGTTTATTTTCGCGATGGTAAAACTCCTGCCCAGAACTGCCTTGGTAGGAGTATGAAGTAGTATACTGAGGTCTCTGTTGGTGCAGAGATTTTCTACCAGAGTATCAATTGTCCGAAAATTTGAGCCGAGATGCTGCTGGTTCAGCAATGAAGGATATTTGGATATAGATTTTGCCAGAGAACGCAGTGCTGACATGTTGCTGTTTACTCTTTTGAGATCGCTTTCATTTCCGGATTTTTCTAAAAATGAAATAAGTTCTTCAGTAACTATTTCCTCTCTTTCATTGAACAGTTGTATTCTTTTTTTCATAGACTTCGCTGTAATTTTTTATTTTTATATTTGCCATGATTAGATGACGTGCATATACAGATAATAATAATATAAGTCCGGAGGTTTTCAATTAAATTGAACTTATTAAATATTAAAACTATTTTACTCTTGGTTATTATCTTTTCGTTAATATCCTGCTCATCCGGTGAAAACAGAAAAGTTAATACTGCACCTCAAAAGTCTGCCGTCAAGGCTGTTTTTCCTGAGGTCAGGGTTTCTCATATCAAAGCAGTGCAGAATGAGAAACCATCAAAGGTAAAGACCTCATTGAAATTGCCTGCAACCTTTACCCCCCGTCGGGCTGAAAAAATATTCTGGAGCAACGGCGATGTTAAACTCCGTCTCTTTGCCAGAAAGTTTGCCCAGGGCAATGCCGTCTATGTTGAGATCCTCGGAGAAGAGGGGAAGAGCAGAGTTGAGGTTATTTCTCTCTTTTATGATAAGAAAAGAGTCCCTGTTAGCCAATTCTCCTGGGGATACCGGGGGTTCTGGGGGATAAATCCCATGGCGGTGCCGGGGAGCAAGAAAATTGTTATACGATATACTGTCTCTGGAAAAGAAAAGAGTGCAGTTACCTATGTGAATGTGAGGGACAAGTGGTTCCCCGTGGCTAAGCGCAGGCTTAATCTGGGTAAATTTTCAAACAGAGATTACTATAAGAAGCCGAAATTTAAAAAGCTCATTGCTGAGTGCAGTAAGATGAAACGCCGCGCCTTCGCAACAGTTCATCCTGACTATAT
This sequence comes from uncultured Leptospirales bacterium, assembly GCA_964396355.1. GTDB lineage: Bacteria > Spirochaetota > UBA4802 > UBA4802 > UBA5550 > CAYNFB01. The sequence goes on along the minus strand of CAYNFB010000347.1, from coordinate 977 downwards.
TACGAATGAACTTTCACACCCGAGAGATATGCATAAGATTACAGGGATGTTCTGGAAGAAAAGAACCTATCTTTCTTATCAAAAAAGAAAGGGGAAAGTTGTATCAAAGAAGGGACGTGTCCGTTACCATAGAGGTCTTGATTTGAAAGGTAAAATCGGTGCTCCTGTATTCTCTATGGCTGAAGGCGTGGTTGTCATGGCCTATAAAATGTTCTTTGAAGGCAATATGGTCATAGTTAATCACGGATCAGGAATTTTTTCATACTATATGCATATGAACAGGCTGAATGTTCGAGCAGGAGACCGGGTACACGCCGGAGATGAAATAGGCACAGTCGGTTCAACAGGAATGTCTACGGCTTCACATCTTCATGTTTCACTGGTAATGAGAGGGGTTCATGTTGACCCTTTAAGTATTCTGTCTCTTCCTGTAAGCAGATAGGAGATTTTTGTAACAAAGTTTTTTATCTAATAACTTAATAATTTGTTCATCTTGAATTTAATATTAAAACAATCTAATACTTGCGGAGTTTTATATGGATTTTGCTGAAATAGAAAAACTGACAGAAAGAGTCAGAGAGGAAAATTTATTTATTGATGAAATAAAAAAAGAACTCTCTTCGACTATAATCGGTCAGGAAAGACTGATAGACCGGATTATCATATCATTTATCTCGGGAGGACATATTCTTCTTGAGGGTCTGCCGGGACTTGCAAAGACACTTGCAGTTCGCGCCTTTTCCAGGGCGATTGAAACTGATTTCAGGCGCATACAGTTTACACCCGATCTTCTGCCTGCGGATTTGACCGGAACCCAGATCTATAATCCCAGGGAACTGGATTTCTTCACGAAGAAGGGGCCGGTTTTTACAAATCTCCTTCTGGCTGATGAAATAAACAGGGCCCCGGCCAAGGTGCAGTCCGCTCTTCTCCAGGCTATGGAGGAAAAAAATGTTACAATCGGAGACAATACCTAC
>CAYNFB010000346.1:0-3609 GCA_964396355.1 uncultured Leptospirales bacterium | reverse complement strand
TTAACATGACATAGAGTAGCTGCAGATTCGAACTTTATGTCAAGTGGAATTGTATACGGTAATAATTTAATGATTAAATTCTTTTATATTTTACTTATATCAAAATTGGAAATAAATTAAAAAATGGATAAATATTTATTCTTCCAAGGACGATTATAAAAATAAAGCTAATCATAGAGTTTTAAAGGGGTAATATATGAAACTGAAAGCATTTATTAAGAAATCGACTCTGTCCTTATCTGCTGTTTTTCTACTCTGCACCTGTTTTACCATACTTGCAGTGGGTCAGCAGAATACGGCTGCAGACAATAAGTCTGATACCAAGAGTTCTGATACTATAAAAAGTGATGCACCGATCGAAGGATGGAGAATCAATGATTACAAACCATATATATCTGCAATCAAAGATCTGGAAAAACTGAGTAAAGAATATTCAGAATTCATGTTCACAAGATCCATCGATGAATATTCAAAGGGGCTCGACACACTCGATGATATGCAGACCGAGATTGAGAAGCTGAGGAATGTCTATAAAGGCAAGAAGTATCTCAATGAAAAATGGTACTGGCAGGAAGTTGACCGGAAAAATGCCCAGGAAAGATATCTTCAGAGATTAAAAACCGAGGCAAAGACCAAATCAATAACCTATTTCACAAAATCAATAAACACTCTCGACAAGATCAGATCCAATGAGCTGAAGACTAATGAAAAATTCATTGAATTCAAATCAAAACTTTTCAGAGTTTATACATCAACACAGTATGATCTGGGTAATTTCAAGCCCTGTCTTCCCATTCTTGAAAGATACATTACGCTGAGAGACCAGAACAGAAAGGACATCTGGGCATATAAATATCTATCAAACTGCTATGCATTCATGGAGGCAACACTGGAGAGAGCAAGGAACTCTTCTGATGAGGATATCATCTACTACAAGAACAAGAAGAACCAGAGCATGCTTCAGGCAGTTGAGCTGAAATACGGAACTGAATCGGCAGAATTCAAAGAACTGCAGCAGATTGTTCAGCAGGATGAGAAAAAAAGTGAATCTATAAACATCAACAGATAGTAAACCCCGGGGAAAGGAGGTCAGCGGACCTCCTTTCTTATCCCTAGGACATTTTTCTGAACCCTGTAAACTCCATTATTCATGCCTACATTGATTTTAAGAAGTCTCCCAGCAGGAAGATAAATTCTCACTGTTTCAGGCTGTTTTATATTATTAAGTCTCTCATACTTGCCCTTAATTCTATTGAGCTCCCATCTTTCCATGGATATAATATTGTAGTTATCAGAGATGCCCTTCAGATAGATTCTCTTATAAACAGACGGCGGGCCCGTTTCAGTTCTGCCCTCTTCTGCTCCATTTACCACAATGCGGTAATAAATCATGGCCTCATCTACTGAGCTCCCGCCATCTTCGGGATATTCATCGATGAACTCAATCAGCATATTATAATCATTTCCGGGCTTAAGGGCGGCTTCCTGTCCATACTGATATATATTCCCTCCGGCAACAAGGTCGCAGATCTCTGTTTTTTCAGGCCCGCGGACAAATACAATCCTGTTGCTTACAATACTTCCGATAGATCTGCTCTCCTGATCAGCAAGAGGAATAATCACTCCATTGTAGTCGAGAATTCCTTTTCTTAGGATAACAGACCTGCCTTCTATTATATTAAAATCAAGCACACCGGAGACAGACTGAAGAATTCCCCTGTCGGGATCAAATCTCATGAGCAGCCCCCCGTCACAGGAATCATCAGAAACGCCGGGGACGAGATAGTAAAATTTATCCCTGTAAATCCGGAAACGCGATATGGAGTCAAACGGTTCAGCAGCAGGTATCTGGAATCTCTTCACAACACCGTTTTTGACCAGGCCTGCATTGATAGTTTCCCCGTCCTTTTCAATAAACCAGGCATCGTTCCCTGAAGCGGAAAAAGCCAGAATATCTCCCAGGGTTTCCACAACTTCACCGGACGGGCTGAAACGGTTTATTTTCCCCTCTGCAAAACAATACCCTCCCCCTCCATTTTTTAAAGTCTGCCCTGAAGGAAGGACATCTTCGGCAGAAGCCGATACAGTCTGAAAATAAAATATAAAAGAAAGAATGATTATTTTTATAGGAAAACGCATAATACCGCCCTGTTATTGTTAATAAATGGAAAGGACTCATTACATTCAAAATCAAGAATAATTCAATAATTTTTTGATGATTAAACCAGGAGATACGGATAGAAATCATTGAATTTGGTCATTAGAGACAAAAAAAGAGAAAAGAATACATATCCTGCTTTACTTTGAAAAAACATTTATGATAAAAATGTAAAAAAGATGGAGTTGACTCTGATTCCTGCGACCTGTATATTTTTCCAATATTAATATAAAAGGGCCGGTCATATTGAAAAAAATAATTCTCTTCTACACAGCATGTATCATAATTATACTCTCTCCCTCTTCTGAAGGAGGAGTAACGGCAGTAGTTCAGGATGAAAAAATCATCAATCTTGCCCCGTATATAGAAATTCTTCCGGAAGAGGTAAATATCCTCAGACCTGAAGAATTTCAGTCTGCTGAAATCGACATCAAATTCAGGCCTCTTCTGGATGAGGTCATCTGTCTCAAACCGGGAAAAGCGCGCTGGCTTAGATTCAGCTTACTGATCGACAGAAATGCCGAAGAATGCATCCTCCATCTGGACAATCCCTGGATTGATCTTATCAATTTATACAGTCCTTCAGGTTACGGATACAGCTCAGACATGACAGGAGCCCTGAGAGAAATTACTGAAAGAAAATTCAGGCAGAGAACATTCATATTCCCTCTTGTGAAGGATGAGGATAAAATAAAGACCTACTACCTGAGACTGGAAAGCCGTACATTTACCTCTGTTCCAGTATTTATACGTACAGAAAAATCCTTTTCGGTGAGGAATCAGCAGGAAAACCTGATTTTCGGCGCGGCATACGGAATACTTGCCGCCATGGGTATCTTCGCCCTTCTGATTTTCTTCATGATAAAAGACCGGCTCTATCTAAAATATACCCTGTCCGTACTGTCCCTTATCGCGGTTTTCATCACATTCAACGGCCACTACAGGATGATAGCAGGTACAGGAACAGACGACGGCCTTCTTCTCATGGGGGTATTTACCGGATTATCCATAACAGCTGCATCTGTATTTACAAGATCACTCCTTGACACGAAAATCAACTCGGAAAGAATCGACCGGGTTCTCATATCTTCACAGGTTCTATCAATATTGATGATTACAGCAGCCATAGCCGGACAGCACAGCGCCGCTCTTCTCATGGGCTACGGAGCCGGTGCAGCCTATATCCTGAGCGCAGTCGGGGCTTCAATTACGATGATATCCCGGGGATACAGGCCTGCAGTATATTTCTTGATATCGCTGGCTGCCTTTACAGTCCTCTTCATATGCCGGACCCTCTCGCAGATTGGAGTGATATCCGCTGTTTTCAGATGGGATCTGCTGCTGTCATGCGGAACAGGGGCAGGAGTGTTAATTCTATCTCTTTCTCTTGCAGACCTGACAGAAGTATAATTACAGCCGACAGGTCCATCCATGCATCCGCGTCAAGGGCT
>CAYNFB010000345.1:1789-3626 GCA_964396355.1 uncultured Leptospirales bacterium | reverse complement strand
GTTCCGTTTTTCATTGCAGGTGTTATTCGGGTGCGTCGGGCATCAGAACCCAAAGTCGAAAACAGCCTCTATAATTTTACCTACCCGGATATCGAGCAGTTCAAATGATTCATCATATGCTACAACAGACTTTATTTCCTTTGCCATAGAGACTCTCCCTTTTAAAAAATTTATCTAATAAACGCAAACCTGTTTTTACCGCTTCCTGGGCCTTTTACAGATGTGTCAGCCTTCGAATTAAATGATGCCGGATTAACAGCAGTCTCAGAGAATTAGAGAACGAGATGTTCTTCATCAGCCAGTGCCGCATTTTTTATTATTGCCTTTCAAAAAAAATCAAAATCGCCAAAATATTCTCCCGAAATAATTTGAGCTATCACGTGATTATTTTCCCATCCATACTTATGATGCCGACTTTACCTTCTTTATTAATCATGATTTAAAATATAAGATTTAAAAATTCAGCACAAGTATTTTACATAAATTGATTTTAAAAAAGCTGCATCAGATAAAAAAAAGCAATAAAAAAGGATGAGGCATAATAGCCGCATCCTTTAAAACATAACTATAGTCTTATTTTATTTAAACTGCTGAAATCTAATCAAACTCATTGTAGAAGACATTCAGCACAAGACCTATCTCCTTCTCCGAAGCCTCAACTTTTTCACTGCTCAGTTTCTTCTTAATATCTGCAGCTTTAATTTCCGGTTGAGCCGTCTTCAGTTCAATTATGCGTTTCACAACGATCTTCTTCACCTGTGTATTCCCGAATCCGAGAAAACCGGAATTTTCATAATATATAACTGCGTTCGTCAGTCTCTCCTGGCTCTGCTCCAGTTTTTTCTGGGCATTTTCAAGCTCAGTGAGTTTCTTGAGAAAATATTCCGGTTCACGCTTTTTAAGGTAACTAACAGGATCGTCTACAGCTTCCTTCATCCTGGCGCAGAGAAGATCCTCATACATAAACCTGTCATTGATCCTCAGAAAATAATTATCCTGTGTTACCCTGAAATTATAACTGAGAAAATAATCATAGACGAACATCATTCCGCCCGGAATATGAGGAATAAAATCAGTCCCTTTATATGTAAATGAAGACGGTATAATAAGAATTTCAAGACTGTTGTTGTTAACGAAGAACTCAATCTTCTCCGGTTTCATATTCTTCCAGGTTCTGAATTCTCCGTTGAGTTTTATAATAAGCTCACCCCAGCGATCAGAGAGTTCTTTATTATGCCTGACTTTTATTTCATTTCCTGCACGATCTTTAAGCTGAATAAAACTCTCCTCATCTTCACTGCCGGAGTCAAGAACGCTGTAGCCCGCACTGCCCCAGTCATAGGCCATGGCATTAGAGAGTGATAAAAACACCAATATCAAAACTGAAAATATAATTTTTCTCATGACAAACCTACTTAATCTTAATTAATATTCTATCAAAGGGCTTCATCTTCTTCCCCGGTTCCAGCTTAATAACCTTAGCCTTCACACCGGATGTTGATTTATAAAGACTGATTTTCCCGATAAATTCATCATCATTCCTGAAGACCAGCCCCTCATCCCCCGCTTTAACTGTAAGGAGTCTGTTTATATGCAGAGAAATCTTTGACGGATTGGACGCTGAAATTATATAACCGCTCTCCGGTCTCTCCTTCAGCACAGCATCAAGAGCTGTTCTGTAATCCTCAATCTGCATATTCTTGAATCTCACTGTTGATGCAAGTCCAAACCAGAGATTTTCATATTCATTGACAATAGATCTTGAAAGATTATCGACACTTTTGAGTGCAGGAGGCACAGAATGAACATATTCAACTCCGCGCAGTCTCTTTATGAT
>CAYNFB010000345.1:0-1752 GCA_964396355.1 uncultured Leptospirales bacterium | reverse complement strand
GGTGCTGAGAGTACTTCTTCAGAGCCTCTATTTGCTCCTGAGACTGTTAAATCTGTTTTTACTCATTATATTTTCAGCAGAAAAAATACTGTCATATTCCCTGAGATTAAAACTCCCGGGGTCAATCCTGCTGTATTTCGATACAGCACCGTTAAGATCTCTTGATTTAAAATACGGATTGTACTTTAATTCAAGATACTTTATATATCTCTCATAGTATTCAGTCATGTTGGCGAGACCGCCTTTTTGGGCATTAGCCAGACTCTTCATTTTGAGAGCATGAATTTTATTCTCATCTCCAACTGTGCTCAGATCAACAGATTCTTCCTTAAGCTTCTTCTCTGCCGCTATCTTTTCTTTCTCAATTTCACGGATATTTGCCCTCTTCCGGGAAATCTTCTTGGCATAGGCACTCTTTACTTTGTCAATAGCTGCCTTTTCTGCTGAACGCAATTCTCCAAGTCTGGCCCTTTTCTCTGCATCTCCGGCAGAACTGTCAAGGACAGCGTTTTCTTTTACCAGATATCTTCTGTTGATATCCAGCATTTCCTTACGCATGTCTATGATAACCCTGTGGAGTTCATTCTTTCGAATCATCAGATTATTATCGTTCATTCTCGCCGAGCTGAGAACTTCCTTCAGTCTAAGATCATCAAACTCATTGAATGATATATCTATCTTCTTATTCTGGACATCTGTGTAGTAGGTGAAAAGAACTGTAATTGACACCATCACCACAACAAATATCAGAATCATGATAACCACGGCCCAGTTTTTATTCTTTCTGGTTTTTGCGAACTCATCCTCCAGAGAATAAACCTCAACACCGCCGTCGATATTGGAGATCTCCTCAGGGAGAAACTTTGCACCAAGTGCTTTAATATCTTTAGTTTCTTTTTTTACTTTGTTGTCATTTGCCATACGCCATTCCAGTTACTTGGACATTTTTCTTTCGTCCTTTCTTTGAATACCCCTGCAGCACTAAGACTGCATTTGCTGAACTTCTTCTTTGCCTCGGCCCACTTGCCTTCATAGTAAAGCTCAAGCCCCAGCTCAAAAGATGTAAGATTCTTTCTCATATTATCATCCACATCAGACTGCAGAACAGGCCAGTATATTTTCTGAGCCGTAGTCTTTCCCTTAACCATTACCCGGTCCAGTTCAATAAAATCTATCCCATGATCCGGAACATTCTCCTCAATATCTTCTTTGACATAAGTTGAACATATGACAGGAACCTTATAGATTCTGGTAAGACCTTCAAGCCTGGATGCTGCATTTACATTATCGCCTATTACGGTATTGGTCATACGGACGTAGGATCCGAGAGTTCCGTAAAAGACATTACCGCCGTCTATGCCCACGCCGATCTCCAGGAGAACCGCCTTGTAGACCTTCAGCTCATTTTTTGAAAACTTGCCCTTTTCAGTTTCAATCTCCTGCTTAATATTATCCATTCTCAGTCTCAGAAGTTCAGTAACCTCCTGGAGCTGATAGGCCGATTGAACTGCCTGATAAGATTTATTTTCAGTGCTGTCTTCAAGAGCCCCGTAAACAGCAAGAAGAGCATCTCCGATGATTGACCCGATTACACCATCGTACCGGACAATTTCTCTGATGGCCCTGTCATAATGCATATTGAGAAGTTTAATTATATCATTGCCCAGAGTTTCAGTTATGAAAGTAAAACTCTTAATATCAGAAAAAAGGACCGTAAGTTCCTTCTTCGTCCCCTCAAGCTTAACTTCCCTC
>CAYNFB010000344.1:0-3628 GCA_964396355.1 uncultured Leptospirales bacterium | reverse complement strand
GGAGAGTTAAATGGAATACAGTTTAAAAAACAGAAATCAGTACAGCAACCAGACCAGAACAGAAGAAATACTCAACACTATTACACATCTCATCGGGGTTGGACTCAGTATTGCTGCACTGGTTTTACTGGTTGTTTATTCAGCATTTGAGGGAAGTACAATTAAAATTGTTTCTTTTTCAATTTATGGTGCAAGTCTTATTATACTTTTTTCTACGTCGTCCATTTATCACTTTGTGAAAAAAGATACTTTTAAAGCAAAATTTCAGTTAATGGATCATGCTTCAATATATTTGTTAATTGCAGGTTCATACACACCCATATTGCTTGTTGCAGTAAAAGGTGCCTGGGGATGGAGTCTCTTTGGTGTATTGTGGGGATTTGCTGTAATTGGAATACTTTTCAAACTGAAATTTACCGGAAGATATGAATTGGTCTCGACAATTATTTATCTCATTATGGGATGGCTCGTTGTTTTCTTTGCATATCCTGTTTTAACATACCTCTCGCCCATGTCAATAGCCTGGCTGTTTATTGGAGGAGGCGCCTATACTCTGGGAACAATCTTTTTTTTCCGGGAGACACTCCCCTTTCATCACTCTATATGGCATCTCTTTGTTCTCGGGGGAAGCATCAGTCACTTCTTCTGTTTTTTCTTTCATATACTTCATTCGCAATAGCTCTATCATTCATATTTTTAACGAAAATTTAGAATAGACTTTATTCTTTTTTCATAAGGTTAGTCTTTATTGCGATTCTATCTATAATTTTTCCCTGTAATTAGATGCTTCAACTATGCTGACACATAGGACTGCTCCGTTTACAAGACATGAACTCAGTGAGCTCATGTTTGAACCCGCTGCCCAGGAACCTGCTGCTGAGGTGACGCCTGCACCGGCCCAGGTCTTCCAGAACTCTCTGTATGTTAAGGGGTATTCGCGTGAATACCCCTTAACAATCCCCCCGTGTTCCTGCGGAGGGCAGACAAGTCATACATGCCCTGGCACGTTTCAGGAGACTGAAAGTCTCTTGTCGACCGAAAATGTCAATGTCTGAATATATTATCTATGCTGAAGCATTGAAACGATGATTAAAATTTAATGAAGAAAGTATCTCTGACACACCCGGAAGACTGAAATTCAATGTCGGAAGACTCTCTGATACTCTCGGGAGATTAAATCTTAATCTTCGTTGAATATATTTTAATGAAGCATGAATGAATTTCATTGAAACGTCAGTATATTTCACTGAAGTGTCAGTATATTTTACTGAAGCTTCACTATATTTTACTGAAGCTTCACTATATTTTACTGAAGCTTCACTGTATTTTACTGAAGCTTCACTGTATTTTACTGAAGCTTCACTGTATTTCACTGAAACGCTCAATGTCTCAACATAGTTTTCGCCTGAATATAATGAAGAAACTATGAAATATTCAGAATAATGAATTCGGGCCACGCCCTGTGGGGACAGGTAATTTCCCGTTACATAAATTTTACAGAAAAAAACCGGAACAACCCTGAAAATATCTTGATCAATCAATTCACAGCAGAGTTACTGTAGCCATGAATTATGATTATCTGGACAGATTAAAAAAGACGCACCCGGCCTGGAGGCTTCTCACTGCCGATTCTGCGCCCCTTGTAATAAGTTTTCTCGAGAGGGAATTTATTGATCGGAACGTGCGGTCAATCAAAGAATCCATGCTTGAAGAAAAGCTTGAAGATTACCTGGCTCACATCCGTTCTATCCACGGTGCTGATTCCTATCCCCGCAGTGCAGATGATTATCTCGATGACTGGTCAGAAGGCACTCACCGATGGCTCCGCAAGTATTACACCGGGACAGGAGATGAGGCGGAATACGACATCACTCCGGCAGTGGAAAAGGTCATCGAATGGCTTCGTTCTTTTGAAAAGAAGGAGTTTATCGGAACAGAATCAAGACTGCTTCTGATCTTTCAGATGCTCAGAGATCTCGTGGGCGCAACAGAAACAGATCCTGAGAAACGCATTGAAGAGCTGGAGAAGCAGAAATCAGAAATTGATGATGAAATCCGGCAAATCCGCGGCGGCCTTGTCACATCCTATGACACAAGACAGATCAAGGAAAATTTCTGGCGCATTGATGAGGAGATACGCAGACTCATGTCCGACTTCCGCGAAGTAGAGGAAAACTTCCGAACTCTCGACCGTCAGACTCGGGAGAAGATTGCAACAGGATCTCTTGAGAAGGCGGAAATTCTCGATGAAATATTCAAAGAGCACGATGCAATCGAACAGTCCGAACAGGGAAGAAGCTTCGCCGCCTTCTGGTTATTCATAATGTCCCGGAACCGCCAGGATGAATTAGAAAGAAATACTGAAAAGATTCTAAATCTTGACACCATCAGGGCCGGTTCAGCCTCCTCCGCCCTGGGCTCTATGAGATACAGCCTCCTCGATGCAGGGGACAAGGTAAAGAGAACACTGGGCAATCTCAACGAACAGCTCCGCACATTTCTCGATGAGAAGCTCTGGCTTGAGAACCGGAGAATAATGGATCTCATAAAATCTGTAGAGGAGAAAACACTTGCCGTGAGGAACACCCCTCCTTCAGAAAAAAACTTTCTCGATGTTGACTCCATTCACCCTGAAATTGAACTGCCCATGGAAAGGAAGCTCTTCACTCCCCCTGACAAGCCGCCGCTTCTTGAGAATATCATGGAAGAGGGATTTGCCGGTGAGGTGCCCGATGTACTGTACACTCAACACTACGTGGATGAAAGACGGCTGAAGGATAATATCCGCCGAATGCTGACAGACAGGCCGCAGATATCCCTGGGGGAAATGTGTAAATCCTGCCCTGTAGAAAAAGGGCTGTCAGAGATAATTACCTACGCGGTAATTGCAAGCAGAGACAGCTCTTCCATAATAAAAACATCATCTCAGCAGATTATTGAATATAAAGAAAATAATAAGATAAAAAAGATTTCTCTTCCTCTTATTATATTCAGTACGTAAGGAAAAAATAAGAAATGGAACAGATAAATTCTTCAATGCTTTCCACTCTCCTGGTGAATCTTCTTAAGGGAGTGATATACCGGGACAAGAATCCCGATCTGTGGCAGGGGCTTTCGTCGCTACAGGCACAGGCAGCAGAACAGGCTGCAGTTCTGGGCCTTGACTGTATTATCGATGAGAACGAAGGCTATGCCTATCTCAGGCAGAGAGAGACCCCGGAAGGGGAAAACGGCATTCCACGACTTGTGCAGAAGAGACAGCTGAGTTATACCGTAAGCCTGCTCTGTGTGCTCCTGAGAAAAAAACTCATAGAGTCAGATGCAGGAGGAGATGCCTCGAGAGTAATACTGACGAAGGATCAGATTGTCGAGGCCATGCGAATCTACATGGCAGATACAAACAATGAAGTGAAGATGACAGACCAGATTGAAACAGCGCTGCGCAGAGTCATAGACATGGGCTTTGTGCGCTCCCTTGATAAAAAGGATACCTACGAGGTCAGGCGTATTCTCAGAGCCTTCGTCGATGCAGACTGGATATCCTCAATGGATGAAAAATTAGAGAGCTACAGGAAATATATAAGTGCACAGGGACAATGAAAAGGAACAGACAGATCTTCCCGGAATC
>CAYNFB010000343.1:2472-3646 GCA_964396355.1 uncultured Leptospirales bacterium | reverse complement strand
TAATTTATCCTCCTCTTTTATTGACATATGTCTATTTGTTATTGACATAAGTCATAATAGCCTTCTCCACCTCTCCCAGATTGCTCTTGTCCCAGGGCTGAATGACCACCAGCCTCGGTTCAGGAATTGATATCGTTGCAACCTGATTCATAGGCATATCACTTCCGTATACACTTACTTTAAGACCCTCAAACATAGCAGGATTTGCCCTGCCGGTACGGATTACAGAAAACTCCTTCTGGAGATTTTTAATACTCTTCCCCATCCGGTCTTCTACATCTTGTATAGTATCATTTATCATTGAGTTAATCCCCCTTCAGGAAATCTTAGTTCCGATTTTTTCTCCAAGGACAATCCTCTTAAGAGCACCCTTTTCAAAGAGATTAAAAACAACAATAGGCAGATGATTATCCATGCACAGCGAAATGGCTGTAAGGTCCATTACTCTAAGCTGCCTCTGAATCACCTCGATATAGGAAATCTCTTCAATTTTAACGGCATTCTCATCCTTTTCCGGATCACCCGAGTACACACCGTCGACTCTCGTCGCCTTAAGAAGAACGTCTGCGCCAAGTTCAACAGCTCTCAGACTTCCGGCTGTATCAGTAGTGAAGTAGGGATGTCCCGTACCACCCGCGGCTATGACAATTCTGCCTTTCTTAAGATGATCAACGGCCTTTTGAATTGTATAGGGCTCTGCAACGTGCTTCATTTCAATGGAGGTTAGAACTCTGGTAGGCTGTTCCATCTTCTCCAGGGTATTCTGAACAGCCATAGAATTCATGACAGTTGCAAGCATTCCCATAAAATCACCCGTTGAGCGATTTATCCCCAGCTCTTCAGCCATTGCTCCTCTGAATATATTCCCGGCACCGATAACCAGTGCAATTTCAACTCCGATATCTGCAATTTCCTTTATTTCTGAAGCAATCTGCTGAATGACCTCGGGGTTGATGCCTGTTTTATCAGGGCCGGCAAGGGCTTCACCGCTTAGCTTAATAAGAATTCTCTTGTACTGCGGCGTATTTCCCTTTTCCATATATTACATTCCTATCTGAAAACGTGAAAATTTACCAACCTCAATGTTTTCGCCAAAGGTTGCGATCTTTTCTTTAATAAGATCCTTAATTTTAACACTTCCGTCTTTGATGTATTCCTGTTCGAGCAGGCATAA
>CAYNFB010000343.1:0-2455 GCA_964396355.1 uncultured Leptospirales bacterium | reverse complement strand
TTGCCGGAGTTCTGCATCTGTTCTCTGTATATACCCTTCTCTTTCTCCACTACATCTGCAGGAACTTCTTCGGGAGTAATATATGCAGGGTTTGTAGCTGCAATCTGCATGGCAATTTCCTTTGCAAGAGCAGTGAAATCGTCATTCCTTGCAACAAAATCTGTTACCGATTTAAGCTCCACAAGTACACCAAGCTTATTGTTGCTGTGAATATAGGAAGCAATGATTCCCTCTGTAGCTTCTCTGCCAAGCTGTTTATCAGCAGAGGCAAGGCCTTTCTTTCTTAAAAACTCAACTGCCTTTTCTATATCTCCATCAGTCTCCACGAGGGCTTTTTTACAGTCCATCATGCCTGCCTGAGTCATATCTCTTAATTCTTTAATCAACGCGCTAGTTACTTCTGCCACTTTACAATACTCCTTATATAATTTTTACTTTTTTACAAACCGATAGAAAAAAGCAGATTATAAAATAATCTGCTTTTAAATTTACCATTCGTCTCCGGCTGGTTTGGCTTTTTCCGCTGGAGCCTCGGTTTTTACTTCTTCTGCAGCATTTTCAGTTACTTCAGCAGATTCGTCTTCAGCAGCAAATTCTTCTGACTCCGCAGCAAGAGCTTCCTCTTCAGCAGCCTGTCCGCCTGACTCTCCTTCAATGATTGCATTTGACATTACTTCAAGGAAAAGAGCAATGGCTCTGATAGCATCGTCATTACCCGGTATAGGATAATCGATTTCATCAGGATTACAGTTTGTGTCCACAACGGCAAAGATAGGAATACCGAGAATTTTAGCTTCTCTTACAGCAATCGCTTCTCTTTTTGGATCGATAATAAAAAGTGCGTCAGGAAGACCTGCCATATTTTTAATACCTGAAAGAATCTTATCTTTCTTGGTAAGCTCTCTCTGAAGTTCAAGAATTTCCTTCTTTGTTTCAGCATCCCATGAATCTGATTCTTTCATTTTCTCCAGGTCTTTAAGTCTCTGGATTGAATAGTTTACTGTTTTAAAGTTTGTAAGAAGACCGCCGAGCCACCTTTCAGCAACGTAAAACTGTCCGCATTTAGCGGCATGCTCAACAATAGCGCCCTGAGCCTGTTTCTTCGTTCCTACAAAAAGGACCTTTCCACCATTTTCTGACAAATCTTTCATAGCGTCATAGGCGACTTTTATTCTCTGCATTGTTTTCTGCAGGTCAATAATATGAATTCCGTTTCTCGCAGTAAAGATAAACTGAGACATTTTCGGATTCCATCTTCTGGTTTGATGCCCGAAGTGTACACCTGATTCGAGCAGTGCTTTCATTGATACAACAGCCAATTCAGTACCCCCTGATTATTAAATAGTATATTATTGATTATACAGCTATAGCTCACACAATTAACTATGCGAGATTTGCCGTATTTTTTACCGGAATACTCCGGCTTGACAATACTGCCTCGAAGGACAGATTTGTAAAACTGTTAATCTGATTATTGCCTATTCAATCTGGAATGAGGCAACCGGTTTAAAACCGATTTATAATCCATATTCCCAAGGGGAATATTTTTGATAGCTGCTGGCGCAGCCTTAAATCCTGCGAAATATTATAATACCTGAAATGAGGCCTATAATTGAAGCAAGATTTAATCTTAAGCTGAACGATAAAATCTCAAGATTGAAACCTATTGGACTTGTAAGGTTCGAGGTGATAAATTTCATTGCAGGAAAAAACTTCACAACCAGATTCCCCGTCGCTGAACCGAGAATCGCTCCCAGCAGCATGAAAGCTATAAAATAACCTGTATTTCCTCTGTTAAAAACCATAGATTCCTTATGAGCATTAGTTTAGAATATACACATATGTCAAGATAATTTCCTAGAAAAAGTTCCTAAACCTGTAGCAAATCCACTCAACCAGAAACTCCAGCAGACTCCTCTTTACGAAGACATCCTCTGTAATTTCTACACTCCGGTCCAGATCCCGTGCAAAGAGGACTTCCATGCTTTCACCAAAATCCTGATCAAGCACAGCCACATTCATTTCCAGATTCTTGCGAAAACTCCGTCTATCCAGATTAGATGACCCCACAGTTGACCAGACTCCATCTATTACTGCAGTCTTCGCGTGGAGGATGTTCTGGGAATACTCGAATATGCGTATTCCCTTTCTCAGATATCTCTTATAGAGATACCGGCTGGCGTATTTAACAAAGGGGAGATCGGATTTGCCGGGCAGAAGAAGTTTTACACTCACTCCCCTCTCAGCTGCCCTGACAAGAGCCCTGAAAATTCTTGCATCAGGAATAAAATAAGCATTGGTTATAAAGATAGAGTCACGGGCATTCTTTATCGCAGACACGTAGGACTCATGCACAGGCCGAACTTTCTTCCTCGAAGCCGTACAGAGCACCATAAGAAGTCTGTCTCCGATTTTCTTAAGATCGGGGAAGTGAACTCTGCTGTTAAGTCCGGCT
>CAYNFB010000342.1:0-3673 GCA_964396355.1 uncultured Leptospirales bacterium | reverse complement strand
CCCATTCCGAACACAGAAGTCAAGCCTTTAATCGCCGATGGTACTGCATGGGAAGCTGTGTGGGAGAGTAGGACGTTGCCGGGATTTAAATAAAAAAAAAAGACATTAGTCTTTTTTTTTTGCTTTTTTTTGCAATAAAAAAGAGAGGGAATAAACCCTCTCTTTTTTATATTACTCTATCTAAAAAATTATTTCCATTCAGCTCCTGAAACTTTTTTCTTTAATCCTTTAGCTTTTACTTCGTAAATAATTTCAGCATTCTGTTGTTCATCCCAGGTTATCTTTTTAACTGATCCGCCCTTTACAATTCCGGAAACTTCCTGAGCTATTGCTATACCAGTACTTTCAAAATCTGACATTCCGGCAGCACCTTCAATTTTAGATCCTTTGAATTTTTCAAGAACCTGATATTGAGCATTGAGTATAGCTGCTCTTTTAGAGCTTGCTTTTCTTTGAACAATATTTTTTAGTTTTGAATTTGGAACACCCATTGCCTGAAGTCTAAATGTATCATTGTCAATCCAGCCTTCAGTAGTTATTGTTTCGCCTTTTACTGTTCCGCCAATTTTACCGGTGCATGAAGTTAAAGAAAAGACAATACCTACAGATAAAAGTAAAGATAATACTACTAATTTTTTCATTAGAAAATCCTCCTTAAATTAAGTGAAAATATGTTTATTACTCATGCTAATAGTTTTTTCATGAGTTTGACAACTTTACTTAGATTAATTTAGAACAAACCCCAAGTCAACACAAAATTAACTAATTTATAAAATAGGCGTGATATTTTATAGTCAAAAATTTACCAATACATATAAAAAATTTGTAAATTTAATCAAAAATTAGTTCTTTTGTTGTTAAAATTAGAATAGATGTTATTATCAACAGATTAATTATAAGCCAAATAGATGAAATTGTATTATTAAAAATTAAATTGAAAATAACAGCTGATGCATATCCGGTTATAAATCCGCTGTTTCCTGGTATGTAATATTTCACAAAATATGATTCCAGTTTATCAGAAAAATTTTCAGATGATGTCACTCTTGTTTCTTCAAAGAACAACCCTAATTTAGGTATTAAAAAAAATAGTAAAAGAGGTATAATTGAAGAGTTAAATACAGTATTATCCAGAATAAGTGGTATTATTGAACCTATAAATCCGGAGATTAGTGTAATAAGTATAAAACCTGCTGTGTCATACTTGTATATCAGAGTTTTCCAGATTCCGATAAGTTTAGGAATAAGGTTGCCTATGTCATCCTTTGAATATTCGTTTTTAGTGCTCAATAGATTGTAGTAATAGGTTAAAACAATTATAATTATGTAGTACAAAATAAAAATAATAGAAATTGTCTTCAGCATATTAAAACCTCGAAATTAATCAAATTATATAAAATTGTATGGATTTTTATTATGAAATATAATATTTAATTATAATAATTATATTTAAGGAGATAAAAGTCATGAAAAAAACGTTATTTTTATTATTTATTTTTGTTTTTATAAACTCCTGTTCTACACAGAAAATTGCCCCTGATAAAACAGTAGTGAAAGAAATAGAGACCCCTTCAACCGGATGGATAGATAATGACACCTATACAGTCAAAGTCATTTCGTCTAATCTTGATTCTGCTATTGATTTGGCTAAACACCGCATCCTGCAGGATATAGTGAAGGTAAGAATGATGAATGAAAGTAAGTATACAGATATAACTAAAATAAGCCAGGAGTTTGAAAATCCATTAAAGAAAGGGAAAGTAATCCGCAAAAGAAGTATATCCGGTGAAGTTGAAATTTATTATCAGGTAAGAGACAAAAATCTGAGAAGAAAGTTTGAGCGTTAATATACTATTTTTTCGTAAAAACCTTATTCTCCTTTAATGTAATTTTGTCTTCACAGAATAACTTCACGCATTGTGAGAGAATTTTATGCTCCTCTTTAAGGATCTTAGTGGACAGCGATGTAATATCATCGTTATCAGTCAGACTAACTGCTGACTGCAATATTATCGGACCTGTATCAGTGCCCTCGTCAATAAAATGACAAGTACAGCCCGATAATTTAACACCGTATTCCAGAGCCTGCTTCTGTGCATTCATTCCTGGAAACGAGGGGAGGAGTGAAGGGTGAATGTTTATTATTCTATTTTTGTATTGATTTATAATATATCTTGTTAAAATACGCATATATCCTGCAGCGACAACCAGATCTGTTTTTTTTAACTGCAGTTGTTTAACAATTTCTTTTTCATATTCTTCTTTACTTTCAAATTTTTTCGGATCAATAAATATATTTTCTACGCCCATTGCCTCTGCTTTCTGAAGAGATAGAGCATCAGCTTTATCTGATATTACAATGCCAATTCTTGCATTTATCTTTTTCTTTAATATGTTTTCTGCTACTTTTTGGAAATTTGATCCGCGGCCGGAAACCAGAAATGACACGATTTTATCTGCTTTCTTCAATATTATATCCTCATTGAGTTTAATCTTTTGTCAGTTATTGGATCAGGTGCAGATATTACAGTTTCATTTCCATCTTTGTCAATCATAACAATCTGATTATCATCTATTTTCGGTTTGCCGTATCTTGCTGTTATTGATGAAATTAAATTTACATCATCAGGCTTAAGAGGACCCTTCACTAATACATCCGGTCCACTGAATCGTGGGATGAAGATGTAATCTGAATAATTCCTATATTTTTCGAGTTCATTTCCTTCACTCTCATTCCTGGATACAATTATTTTTGTAGTATCATTCAACCTGTAATGTCTGCCGACAGTAATGAGATACATGTCTATTTCATTATATCTGCTGTGATGTTTAAATAGATCTCTAATCCTTGCGGCAATATGCATTTCTGTAAAAAGACATCCTCCCGATGGAGATGAGTAGTCTGTTATTCCATATTCAGCAGCTAGTTCCATTTGTCTTTTTCGGCCCCGCCCATTAATATCGAGAAGAAGCTCTCTGTCTACTCTTCCTTCTTCTTCTACTATTGTTGGATTGAGTATTTTAGCAGAAAGTGGCCGAAGAAGTCTTCCTTTCAGGTTGGTGCTGTTTTCGATGTGGTTAAGAGTATGTTTAAGCTGAGACATCGGCCGCTGACCGACTACTTCACCAGTAGCAATGAAGTCTGCATTTTCTTCCTCCATAAACTTTTCAGCTTTTTTTAAAAAGTACATTTTGCAGTCAATACAGGGGTTTATGTTTTTGCCATAGCCGTGAGCCGGATTTTTCAGCATTTCTATATAGTCCATACCGCAACGGTAGTGATGCAGTTTTAGACCTATTTCTTTGGCAATAATTGATATTTGAAGGTTCTCCGGATCTAAGTCTGGCGGATAGTAGGGAAGTATGCAGTGAAAACCTATGAGGTCAATCTTTTGATCCAGAAGTAATTTTGCAGCAATTATACTGTCAAGGCCGCCTGAATAGAGAAGGATACCTTTTGTTTTTACCATCAAATTTCTCCGTGATCAATTAGTTGAATATTTATATAATCTCCCTTTTTTGCTCCATCCATTTTTTCATGAAGAATTATCAGGCAGTTTGCCTGACTCATCGAACTCAATATACCTGATCCCTGCGGGCCCGTTGTTCTCACGTTGAATTCATTATTCTCTATGGTAAAAAAGCCTCTTACATAATATTGTCTTCCCGGCTT
>CAYNFB010000341.1:0-3699 GCA_964396355.1 uncultured Leptospirales bacterium | reverse complement strand
TGTATATAATTTTTACATTTAGAGCAGATTTGGTCAAGTATTTAATAAATTTATTCATAATTATCAGATCCAGGCCTACCTTATAATTATTCTCAATCTGATATTCTTCTTGGGTATAGTGACCTTGCCGCCAGTAGTCACTATATTACATACATCACCGGAATTTATCACTGCCCCGGAGTACCCATTTCTAAAGGTAATATACATGTAAGAGAAATATTTAACTGATAATTCATCTCGAATTTCATGGAGATTAGTTATGAAAAAAATTATAGTGTACGCCTCATTTCTATTGTTTATCACCGGATGCTATTCGACAATGTTTGTCAGAGAGTTTAAAACCAAAGGCTTGCCGGAAGAGGAAATCGCAAAGGTAACTGTACCGGATACCATAAGAATACACTCAATTGATGGTGAAGTGGTGAACTACAAAGCCTTCGGCACTGATTCAGCGGGACAGCAATCATACTATCTGCACATGAAACCCGGCCGTCATGTATTAAAGGTATATTATTATTTTCATCTATCCGACAGAAGCTCTGTTTACAGATCAGGCACAGGTACTGTTACCATTATGCGCGATTTTTTAAAAAACGGCAGATACTTTATTGCATCCTATAAGAGTTCAGGAAATACCCGCATATTTCTTGTACAGAAATACATGGATAATGAGTTTGAAAAAGGGATAAGAAAACTTCCAAAACTTCCTGTTCAATTCTGGCACGGAAAAAATGTAAAAACAGAAAAGAAAGTTTATAAAATTGATGAAAACATCAAAGTCTATTTCAAAAATATCCCGGGCAATAAAAAGGACTGGATAACCATTGTAAGGGCAAATGCACCTGCAGGAACAAGGGGTTACTGGAAATATCTTCGCGGCAGGGAAAACGGCACAATAATGTTCAGCGGAATGGGCAGCGGTTCATTTGAAATCCGAGTCTTTGAACAGGCAAAGAATATTCCCCTTTACCGCTGCCCTTTCAAGGTAGAATAAGAAAAAAGCTCCAGAATATTCCGGAGCTTTTTTATATGCAGGCCACGTAGGAATCGAACCTACAACCCCCGGTTTTGGAGACCGGTGCTCTGCCAATTGAGCTAGTAGCCTATGCAATAAAAACAGAGAATATCATGGGTATAAATACGTCAAGTAAATTTATTCACGATTAATAATACAACAGGCAGATATCTCCGGAGGACAGCATTAGTCAAATTTTCATTGCCGAAAAACTACGTGCCCAATAAACTCTGCGGATATATACTAAATACAGCCCGGAGGCCGGACATGAAACTTTCAGTACTGGTAGACAACAACACATATATAGACAGATACTTCTTTGCCGAACCGGGCCTCTCTATCTTCATTGAAGACGGCGACAGGAGAATACTCTTTGATACCGGTTTCAGCGACATCTTTCTAAGAAATGCGGCAAAGATGGGAATTGACCTGCTGAATCTCGACTACCTGGCATTATCGCACTGCCACCTGGATCACACCTGGGGCCTGGTGCCGCTCATAAGCCAGTACACCAGTGCTGAAATAGAACAGAGAAAAATCAGAAGGCCGGAAATAATAGCCCACCCCGAAATTTTCACAAGCAGTATTTTCCAGGGAGCCTTCGAAATAGGATCTGTCCTCAGTGCAGATAAGATATCAAAACACTTCCCTCTGAGACTGTCGGACAGTCCTGTGAGGCTCACAGAGCGCCTCTTTTTTCTCGGGCAGATTCCCCGGTTAAATGATTTTGAATCTCAGGCCGGCCCCGGGAGAAAAGAGGGAGCAGATGCAGATGACTTTCTTCCCGATGACAGCGCCCTTGCGTACAGAACCGACAGAGGGCTGATCATCATAACGGGTTGTTCCCATTCAGGAATATGCAATATCACAGAATACGCAAAACAGGTCTGTGATGAGAACAGGGTGCTTGATATAATCGGAGGGCTCCATCTTCTCAGTCCCGGGAAACGGCAGCTTGCCATGACTGCAGAATATCTTGGAACTCTCAATCTGGAAAATCTCTACGCCTGCCACTGCACAGACTTTAACTCCAGAAAATATCTTGCAGAGACTCTTCCCCAGAGAGAGGTGGGAGTTGGACTTACAGTGACTTATTAATATTTAAAGTGGGATGAGAAAGGCGGCCCTGTTATCCCAGAGGGAACAGGGCCTCATGACGCGGATAAATCAGTAATATTCCCCATTACCCTCGTCAAATTGAAACTTCAGATTATCATCTTCCTCATCATCATCATGCTCTTCAAGGGGGCAGGGATAATCTCCGTTAAAGCAGGCCTTGCAGAATTTCTGATCGGGCCTGTTTATAGCATCTATCATCGTATCAATTGTCATATATTCGATCGAATCTACCCGAAGATACTTCCTTACCTCTTCGATAGTATGAGTCGCGGCGATCAGCTCGCTGTGAGTAGGGATATCTATTCCATAAAAACAGGGGAATCTCGTCGGAGGGGCAGATATCCGAACATGCACCTCTTTGGCCCCGGCTCTCCTGAACATCTTGATAATCTTGCGCATCGTTGTTCCCCTCATGATTGAATCATCGACAACGACCACTCTCTTGCCCTTCACCACAGATTCGACTACATTGAACTTCAGCTTGACGCCCAGATCCCTGATCTTCTGAGTCGGCTCGATAAAAGTTCTTCCTATATAATGACTTCTTATCATCGCAAGTTCAAAGGGTATGCCTGATTCCTTCGAGTAGCCAAGAGCCGCACAGTTAGAGGAGTCGGGAATGGGAACCACAATATCAGCCTCAACGGGAGCCTGCTTTGCAAGCATCTCTCCCAGCTGCACCCTCATCTGATAGACAGACTCACCGAAAATCTTGCTGTCGGGCCTTGCAAAGTATATGTATTCAAATACGCAGAGTGACTCCTCCCTCTTCTCAAAGGGAAAGTATGACTTAATGCCCTGATCGGATATCTCTATAAGTTCTCCGGGCTGAACGTCTCTAACATATTCAGCATCGATCATATCCAGTGCACAGGTCTCAGAGGCAACAACCGGAGACTTATCCAGTCGTCCAATACACAGAGGCCTGAACCCGTAGGGATCCCTCACAGCATAGAGCTTATCCCTGTTCATCACAAGGAGGGAATAGGCTCCCTTTATTTTCTTCAACGCAAAAATCAAGGCCTCGAGAAAGTCCTTCTCTCCCGACTTGGCCATGAGGTGAACCACCACTTCTGAATCAATGGTAGTCTGAAAAATCTGACCGACCTTCTCAAGCTCATGTCTTATACTGCCCGCATTAGTAAGATTTCCGTTATGCGACAGCACAATAGGGCCAAGGCAGGATGATGCCCTGAAGGGCTGAGCATTGCGCAGGAAGGATGACCCGGTAGTTGAATACCTGTTATGGCCGATAGCCATGTTTCCTTCAAGATTATCAATATGCTCCTGGGTGAATACATCATTAACCTCTCCCATGCCGGCATATCTGTAAATATGTTCTCCGTCGGACGATGCTATACCCGCAGATTCCTGTCCCCTGTGCTGAAGGGAGTAGAGTCCAAGATAGGTCAGATTTGCGGCGTGATCGTGTCCGTAAATACCAAAGACACCGCACTCCTCCTTCGGTCTGTAATCTTCTTCAATAATAGATTCTTCTGAACTGTTCATACTTCATCCATCAATAGATTATTTTAAGGCAGATTCAATAATATAATACCCTGAAC
>CAYNFB010000340.1:0-3720 GCA_964396355.1 uncultured Leptospirales bacterium | reverse complement strand
GCCGGTCATCGTGACCGGCTGACTTTGTTGAGGCAGGAATTTTTGAAATTTATGTTTCTAATAAATTATCGTGAGTGTCTGTAGCTGAGAAATAAAAAATATATTTAGAGAAACCGTTACCTGAAAACAAAAGGTGTAGACCGCCCGCAGGGTGGTCTTGTAAATTCAGGATGCTAAACAATAGCAGAGACACTATGTCGATGCCGGGTTTGCCTGACAGGAGGTCACGATCAAACCCGTACACAGAAAATACTGCAGTACAAAGGTGTCCCACCCGTTTATGATAGAAAAAAATTATTGAATGAAAAATATATATGATGTATAAAAGAAGCCCCACGGGCGTATGACGTGTCAGCACTCCGCGCGAGGAGCGCGGAGGAGTCGCAAGAGGGTGATCGCGTTTACACCCTTTTGCATACAGAGAGTTCTGGATCCAGCGATGATAAGGGATATAATGCTTCAGACAAATGGTGCGGCCAGTGTGGCTGATCTTCAGGAAATTTGTGTTTGAACATTCAGAAACATAAATTTATCAAAAAATCTGTGTACATGATTTCCCCTATGTGATTATCTGTAAAAAAAGAAATTTGCCATATATACCCGTAAATCAGGAAATCATAATGAAAATACCATTTCACAGAGCATCCGTATCAGAAGAGGAGATTACTGCAGTCTCGGGTGTACTTCGAAGCGGGTGGCTCACCATGGGTGAAAAGACCTTCGAGTTTGAAAAAAACTTTTCTGACTATACCGGAGCTGTTAACTCAATAGCGGTGAACTCATGCACAGCAGCGCTTCACCTGGCGCTGAAGGCCGCCGGTATCGGCCCCGGAGATGAGGTGATCATTCCGGCCATGACCTTTATCTCCACCTGGGAGGTGCTGACCTATATCGGGGCAATACCCGTTGTTGCCGATGTGGAGAAGGATACACATCTGATCAATGTAAGAGATCTGGAGAGCAAAATCACCTCCTCCACAAAGGCTGTAATTCCTGTGCATTACGCAGGACAGCCCTGTGACATGGATGAAATCATTGCTCTTTCAAAAATACACGGGTTTGCAGTGATAGAGGATGCTGCCCATTCGCTTCCGGCATCATATAAGGGCCGAAATATAGGAACAATCGGCGACCTGACCTGCTTCAGCTTCTATGCAACCAAGACTGTCACCACAGGTGAGGGGGGCATGGTCACAACAGAAAATGAAGAATATGCCGAGAGAATCAGGAGGCTTCGTCTTCACGGTATAACGAAAGATGCCTGGAACAGATACTCCGACAAGGGCTCGTGGTATTACGATGTTTCCGAAGCCGGATATAAGTATAATCCGTCAGATATGACATCAGCCATGGGCATTGAGCAGCTGAAGAAATCTGACAGAATGAATCTCGAAAGAACGAAAATTGCAGATTTTTATAATCAGTGTTTTGCAGACTCAGATATGGTCGAGGGCTATACTGTGAGGGATGACCGCCGATCAGCCTGGCATCTCTATCCGCTGAAATTAAATCTCCATGCTCTCGCAGCAGACAGAAATAAATTTATTGAAGAGCTTAAAACAGCCGGCATAGGAACGAGTGTCCACTTTATTCCCCTCTATAGATTTACGTGTTTTCAGAAATATAATCTGAATCCTGAAAATTTTCCCGGGGCGGAATATGTATTTGAACGGGAAATTTCTCTTCCCATCTATCCGGGAATGAGCGAAGCTGAAATTCAATACGTTGCTGACAATGTGCTTGCTGCAGCATGGCGATACAGGAGATAGTCAGATATGAACGAATTCAGCAGAATACTTATAGTCGGTGCAGGAGAAGCCGGTGAGGCTCTCTTCCGGGAACTTCCTCAGACCATACAGGGTGCCGGTGTAATTGCATTTGCAGATGATGATACTCATAAGATCGGTACGGCCATAGAAGGTGTGCCGGTAAAGGGACCTCTCAGTCAGACAGGCGAAATATGCAGAGAACTGAGAATTACTGATATAATTCTTGCCATACCTTCAGCCTCTGCAGATCTGCTGAGCTCTATTGTCTCCGGTGTTGCCTCACTGAGGAATAATATCAATATAAGCATAATACCGTCACCGGAAAAATTCTTTGATTCAGTCCCGATTTTTCCCTCCGTTCGGGAATTTGATTACTCGTCACTTCTTGACAGAGATCAGTTCTCCATAGACCAGAAGCTCATGGCTAATTTCTTCAGGGGCAAAACCGTCCTTGTAACAGGTGCCGGCGGGAGTATCGGCTCTGAAATATGCAGGCAGCTTTTTAAATTCAATGTTAAGAAAATCGTAGCATCGGGCCGGGGAGAAAATTCAATATATAACCTGACCGGATTACTGGACAAATACGGGAAGCTGATGAAGGGGCAGGGGCCTGAGGTCAACTGTCATATTGCGGATGTGCGCAACCGTGAATCCATGGAGAGAATTTTCATAAAAGAAAAACCGGATATTATTTTTCACGCGGCAGCTCACAAGCACGTGCCACTTATGGAATCTAATGAGGCCGAGGCTCTTCAGAATAATGTTCTCGGCACCAATAATATATTATCTCTCTCCAGGGAGTATGGAGCGGAAAATTTTGTCCTCGTTTCTACTGATAAGGCGGTGCGGCCCACGAGTGTCATGGGGGCGACCAAGAGAATCGCCGAACTTCTCACAGGATTTTACCAGCAGCACAGACATCTTAAAACAGCAGTGGTAAGATTTGGAAATGTCCTGGGCAGCCGGGGTTCTGTCATTCCCCTTTTTGAAAAACAGATTCAGGCGGGCGGCCCTGTAACTGTTACTGATCCTGATGTTACGCGCTACTTTATGAGTATTCCCGAGGCATCTCTTCTTGTAATAAACTCAGCTGCTATTTCTGCCGGAGGTGAAATCTTCGTCCTCAATATGGGCAGGCAGTATAGGATTAAAGACATTGCCGAAAAAATGATCAGACTCAACGGATCAGGATCAGATATCCGTATTGAGTATACAGGCCTCAGACCGGGGGAAAAACTCTATGAAGAGCTTTTCTATAATTCTGAGGGAATGAATAAAACCGGAAATGACAATATATTCGTACTTGCAAAGGACAGCGAAAATCTTTCAGAGGAACAGTGTGAAGAACTGATAAGAGCTGTAAATGAAGATGTGTTTGGAATGGACAGCCGGAGTGTAAGGCAGTTTATAAAAAATTATGTGAAGGAATATAATCCCGCAACACCGAAACAGTAACCTCAGATGTCACGCTGGCTGAGGCGGAGTGGAGGGACTTGCAGAATGGATATCTGCCGCGTCTTTAATGTCACCCCGGCCGAAGCAAAGCGGAGTGCCGGGGTCTCATACAATTAATATGGGAGAGTTATCAGAGGTTCCTTGTTTCCTCTTCAGATGTGCCCTCCTCCGCATGAAGACGCGAGAACATCTTGGCCATTTTTTTCATGCGCTTCATTGTATTACTGTTCAGCTCATTCTTCTTTAGCTTCCACTTCCAGTTATTTTCGATCGTGCCGGGCATATTCATACGGAATTCTCCTCCGTATCCCAGAATGTCCTGGACGGGTATAACTGCAAGATCGGCGGTGGAGGCATAGGCCTCCCTGATCATCCGAAGGTGGAAGTCGCTCCAGTCCTTCATCGCCAGATATTCCATGATATACTCTCGCTGATCTTCAGGCATTTCCGGATCGTAGAACCAGCCGTTTACTGTGTCATTGTCGTGAGTTCCCGT
>CAYNFB010000339.1:1452-3725 GCA_964396355.1 uncultured Leptospirales bacterium | reverse complement strand
ACTGGTCTTGAAATGGGGATCAGTGAAGCATCCTTTACTAAAAGTTTTCTTGATCACCTTGATGAAGTTGTTGTATTGCTGGGAGAAGAAAAGATTCATTTGGCGGCAATTGGCTGCTCGATTCCCGGGGGGCGTGATTCTGAATCGGGGCTGGTGCTTCGCTATACCTTCATGCCCTTTACCGAGGCGATTGATTTCAGGGGTCTTATTGAGAAGGCTTTTCCCGGCGTCTCAGTGCAGGTTGAGCAGAATGCCCAGAGTATGGCATCATATTTCCTTCATGATTCTGACCTGATGGAAAAATATGAGCGGATCCTTTTTATCTCATCACGGGCCGGCACGGTAAGCGGACTGATCTTTGACGGAAAGGTTGTGGCGGGTAACGGGGAATTCGGACATATCAGGGTTTCTGATGATCCTGCTGGCTGCGTCTGCGGGCGTAAGGGCTGTCTTGACTGTTATTTTTCTCTTCAGTCATTCAGTGAGCTTCTTTATCAACGGGGCCTGGCAGACCGGGCTGAGGTAAAGGAAGGAACAGCAGACCTTTCGCTTTTAGCTGATCTTTATGCAAAGGGAGAAGATGATATCGTCAGTGAGCTTGACCGCCGGCTTGCTTTTTTCTGCAGCGCCATGCTTGATGTTGTCAATGTCACGGTTCCTGACCTGGTGATTCTTTCCGGAGAGCTGCTGGCTATATACGGAGAAGCGGACAGGCGGATCAAAGAGATTGTGGCGGAGCGTTTTCCCGATTCAGGATTTGTTAGACACTATGAAAAGGCTGAAATAATTTTCACCGGTCTCGGACCGGAAATGGCTGCCCAGGGAATCTGCTATCGCATGGTGCGTGAAGAGTGGGAATATATCGGCGAAACATGACCTGGTAAGGTGATGATGTTTTATTGAAGAAGATGTCACAAAAGAGGGCACTCCACACAAATATGCATGCTTAATCGCCAGATCATAGGAATTGGTAAATCTTCTGAAATACGTATAGAGCTGCTCATTTACATCATCGTAATCATCAACAGTATCCCAGAATTTTCCTACCTGTTCCAGATTCCAGGGCCTTTTTGTGTAGTAGTTGTACTCATCGCGGACTCTTCCAAAAAAGCCCTTCATCGTAAAATAATATTGTTCACTCATTATATTTTATTTAAACTCCATAAACTATTTGAAAATATTTGATTTTTCATCGTACTTCAGAATTTCATCCCGCGCATTGGCCTGATATCCCATTATCTGTTTGAAATTTTTAATAAGGAATAAAAGAAAATTCAAAGGCATTAATCTGAGGAATAGTCTAAATACACCGGTAGTACCGAGTACCATGATTATATTATAGATAAAGTGGTAAACATTTCTGTCAAGCTTTTTGGGCGCTTCCAGTCCTGTGAAAACGGGCTTCTTACGTGCGAATTTCAGCCTGATGAATACACCGTTCAGCTTATAGGATATATTATAAGGAAAGGATTCGTTTACTTCATCTGGTTCAATCTCTTCGAGAAGGAGTGCCTTATCTTTTGCCGCAGCCTCAATCAGTGCTACACCTTTTTCTGATCTTGCGATGATGCTGGACCATCCCTTGGGTATTCCGTTCTCGTCCATTCCCTTGCCGAGAAGTCTCATTAACCATGAATCACCGAAGCTCAGGTCAGCGTAATCGCCGTAATAGTCCGGACACAATCTGCATCTGTTGGGAAGGTATACGGCATTGAGATAGTGATAGTTGAAAAAATTTATACCTTTTTTTTCTCCATTTTGAAGAGTAAATGACATCCCTCCCGGCCAGTCGCCGTGCTCTCTGTATTTCACCTCTACAACATCTTCCTTTTTTACCTTAACCTTTCTCATTCCGAAAATTGTTGCATTGTATTCCATATCGTGGCCGCAAATCAGAGCCAGCAGGTGTGACAACTTCTTCGCATTTTTGTTGCCGTCATTCTGGAGTTTCCTGATGCTGTGTATCTGACAGGGCAGGGCGACGATTGCATAGTTGCCTTTTTTATCTTTAAGTGCGCTGAGTATTTCATTTGTCGGGATGAGGCAGTACTTTGATTGCGCTGATGCCCTGACAGTCTCCACGTCTGTTACTATCTCAGGCCTGAACAGCCATTTCTGGTCAGGTTTCTGCCGCGGAATTATAACCCCGTCTACCAGCTTTTTCTCAAGCATATAAACCAGCAGTCTCGTGACAGTTCCGCCAGATGCTCCTTTTCTTCTTACCGGATCATCAAGCGAGTATCTATCTAATAAGACTTTAATTGCATCCATAT
>CAYNFB010000339.1:0-1442 GCA_964396355.1 uncultured Leptospirales bacterium | reverse complement strand
AGCGAGTGGCCCAGGTAGCATTTGCTGTAATTTTTGATATACTTATCGAATTTATCCCCGCTGTCAAAATTTTTATTCAGTTCTGCGAAATTAACCTCTACACCCTGACAGTTGTTATAGCAGAGGCCGCATTTGATGCACTTTGACTCATCGAAAACCGGTTTTCCTGTTTCGTAGTCAGCAGTCAGAGCATCTGTGGGGCATACTCCGATACATGTTCCGCAGAAATTGCACAGAGGCATCTTCTTGCCTCCAAGTTTAACTGTGAGATCAATGAAGTCGTTCTTGGTTTTTTCTATCATGACGGGTTTTCCTCCCTTTATCTTCTTTCATTCATTTATAATAGTTCTTTGAGCTTGATCTGTTTAAGCTTTATTGGTTTTTCCTGCATGAGTACAACGTAATTTTCTTTATTGCTGAATAATTTTCTTTTATAGTCCGGCTGCTCCTGTACTTTTTTGTTTACCATAAAGCCGTAAGTTTTGTTTTTGATTACAGTCTTTTTCATCTTCGGGAATTCGAAGTTGTCTTTATTGGCGAAATCTCCATCCCAGAATATATGAGTAAATATCTTAAACGTCTTGTAGTCTCCCCTTGTAACCCTGCTCAGAGAATAGATATAGTCTTTTTCGGCAACCTGTGCCTTTGTGCACGCGTCTTTCTGCGAGTAGCCTTTTTTCATCAGGTCCTGCACTGCATCAACAGGTTGCTTCCATCTTTTTGCCTCGACTTTTTCCTGCATAATCGGTATACCCGCGGCATAGGCATTGTTTAATATTTTGTGATATCTGAATTGCTCTGCGATGGGGTGGTCTGCTAGAAAATTTACCCGTCCGTGTTTCGGCACGTAGGGCATGGCGGCAACAATGATAAGAATCGATATCACCGAAAGGATTGCTGTTGCAATGCCGTAATGGCGGACAATATTTTTTGTGGTATTTTCGGGTGCCTTAGCTCTGCCCTTTGCTGCCCAGGACCTCAGAGAGTTGAATGTCAGAATCAGAAAGTATGAAATGACCAGTATCATAAACGGTTCTGCCGGAACAAGGTGTCTGGAATTGTATGACATTGCAGGCACAACAGGGTTGAAACTTTTTACTGCAAATGTGACGAGTAAGAGGAATGCAAGGGGGATGATGAACAGCAACTTCATCTTCTTATTCATCTGAATTTTTCTCGCCCTGGATATAATGAAAATTACCCCTGCTGCGTAGATAGAAAAAATTACTTTTTCCATCGAATTTATTCCAGAAAATCTGTCGAAGAGATTCCAGAATGACGGCAGAACCTGCAGGTTTCCGCTGCTCATATGGGAACCCATTATTATTTCCAGTCTGCCGAATTTCAGGCCTGCGGCAAGATAGTATACTGCGGTCTCGCCCAGGAAGAGCGCGAAGAGAAATGCACAGAATATTATTACGTTTTTTACTTCTTTATTCATC
>CAYNFB010000338.1:0-3731 GCA_964396355.1 uncultured Leptospirales bacterium | reverse complement strand
GAATCGTCTGTTGTAGAGACCCGTTTGTGCATCAGTATTGGCAAGATGGGCATTCTCAATGGCATCACTCACCGCATAGCGAAGCGACAGTTGTGTGCTTATGCGGGCCTTGAGCTCTTCCCTGTCAATTGGCTTTGTGATGTAGTCATTTGCTCCCGAATGAAATGCTGCAGCAATGTCACAGCTCTGATTTCTCGCAGTGAGCATGAGAACAGGAAGCTCATAGGCTGTGTGTTTTTTTCTTATACTGCGGCAGACCTCATATCCTGACATTCGGGGCATCATAATATCCAGCAGTACCAGATCGAAGTTTTCTGAATTCATCATCTCCAGTGCTTCAATGCCGTTTGATGCCCAGGCGGTTTTGTAATTCTCTATTGCCAGATAGTTCTGGAGCACCCGGATATTTGCATGGTCGTCATCCACTATGAGTATTTTCTCTCCGGTTTTATCTTTCTGGCTGCTCTCCCCGGGAAAGGAGGCCGGGCCTGATATTACCGGTCCCGAATCTATGAATGCAGGTATCGGGGATATTGCCGCCGTATCAGTACTGCCTCGTGACGTACCCTTTTTCATGGTGAATGAAAAGACCGAGCCTTTCCCATATTCTGAGCGCAGGCTGATCTCTCCGCCCATGAGCTCAACGAGTTTCTTCGTTATTGGCAGTCCAAGACCCGTGCCTCCGTGCTCTCTCTCGGCTGTACCGTCTCCCTGTTCAAATGAGGTGAATATTCTCTCTTTCATATGGTCGGGGATTCCGCTTCCTGTATCCTCGATGCTGACTGTGATGTATTCATCCTCCTCCCTGGCGCTTACCTCGATATATCCATGATCGGTAAATTTTACTGCATTGCCTATGAGGTTGTAGAGTATCTGCTGCAGCCTGTTCTCGTCACCTCTGACCGCGGGCAGGTCTTCATCTATGGCATTTCTCAGCTCTATGTTTTTTGCTGAATTTGTCGCCTCAACCACAGTGATCACCACGGAGACCATCTGGCGCAGGTCGATGTTCTCTTCGCTCACTGTGATGTCGTTATTTCTGAGTTTTGAATAGTCCAGTATGTCGTTTATCAGGCTGGCCAGTCTCTTACCTGCTGATGAGATCAGCTGGAGGTTCCCTATCGTTTTTTCCGGCAGCTGCCCTGTGGCTCCGTCTATGAGAGAGTCGCTTATGCCGATGATGCCGTTTATCGGTGTTCTCAGCTCATGGGAGGTGTTGGCCAGAAACTCGTCCTTGAGTTTGTCGAGAATCTGCAGTCTTCCCGAGAGCGCCTCCACCAGTCTGTGTTCGTTGGAGAATTTAATTGCAAGCATTGATGACTGGGCAATAATAAAGAGTGAAAACCAGAGGGACAGATAGTAGCCCGTATTTATAACCTGCAGGTAGTGAAGCATGTCATTTATAATACCGGCAAAGACAAAAAGCAGTCCTGTCATAAATATTGACGAGTATTTGAATCTCTTAAATATTGCGTAGATATTGACTCCCGTTATGAGCATAAATGATGCCAGAATGATCCAGAAATAGGGTGCAAAGAGAGTCGAGTATATGGTAGTGGGCAGTGTAAAAGTCATTATAAGGTATACTGCATTGAGGATTATCAGTGCAGTGTTTATTCTCCGGGGAGAAAGGGGTCTGAAAAAATAGTATGCATAGGCCTGAAATGTCATGACGCAGAGCGGAATTACTGCCGTTGCAATTCTCGAACCGATTTCAAAGGGCAGGCCGGGAAAGAACAGCATGATCGATGAGGAGCCGGTAAAAACTGTTCGCACTGCAATTATCATGGAGAAAAGTCCGAAGTACAGGAGCTCTCTCTCCTTTCTCCGGAAGGCAAAGAGTATTGTGTGATATATTCCGGCAAAGAGGCATACGGCGATGAGTATCATCTCAATTATTATTGTAAAGAGATGCTGATGCTCAATAGTCTCAGGGAGACCCATGAATAAACTCTGGCCTATGCCGGCGTTGCCGTGACTGCGGTTTGCCACATTAAGAATTATTTCTGTTGTATCCCCTGTGCTGTAGAATGTGAATATGCCTGGATTAAGGAAACGGATCTGCCCGTCTGCAAAGCGTCCGTGACTGTCTTTGAGCTTTCCATTTATGAATAGTCTGTATTCACTGAAAATCTCCGGTGTCAGTATGGACAGGCTTCGGCCTGCAGCACCGGTCTTTATCTTTAGTCTGTAGGTGGCCTTGCTGTCCAGTAGAGAAAAACCGGGTAGTATCCGTCCGGTTTTTCTGACTTATTGAAGTAACCAGGCGTGATTGTTCTGTCCCAGTAAAATTCCCAGTCCCCATCGAGACTGACACTCTTCCCTGTGTTAAAATCATGTGATGTAAGGTCGAGAATTCCTTTCTCTGCAATGGGGCGGGCCGGGAGAGCAGCTGCGGCTGTAAAAATGATCAGTGCAGAAATAATGAGCTTTGCCGAGTAAGGTCGCATATTGTCCTCTTTAGTACTATCAGCATACTGAACAGTATCGATTTTATCTTAAATTAACTTCTGTTGGCAGATTATTCAATAATTAAAATACTGTATATTATCTTTTGTAATTATTGAATCATTTTCAGGGGGGAAGTATGATATTTTCCGGGAGTTTGGAGTATGAATACTCCATGGGGGGACGTGATAGGGAAGGAGAGTATTTGTTTTGCCATAAACCCGCCTCTGTTATTATCTGCATGAACTACACTTAAGAGGAATTAAATGAAAAGACTATATATATCTGCTGCTGCACTGATTCTCTTTTCCTTTGTATCATGTTCTCCTGTTGACAGAGTCAAATGGGGATCTGTTGATCTCTTCGGAAACGAGATCAGGGTGAGCCGCATTGTCGGTGCAATGGCCGGTTCCAATGGAAGAGTCAACTGGAGCTCCCAGGGAAGAGATGTTCGTTCAGGCCATGAAATAGTAATGGCCAGTATTAAAAGACCGGGTATGAATTCTTTACTGCGGTTTATATATGACAGCGACAAGGGCGTGAGCCACGTCATACATTTCGAGGAGAACGGCGAGGCTCTGCCGCCCTTTCTGATTTATTCAAGATTAAACAGGTAGTGGGCTGACCTCTCCCCCCGGCCCCCTCTCCCGCAGGAGAGGGGGAGGTTGTAGTAGCAGAAAATATTCAGGTTTTACAGAGAAGTTTCTTATCACGGAAACCCTCTCCTATGGGAGAGGGTGGCCAGCAGGCCGGGAGAGGTCGTTTCACACAAAAGTTCTTTAACACAGAAACCCTCTCCTATGGGAGAGGGTGCGCAGCAGCGCGGGAGAGGTCGTCGTTTATGAAAGAGGATGGTCTTATCAGAAATCAGATGGTATCTTCAGATAAGGTTGAGTTTTCAAAAAAACTAAGAAGTAATATGACTGAAGCTGAGAAGGTTTTCTGGGAACTGGTGCGCGCCGGAAGGCTTAATAGCTTAAAGTTCAGACGACAGCAGATAATAGATGGCTTCATAGTCGATTTTTATTGTCACAGTCTTGGCCTCTGTGTTGAAATAGACGGCGGTGTCCATAATACAGAAGAGCAGAAGGAATATGACAGACAGAGAGATGAAGTCCTTGAGTTAAGAAATCTTAAAGTATTACGCTTTACCAATGATGATGTCTTTAACAACGTAGAAGAAATAATAAAGGCGATAAAGAATAGTCGGGGAAAATAAGTCACCTCACCCCCCGGCCCCCTCTCCCGCAGGAGAGGGGGAGGTTGTAGTAGCAGAAAATATT
>CAYNFB010000337.1:0-3745 GCA_964396355.1 uncultured Leptospirales bacterium | reverse complement strand
TATTGATTTTCCCTGTATGGCCTGAAAGTTGCTGAGAAGCTTTTCTATAAAACTAAGAATATTAGTTATGATTTTATTACCGTCTTCAACATCAGTTCTGTTTTTTCCTATCAGAGCTGCTATCTGCTTGAGCTCCTGCTGGGAGGTGTCTGCAAGTTTTCCTATCTCATCGGCAACGACTCCGAAACCGCGGCCGAATTCTCCTGCTCTTGCAGCCTCAATTGATGCGTTGAGAGCAAGCAGATTGATTTTGTCGAAAAATTCTTCTATAATTGTTGTTACTTTCTCTATCTCTGAGGAGTTGCGGTAGATCTTTTTGTTTGTGTCATCAAGTTCAATTGACGACTGCTTCCCTTCTCTGGTAAGTTCGACAAATTGTATGAAAAGCTGATTAATCTCCTTGCTGTAATGCTCGTTAAGATCTATGGACATGGCCAGGGTGTCCAGGCATTCTGTAAGGTTGAGTAGTGCACTGTTCTGGCTCGTTGTTTCTCTGGCTACGCTCTCCGTTCCGGCTGACATCTCCTCCATGGTAGAGGTCAGTTCTTCAACAGATGCTGCCTGATTTTGAGCATTGTCAGTGTATGAGTTAATTACCTGGGAGTTCAGCTCTATTGACTCCTGGAGATTCAGCGAAGTCTTTTCTATTGTTTCAATAAGGTTGCTGATAAATGCAAACTGACCGGCACTCTTTTTTGATTCTTCAATAGATTGTAATAATGCGCGTTTCATGAATTTATTTGCAAAAAAACCTGTGATGTATACGCTGGTTAGAGCAATGAATCCATCATAAAATGCGGTTCTCAGAGTTTCAGAGAGGATGCCCGTCGTCTCAGGGCCGGCGAGTATGAAGAAGTAATATGCGTGTGTACCCAGAAAAACCAGCAGAATTATTCCCGAAAGTATTGAAGTGCAGAAAAACGAAGCATAGACCACAGCAATATACATGAAATAACCCAGAGATACTCCTGCCAGATGCGGAGGCCTGTTTAGAAATCCTGCTACAGCGAGAATACATGCTCCGATTGCCATAATATTGGCACCCAGATCTGATTTTCCGGAAACTATGGCCAGGAAGCTCATGATTGCAACGGTAATTACCGGCAGAGCGAGGCTGATAGTCTGATTGAATCGTTCGACATCGCTGTAATTCATTGCAGCTATGCAGAGACCTGTCATCAGCAGTATGAAGAGAAGATCTGAAAATGCTGTAAACTGGGCTTTTTTAAAGTAGAGAAAGTTTGTCCTGTCTATTCTCTGAAAAAGAAAATCGTTTAATTTTGTTAAATTCCCCATGGTGTACCTTTTTTTATATTTTTATTAAACCGGCGCTCCAATTTTAACATTAACACTTTTTTTTGCTATAATAAAATTTAATATTGGACAAAAGAACCGCAGAAACTATTTTAGTTTTATTAGTTTCTTTGAGGAGGTTTTCGTGGCGGACATGAGAGACGTGATTATCGATAGATTCGGGAGTATGTGGGATAAAGTCAGCGTTAAGAGTATTACCATGGATACACTGGCCTCGAAATGCGGCATCTCCAAGAAGACTATATATAAGTATTTTAAAAGCAAGGATGAGATTGTTTCCTCTATAGCAGATGATCTCTTTGAAGAGGTGCGGGTGAGCTTGATGAAGCTTGACGAATATGCCGGGGAGCCTGACAAGGCGATATATCATCTCTTTCAGGAATCCTATAATATTTTCGGAGATGTTTCTGATAACCGTATCCGGGATATAAGGAGTTTTTATCCGGAAATAGAGAAGGAGGCGGACATGCTCATAGATGAGATAAGTTTGAAATTTAGATATTTCTTTGAGAAGGGAGTTAAAAAAAATTTGTTCAGAGATATAAACCCTTTTTTCATTTTTATGTTCTACCGTGCCGCAGCTGACGTTGTTTTCAAAACCGGCAATATTCTGGAAAACGGAATGACGGTGAAGGAAACCATAAGCGGTTTCAGAGAATTAATGTTTAAGGGAATTATTGTAAAATAAACAGGAGGATCAGGAAACTATGTTAATGAAGAGATACATAGAGTTTGTTTTAAGGAGACCTTATCTTGTCTTTCTGGTAATGTTGATTATCACTCTGTTGCTGGGCTCCGGCATATGGAAGCTCAAGTTTGATAACTCCTATGATGTAATGATGCCGCAGAAGGATCCCCTGTACCTGTTTGACGAGGACACTAAGAAGATATACGGAAATCTTGATAATTTTGTAATTATGACCGTTGCTTCTGAAGAAGGAATATGGAAAAAAGATTTTTTTGAAAAATTTAATGATATGGTCAGTGATCTTGAAGAATATAAGGATTTTAATCAAAACGTAGAAGACGGGCGAATTGAAAAGCTGAAAACCTGCATCAATGATCATACCGGAATAAGTCTTACATATTTAAAAAATCAATTCAAAGATGACCCTGCCTACCAGAGAGCGCTGGACAGAGAGTTTCATTTCAATGGTTCAGGCGGCAGCATAGATCTTGGAAAAATAAAAAATCAGGGATCTGCAATTGAGAGTATGCTGGCAGGTAAAGAAGATGCCGGCCGGGGCAAAGGCGGTGATAAGAAAATGTTGTCTGACAAGCGGCTGAACAGGCTGCTTGAAAGAATGGAGTATTTGAAGGATCTCAAAGAAAAGAGACTGGTTGATGATGTTATCTGTCCTCTGACGGCAAAGGATATGAGCGGAGCTGAGGATACTCTTGCATCGGTTAATCTTGTGGAGAAAGATGAAAATGGGAATCGGATAATTCCTGTAAACCGCGATGACTTTAAAGCTCTTAAGATTAAACTCAGGAAGAATCCGGCATTTAAGCATGCTCTTTTTGCTGTTGATGAGAAAGATGTGATTACCGATATGGCACTGGTCGTAAAATATATTAATATAAAAAAGCAGGATGAAATAACAAAAGAGGTCTGGAATATTGTTAAGAGTTATAGGGAACTCGATACTGTTGTTCAGGGTGTGCCGATAATAAATAAGTATCTCAATGATTATATGCATAG
Source organism: uncultured Leptospirales bacterium (assembly GCA_964396355.1). Lineage (GTDB taxonomy): Bacteria > Spirochaetota > UBA4802 > UBA4802 > UBA5550 > CAYNFB01. The sequence continues at coordinate 729 of CAYNFB010000337.1, read as the reverse complement.
TGATCTTATAAATTTTCTTCCTCTGGTTTTTATTGTAATCATAATTGTATTTTTCTTTAATTTCAGATCTATGAGAGGTGTTCTGCTTCCTCTGGCAACTCTGATTATTGGAGATATATGGCTATTGGGACTCATGGGACATCTGGGTTTCTATCTTACCATGCTCGGAGTTTCGATTCCTACCCTGATGGTCGCTGTCGGGAGTTCCTATTCTATTCATATCATAAATCAGTATTATCTTGATGTTGAAGAAATCTCATCCAAAGGAATGTTCGAAGGGCTCACTGCGTCTATGACTCATATTTCAACGACGGTTCTCCTGGCCGGACTGACAACATTTCTCGGATTCCTCTCTCTTCTTGCAAACCAGGTTTCTGCAATCAGGGAGTGGGGACTCTTCTCTGCAATTGGGGTTGTCTTTGCTGTAATAATATCAACAACTCTCATCCCCGCCTTTATGATGCTTCTGCCTGAGCACAGACAGGGGGGGGACGGACTGCTTGATAGAAAAAATGACCGAAAACCGATGGTGGACAGGGCAATTGAACTGTTTATTAAAATTTCAACCGTACATTATAAGAAGGTTATAGTTGTGACCCTCGTTTTAATTTCTTTTTCGCTTATCGGTGCATCGAGGATGAAAGTTGAAACAACAGTTTTGTCATATTTCAAGGAGAATGATAAGGTGAGGACGAGTCACTGGCTTATAGGAAAAAAACTGGGAGGATC